>CABPCW010000084.1 GCA_902406155.1 uncultured Collinsella sp.
ACACGCGCTGGCCGCTCAGGTCGGGCAGCGCGTCGTCGCCGATGGCGCGCAGCATCTTGACGGCCGACTCCACGCCGAGCGCTTCCTCGCCCGGAAGGCCGAGCTTCTTATCGCTGTGGGCGCCAATGGCCAGGTAGACGGCATCGAACTCGTCGCGCAGGCGGGCAAGTTCCTCGCCGTTGACGGAGTGATCGAGCTCAACGTCGATGCCGGCGCTCAAGATCCAGTCGATCTCGGCCTGCAGGCGCTCGCGCGGCAGACGGTAGCTGGGAATGCCGTAGCGCAGCATGCCGCCCATGTGGTGGCGCTGCTCAAAGATGGTCACCTTATGACCCATCACGGCCAGGTAGTAGGCACAGGAAAGGCCGGCCGGGCCGCCGCCGATCACGGCGACGCGCTTACCGGTGTCGTCCACTACATGCGGCTTGTGGTCGTTGAGGTCGCTGTGCTCAACGGCAAAACGCTTGAGGGCGAGGATGTTCATGGGATCATCGACCATGCCGCGGCGGCAATGCATCTCGCAGGGATGCTCGCACACCAAGCCGCAGACGAGCGGCAGTGGGTTGTTCTTGCGGATGACCTTGACGGCGTCGGCATACCGGCCTGCCTCGACGAGCGAGATGTAACCGGGAATGTCGACGTGCGCCGGGCAGCCCGAGACGCACGGGACGCGGGCCTCGCGGTCAAAGCCGCAGGAGTACTCGCGGATGTGATGCTCAAAATCGTCACGGAAGCCGCGAATGGCCGTGAGTGCCATGGCGCCGGCTTCGTAGCCGATGGCGCAGTCGCTCGAAAGGTAGATGGTGCGGGCCGTGCGCTCAATCAGGTTGAGCGTGGACTCATCGGCGCGCCCTTCGAGCACATCGGCGAGCAAGTCGCTCAGCGCGCTCAGGCCCACACGGCAGGGTGTGCACTTGCCGCAGCTCTGGGTGGAGCACAGGTTAACGAGCGCTGCCGTAAACTCAACGGGACACGGGGCGAGCGAACTCACCGCCAGACGGCGTCCGAGCGCATCGTGCAGGTCGTCCATGACGGCCTGAGCGTGGCTGCGTTCCATTACGTGCAGTCGAGCCATAAGATCCCCTCTCACATGGCAGCCCGGAGGCGAAACCGAGCGAAGTTGCTACACGCACAACACTGACCTATAAAATTGTTTGGCAGCGACACGGTTCGGCAGGCGGTATGAAACGTCGTCCTTAGCGGTGAAAACGAACATTACCGCAGATAAATGCCATATTTGATAAAACGCGTTACCAAATGACAATGCCCCGTCCACGCAATCACGTGGACGGGGCATTGCTCTAGGTATGCGGCCAGCGACCCTGTTGCCTTTACTTAAGCTCGGGCCAGAAGTCCTTGTTGGCCTCGATCATGTCGTCGAGAACCTCCTTGGCGACCTTCATCGACGGCACGGTCTTGTTGAGTGTGAAGGCCTTGAGCGCCTTCTCGTACGAACCCTCGATCGTAGCCTCGACCACGAGCTTCTCGGAGTTCAGCTGCTGCATCATAAGACCTTGCTGGAACAGAGGAATGTTGTCGCGGCTGATGACCTCGGGGCCGTTCTTGCCAATGTAGGCAGGCAGCTCGACCATAGCGTCGTAGGGCATGTTGGGGATAGCGCCCTTGTTCTCGCAAATGACCAGGAAGCGCTGCTTGGTGTCGTTCTTCAGAGCGATAGCCAGGTCGGCAATCCAGTCGCCGTGGCTGCCCGCATAGAACGTGCTCTCGTCGATCTCGCCCGTCTTCTCGTAGTGATCGATACCATCAAAGAGGTTCTTCTCACGCGTCTCCTCAACCTCGTTAGCACGGGTGCGCTCGGGGTTGGAATGCTCGACGAACTCCTTCTGCTGCAGGTAGTAGTTCAGGTACGTGTTGGGCAGGTACTCCGGGAAGCACTCCATGATCTCGTACTCGCCCTTCCAGACGTAGTACCAGCTGCCCTTGGTGTGGCGGTTCTGCTCGGGGTGCTCGTCAGTGGCCTCCTCGGGCTTCTTGGACATCAGCGAGCCCATGCCCTTGAGGTACGAATCGGGCAGCAGAATCTCGTGCTCCTTGATGTACTCGCGCAGCTGCGGGAGCACCTCCTCGCCCTTGTGGCGGATCGAGGTGAACCAACCAAAGTGGTTGAGACCAAAGTAATCGTACTCGACATCCTTCTTGTCGATATCGAGCGCGGCGCAAACCACGTCGATAATCGCGATCGGCATGTCGCAGATGTTGATGATGCGAGCGTTGGGACGCAGCACGCGGCAGCCCTCGGACACGATGGCGGCAGGGTTGGAGTAGTTGAGAATCCAGTAGTCCTTCTTGGCATACTTCTCAACGTCGTCAATCAGCTCGACCATGGGGAAGATGGTGCGCATGCCGTAGGCAAGGCCGCCGCAACCGCAGGTCTCCTGGCCCACGCAGCCGTGACGCAGCGGAATCTTCTCGTCCTGCTCGCGCATGGCATAGCCGCCCACGCGCATCTGCGCAAACACGAAGCTCGCGTCCGTAAAGGCAGTCTCCTTGTCGGTGGTCACCGTGAGCTTGATGTCCAGGCCAAGGTCCTCGTGCAAAATCCAGTCCACGAGCACGCCGATCTTGCGCTGGCGCTCCTCGTTGATGTCGTACAGACGAATCTCGTCAACGTCGAGCTCGTCCTTGCGCAGAGCGATGGACTTGACGATGCCGGGGGTAAAGGTGGATCCGCCACCACACAGAGTAATGATCATTGTTTACTGCTCCTTCTCAATTGCGTTTTCGACCTTGTCGCGCATCTCGGCGACCTTCATGCCAAAGATGATCTGGATATTGTTGCCGTTGCGGTTGATGCCGCTGTTGGGCACGTGGTTGATGAGGTTCTCATCGATGAGGTCCGGGTTCTTAACGTTCACGCGAAGACGTGTAAAGCAGTTCTCGAGCTCCTCGATGTTGTCCTTGCCGCCAAGACCTGCGACCAGGTCGGCAATACCTGCATCGACGCCCTCTGCGGGAGCTGCGGCAACAGCGCCCTGCTTCACCGCGACAGACGCGGCGGCCTCGCCCTCGGCAACGGACTCGGCGAGCTCGGACTCTTCCTCGCGACCAGGCGTGTGGAGGTTGAGCTTCTTAATAAGGAAGGTGAAGAGGAAGAAGTACAGCGCGGCGTTGACGACTCCGAGCACGAGCATCATCGGCCAGTTGGTCTTATCGACACCAAGAACCAGGTTGGAAACCACGATGTTGATGATGCCGCCTGCAGTCGAAGCGGGCACGGAGAGGACCTTGAGCAGGACCAGGAAGATACCGGAAAGAACCGAGTGAACGACAAAGAGCACGGGAGCGGCAAAGACAAAGAGGAAGTCCATGGGCTCGGTGACACAGGAGAGCACGGCGGTGATGATCAGCGGGATGATAACGGCCTTGGTCTTATCCTTGTTCCCCTTGTAAGCGGTGAAGATAAAGGCGAGACCGATACCGATGTAGGGCCACAGGTTGTTGAAGGTGTAGCTGTTGAAGTAGGTGCTATCGGAGAAGGGCTGGCCCGTCATTGCCATCTCGGCGACACGGATGGGATAGGCGCCGGCGATAACCTGATCACCCAGCGTAAGGGTGCCGCCCACATCGGAGAACTGGAACGGGGTGTAGATGAGGTGGTGCAGACCGGTGGGAACGAGCAGCTTGTTGAGCATGCCGTAGATGAACAGACCGATGTTGCCCGACTCCTTAATGATGCCGGCAACGGAGGAGATGGCACCCTGAACCGGAGGCCAAACGATGCAGAAGCCAGCGCCCATGATCCAGGAGATGATGATCATGATCAGGAACGGGAAGCGAACGCCCGAGAACATCGAAAGGGCAATGGGGAACTGCTTGTTCGAGTACTTGTTGAACACGGCACCGGTGATGCAACCAAGAATGATGCCGCCAAACACGCCGGTATCGAGCACCTGAATGCCCATAACGGTGCTCTGGCCGGTTCCGGTAAGACCGAGCATGCCGCTCGCTTCGGCAAGAGAGCCGGTGGCGTTGAGCACGATGTTGTTAGCCTGCAGGAACAGGAAGAACGACATCAGGGCAATCAGCGAAGCATGGCCCTTGTTCTTCTTTGCCATGGCGCCGGCGATGCCCACGCAGAACAGAATCGAGAGGTTGTTGATGATAAACATCAGCGACTGATAGACAACGGCGCCCACAAGCTGGAACGGGCCGGAGCCCAGCACGGGGACCACGGCGCAGATGGTCTTGTTGGTCAGAATGATGCCCACGATGAGCAGGATGCCGGCAACCGAGAGATACATCATCGGCTGAACGATCGACTTCGCGAACACCTCCAACGGCGCTTTGAAATTGAACTTCTTTTTTGCGGTCATAGCGGTACTCCCCTTCCTTTTCCGCAAATTGAGATAGGTGTGCCCTGGACAAGACCGTGAGCCTTGCCTTATATCAATCGATGTGTGGGCACGTTATGCCTAGAGACCAGGTTCTCCAAGCAGGTTAACAATGTGATATGCGAGATAACTCTTCTCGGCATCGGTAACGACAACGTTATAGGTAGACGCCAAGTGGGCGGCTATGGCGTCCGCGCACGAGAACGCGCACGGATACTTAGTTTCATCGATTCGGAACAGTGCATCGTCATTGATCTGCCCGGCCGCGGGGTCAAGCGCCCGCTGTGCGAAAAACTGCAGGTGGCGGACGAAACGCTCATAGGGCAGCGAGGTGTCATCGAGGGTCGTAGCATAGCGCTCGGAAACAATCGTGAGCACGTCGCGAACAAGCTGGACCGAGATGATGAGACGGTCGGAGCGTTGCGGCATGGTGGCGTTGACGATATGCAGCGTAATAAAACCCTGCTCTTCTTCGCTCATCTGGAAGCCCATATACTCCTTGACAATCTGCAGCGCACGGCCCGCAAGCGCGTACTCCTTGCGATAGAACTGCTGGATCTCGAGCAGCAACGGGTTCTCGCAGGGAACGCCCTTGCGCTCACGCTCCAAAGCAAGGCTGATATGGTCTGCGAGAGCGATGAGGATCTTGTCGTTGATATCGACATTGAGCTCTCGACGAAGCATCTGAACGATGTCCTCGGAAATCACGAGGTTGACGGTGGGGATGGACTCCAAAAGATGTGCCAAGCGGTCAATCGTACGCGAATCCTGAGAAGTGCCCTCCTGCAGCGCATAGGTCTTTTCGACCGATGCTTCATCGATAGCGTCGCCGGCATGACGGCCAAAGCAGAGGCCTCGACCGATGACAATGAGCTCGGAGCCATCGTCCGAAGTGACCATTGCGACGTTATTGTTGAAAACTCGCTTGATAACCACGGTACCCACCAAAAGAATTTACTCGGAAAGCCAGACGACAGGCTCTTTAACAGCAACAGGGCCGGAAGCGTGCTCACGAAGAGTCGAGTTCTCCGAACGCTCGCACACGATAACGAAGACCGTGGGATCGAAGCCGGCGGCGCGGACCGCGTCAAAATCGACCTCAACGAGGGGCTGGCCCGCGTCGACATGGTCACCCTGGGCAACAAGCGCATGGAAGCCCTTGCCCTCAAGTTTAACAGTGTCGATTCCGATATGCAGCATCACCTGAGCAGAGCTGTCGTCGGACATGATGCCCAGTGCATGCTCGGTCGGGAACAGCGCCGCGACGGTACCGGAAACAGGAGCGCACACCGTTCCCTCTTGGGGAACCACGGCAACGCCATCGCCCACGGCACGGCCGCTAAAAGCGGGGTCATTGGTATTTTCTAGATGAACAAGCTCGCCGGAAACAGGAGCGAGGATTTCGAACTCGGAAGTTGCAGTCTTCTGCTCATCCGAACCGCCCATCAGGCGAGAAAAGAAACCCATGGTGGCATGTCCCTTCATAAATATAGCCCAACCAAAATCAAGCGAATGCGTCCATAGAGACACATCCGTTCAAAGACTTTGGTTAGGCCCACGTCCGAGGGACTCGGTAACCTTCCGCATTTCTTTTTACGGGAGCTATTGTAGACAAGCCCAAAGCCAGAATAGTCATTATGACCGGTGAGCGGTATTTTTTCTTCGATAAACGGTATTTAGGCAGCACTTGGGGACGTTCCTTTTCTGCCGGCACTCGGGGACACTCCTCACTCTGGTGCATTGGGGACAGGTTTGTTTGCACCAGGTTGGTGCAGATTAACCTGGCCCCATTGCACCAATTTCGTATGCGCTAGACAAAGAGCTCGCATTCCTTCCGCACGACGCAAACCTTGCTCAGCATCTGGGAAACAGCGGATAGCTTGTTGGGATCAAGCTTACGAGCGCCTCGCGGGCATACGGCAATGCAGCGCATGCAGGAGATGCACGCCTCGCCAGCTGCTCGTTTGGGGTCACCCTTGTCGATAGCACAAACGGGGCACGCCGCGGCGCATGCACCGCAGGAGACGCAATCCTCTGTTGCCTCAGGTGCCATGCGGTGACCTCTGGCTTGTTTGTAAGGACGATTGCCGGGAATAGAGGGCTCGGATGTATCCTCAGCCAACAGCTTTTGCTGAATTTGCTGCGCAAACTCTGCGAGCTGCGCCGCATCCTGCGCATCCGGTCGCCCAGCAGCAAACTGTCGCGCAATGGAATGTTCTGCAATGGCTGCAACTGCCGCGATTACCCGGAATCCCGCATGCTTCGCAACGTCCTCCAGCTCTACGAGCGTGTCCTCAAACGCGCGGTTTCCGTAGACGCACACCAGAACGGCCCGCGCTCCGTTGCCGTGAACCATGTTCAGTCGGTCGACCACCACGGCAGGGACTCTGCCGGCATACGCTGGCACGGAGATAACAGCCACGTCGTCCTTCGTCATCGAGACCTCGTGGAAATCCAACCCGCTATCGGTCAGATCGACGGTAACGGTATTCTTGTCCAGCGCTCCAGCCACAAGGCAAGACACCTTCTCCGTTCCACCCGTCGGACTAAACACAATTTCAAATACGCTCATCTAGACACCCTCCCCCTACGCTCAGCAACGCGTCAAGCCGTTTTCACATCCAGCCAGAGTATACGGCACGTGGGGTCCCCATTTTGGCGCACCAAGCACCCCAATGCACCAACCCTACGCTGCCTGCCTCTTCGTTTTGTATAAATTACGGTACAGATTGTATATATTTACGGGATGCTGCCGTGTTCTCCCAAGGTACCCCATCCTGGCCCGTGCAAAAAACGGAGTATTCTGCAACGTGACCGCGCCAGCACCGCCGCGGGCGGGCAAAACTGTAGGGCGCTGCGTCATTTAGGGTTCCGACATAGCGAGAATGACGTACCTTTGCTTCGAAAAACGGCGAAATCTAACTCAAAACGCTCATAGGGAGTATCTGAAGGCCACCGTTGGCAATACCGAATCGTATGCAGCCAGCTAGAGCTGCTGAATACTCCAAAAAATGCACGGCACACCCCATGGGACCCATTGCCGCATGGCAGGAAACAGGCCCACGGCATCTTCTAGATGCATTCCCGAGGAAATCACATTTGAACTAGCGATCGGATACGGCAAACAAAAAGGGCCCCGAGCGTAGTTGCTCAGGGCCCTTGGTTCACCTCGCTCTAGTGGGCGATGCGTATGCTATTTGCGCTTGCCGCCGCCGTCACCGGGTGGAAAAGAAAAAGATTTTGCATCGCTGAAAAAGGATTATGAACTGCTGTATCAGATCATTGCATCGGCAAAAGGCCACGGCCATAGTGCCCAGTGCGCCATAGCGGG
>CABPCW010000085.1 GCA_902406155.1 uncultured Collinsella sp.
GCTCCAATATCCGTCGTGATCTGACTTCGCATACCGGTAACTCCAAGTGATGCGCGTGCGGCTGCCGGCTCCGATGCCCGCATGAACGGCTGCGCGCTGCCGGTTGCCATTGTATGCGGCTCGGGCAACCAGGGCATTACCTGTGCGCTGCCCGTCATGGAATATGCCGACTACCTGCGCTGCGACCACGAGCGTCTGGTGCGCGCCGTGATACTGTCCGACCTTATTGCCGTGCACATCAAGAGCTATATTGGTGCGCTCTCGGCGTTTTGCGGTGCAATTTGCGCCGCGTGCGGTGCCGGTGCCGCAATTACCTGGCTGTGTGGTGGCACGCGCGAGCAGATTGGTGCTACGGTCTCCAATACGCTCGGTAACGTGGGCGGCATCGTGTGCGATGGCGCCAAGGCAAGTTGCGCCGCCAAGATTTCGGCTGCTGTCGATGCAGCGATTTTGGGTCACGATATGGCCATGCAAGGCCGCGGCTTCCGTGCCGGCGAGGGCCTGATCCAGGATACGGTGGAGGAGACGATCGCCAGCATGGGCTATGTGGGCCGTGTAGGCATGAAGGATACCGACATCGAGATCCTCAACATCATGATTGGCAAAACCGTCGTCGACTGCTAGGGGCTCTGGGTCACTGCATCTTGCTGTTGTAACCGCCGTTCTTGTGGCTGTAAAGCACCTGTCTGCATAGTGGGCAGGTGCTTTTCTTTACCGGTAAACGGTTTATATTTGGCGGTAAACGGTAGTTAGAATCAGTAATAGTCATTATGTTTCAAGTAGTGTCAAATACTTGCATCAACTAAAAGTGCAGGTAAAAGCTGGTTTCCTGTTTATTTATTTTGAAAATCTATGAATATACATGAGAAACCATGATTGCGAATGAGAATTACTTGCAATAGACTGTAGTTACGGAAGGGGCACCTGCCCAAACGCGCGCAACGGTCGGGGCTTTCCGTTTGAACGTTTCCTTGCAGGAAAGGCAGCTCAGCGATGAAATTCGCAACCCGCATCAACTCCTACTACCGAACCGGTGAGAAGAACATCGACCGCGTCTTCGACCAGTTCCAGCACGTCGGCCTCACCCATGTGGACCTTAATTACCCTGAGCACGTGGTGGGCATCCCCGCCGAGGAGATGAAGGACAAGCTCGACGCGCATGCCCTCAAGCTCAACGGCACTGCTCTTCGCTTTCGCAGCGACTTTATCAATGGCGACCTGGGCAATCAGGATCCTACGCTCGCTGGGGAGGCACTTAAGCTCTGCTATGAGGCCTGTGATTACTGTCGCACCTGCGGCGGCGATACCGTGACGATCTGGCTCGGTCATGATGGCTTTGACTACAGTTTCCAGATCGACTACACCCGCGTGTTTGACAACCTCGTTAAGGCGTTCCAGGCGGTTTGCGACTATGCGCCCGACCTGCATATCTCCATCGAGTACAAACCCTATGAGGAGCGCAGCTACGCCTATATCGATACGATGGGCCTCACCGGCATGATCCTCAACGCGGTGGACCGCGAGAATCTTGGCGTTACGCTCGATTACTGTCACATGCTCATGAAGCACGAGAACCCCGCGATGGCTACCGATATCTTCGGTCGTGCCGGCAAGCTCTACGGCATTCACCTCAACGATGGCTACGGCGTGATGGACGACGGACTCATGATCGGCATGGCTACGCCTGTCAAGACGCTCGAAATGCTCTTCTATCTCAAGAAATACGCCTTTGACCACGCTATCTACTTCGATACGTTCCCAATTATCGAGGATGCGGAAGGGGAGTGCGCTCATAACCTCGCTATGATGAAGCTAATGAATGACTCCTTGGAAAGTGTGGGCCAGGAAAAGATACAGTCCGTGATTGATGCAAACGATGCACTTGCAGCGGCCGCGCTCGTGCGCGAGCTCTTCTGCGCTATGGGGAGGTAATCATTCTATGAAACGTGATTGGGAAGCTACTGCCGAGGGCATTCTTGCCGCCGTGGGCGGCCCCGAGAACATCTCGGGCATGACGCACTGCGCCACTCGTCTTCGCCTAAACCTACGTGACGATTCCAAGTGTGACGACGCGGCCGTCAAGGAGGTCGACGGCGTGGTCAACACCGTCAACTCTGCCGGCCAGTACCAGGTGCTGATCGGCACCGAGGTGCCCAAGCTCTACGAGAAGTTCGAGCCGCTCGTCAAGGGTTCGGGCGCCGAGGTCTCCACAAGCGCCTCCTCTGACGAGGGCATCGTCTCTAAGATCTTCTCCGCCATCTCGGGCGTCTTTGCTCCGCTGCTGCCCGCCATGGCCGGCTCCGGTATCCTCCGCGGCCTGCTGATCCTTGCGGTTCAGCTTGGCCTTATCACCGAGGGCACGGGCACCTACACCATCCTCTACACCCTCTCGATGAGCGTGTTCTACTTCCTGCCGGTGCTTCTGGGCTTCTCATCGGGCAAACGCTTTGGTGCGAGCCCGTATCTGTCGGCCCTGATCTGCGCCTGTTTGCTCTATCCCGACTTTATCGGCTTGATGGGCGATGCGGGCAACGGCGCCATGAGCGAGTTCTTTGGCATTCCCGTGGTGCTTATGAGCTACAACTCCACCGTTATCCCGGCCATCATCGCCATCTGGGTTTACTCGTTCCTCTATAAGTTCCTGGATGAGCATGTGCCCGAGACCCTTAAGCTCGTCGTGCTCCCCGCGGTCTCGCTGATCATCATGGTTCCCGCCACCATGCTCGTGATCGGCCCCTTGGGCGTCTATGCCGGCGAGGGCATCGCCTTCGTGGTCAACTGGCTCATCGCCCGCTCCAACGTGCTTGCTGGCATCCTGGTGGGCGGCGGCTGGTCCGTGCTCGTCTCGATGGGTATTCACTGGGCCGTTAACCCCATCATGATTAACAATATTGCCTCCAACGGTTTCGACTACATTTGCCCGGCCACCTTTGCCTGCAACTTTGCCGTTATCGGGTGCGCCCTCGGCGTCTTCCTCAAGGCCCGCGACCAGAAGCTCAAGAGCTTTGCCATGACCGGCGCCGTGACCATCTGCCTCTCTGCCATCATCGAGCCCACGCTCTTTGGCATGCTCGTCAAGAACAAGAAGCTCTTCCTGGCTCAGATCATCGGCGGTGCCTGCGGCGGTGCGTTCCTCGGCCTCTTCAAGGTCGTCACCACTGCCTTTGTCTTTGGCTCCGTCACCACGTTCCCGGCCTTCGTCTCCTCCGACCCGATGAACTTCGCTTTCGCCATGATCGGCATGGCTATTTCGGCTGTTGTTGCCGGCGTGCTCGGCTACATCTTTACTGGTAAGGACGATCAACTCGCCTAATCTCGCTTTGAGACCCTGCGTCATGAGCTCAAGGCCAAGACCGACCTCCATCTGATAAAGGGTCGCTGCTTATATGGCAGCGACCCTTTTTGCTTTTGCTTGGCTTAATTAGGTTAAACTTTGAAAAAAGATGAAAAGGAAGGAACGTCGATGATTCCGTATGAGCGCCATGAACTGATTCTTAACAAGCTTAGGGAGGCCGACCTGCTCAAGATCGACGAGCTCGCGGCCTTTATGCCCGACGTGTCGATGTCTACGCTGCGCCGCGACCTCAAGGAGCTCGAGAAGCGGGGGAGCATCGAGTATCTGACCGGCGGTGCGGTCAAACTGCATTCTGCGGCTCGCGAGGTGAGTGTCTTTGAAAAGGGCGCGCAGCGGAGTAGTGAGAAGGACCTGATTGCGCGTCGTGCGGCAGCGGAGGTCGAGGACGGTGAGACGGTCTATGTCGACTCCGGTACTACCGCGACGGCGCTCCTGAGTCTGCTCGTCGACAAACCAGTGACTATCTACACCACCAACGGCTACGCATGTAGGTTTACGGGCGAGCTTGCTGCTAAGGTGGTGGTGATTGGCGGCGACTTTAATCCCGTTACCTGCTCGCTGACCGGGCCAATGGTGGAGAACGCGTTGCGTGAGCTGTACTTTGACCGGGCGTTTATAGGCGTCAACGCGGTGGACGAGGATCGTGGCATCATGACGCCTGGTTATCCCGAGGCTATCAAAAAGCGCATTGTGATGCGGAATTCCCAAGCGAGTTATGTACTCGCCGACAGCTCCAAGTTCCATGTGTTTTCAAATGTAAAGGTGTGCGACCTGGAGGGCTTTACTGTTATCTCCGACAAGCGCGACGCCAAAATCGGCGAGCGCGTCAAGATGATTACGGCCTAGGACGCCGGGGCATCGCATCTTGTCCTCAAGTCGCTGCCTACGTAAGGAAGCATGCGGCAAACGTACCTGACCTTTTGTCTCATTCCAGATTTGTGGACTAGCTTAGTTCGTCGGCTACTTGATGTTCGTAGAAGGCTTCTACTACGGCGTTAAAGTCGCGGGCGAAGTCTTCCATGGTTCCACGCCAGGTGGCACGTCCCGGTTTTCCCTGGCCAACATAGGCAGTTTGAATGCCGCAGTCGGGGCTGGGGAAATCGCGCTTGGGGTCGTTGCCCACCATGAGGACCTCATGTGGCTCGAGCCCCATGACCTGCAGCTGCTCTAGATAATATGTGGCATCGGGCTTGCAGCGCGTGGCGTTGCCCATGTGCGTTACGAGCTCGAAGGGCGCGTCTGTCAGCTCGCCCCAGCCCATGCGGCATTCGATGGCCCCCTGGGGAAAACTGGGGTTGGTGAAGAGCGCGCAGCGCAGTCCTGCATCCTGTACGGCCTGGAGCGCGGCGTGTGCGCCCGGCATGGCTTTCGCATTGATCATGTCATCGTTCTTGTACGGCAGGACTTCGCGATCGTAGTAGGTAAACGCCTCGTAGATGAGTGGGTCCGAGAGGCAAATGCCGCACCGGCGCTCAACCTCTTCCTGGTAAAACTCAAGATTGGTGCGATTGTCCGTACTGTTGCGACGATTGGCGTTGAGGTCGACCAAGATGGTGCCGAGGCGTGCCATCGTGCCCCCGCGGCTGCGACGTCCGATATCCGCGAGCATCGATGAGACATCCTTAAAATAGCGAAGGATGAACGCATTGAGGTTAATGCTAAGAAGCGTCTCGTCCATATCGAAAACGACTGCTTTGAGCACGCGGGCACCTTTCTCGAAAAATCGTTCCAGAATCGTATGTCTGGGATACTTTACCCCAAAGCAGTATGCTTCACTGCTTATCGTTAACTTGTGGAGACAGTCGTTCACAAGATTGCGAAAAAGTCTCCATACGAGTAAAAAATCGCAGTTCACGCTTGAAATCGAAGTGATTTCCCCGTAATCTATACGGACGTGATTGCATAAGCGTCACATCAGTATCTGTCGGCTCCCGAGTGTTCCTAAACGTTGTGTGCTTGTCGCACCCTTCTGTAGGTCCTAGCAATCGGGGCCCCGTAGTTCGAAAGGGGTCCACCTTTGAGTGAGATTCAGAACTCGTCCATTTTCTCTCTTGACGATGTCAACGAGGAGGAGATGAACAACCTCATCGACGGTACGATTACCGACTTTGATGAGGGCGATCTCGTTAACGGCACTGTCGTTAAGATCGAGCATGACGAGGTGCTCGTTGACATCGGATTTAAGTCCGAGGGCGTTATCCCGGTCCGCGAGCTGTCCATCCGCAAGGACGCTAACCCTGCAGACATCGTTGCACTCGGTGATCCCATCGAGGCCCTCGTTCTCCAGAAGGAGGACAAGGACGGTCGTCTGGTCCTGTCCAAGAAGCGTGCCGAGTACGAGCGTGCTTGGAACCGCATCGAGGAGAAGTTCAACTCCGGCGAGAACGTCGAGGGCGAGGTTATCGAGGTTGTCAAGGGCGGCCTGATCCTCGACATCGGCCTGCGTGGCTTCCTGCCCGCTTCCCTCGTCGACCTCCGTCGCGTCAAGGACCTTACCTCCTACATGGGTACCCGCATCGAGGCCCGCGTCATCGAGATGGACCGCAACCGCAACAACGTCGTCCTCTCCCGTCGCGTCGTACTCGAGGAGTCCCGTAAGGCCGAGCGCTCCGAGATCCTGTCCAAGCTCAAGTCTGGCATGCGTCTCCAGGGCACTGTTTCCTCCATCGTCGACTTCGGCGCCTTCGTCGACCTCGGCGGTATCGACGGCCTCATCCACATCTCCGAGCTCTCCTGGAACCACGTCAACCATCCTTCCGAGGTTGTCAAGGTCGGCCAGGAGGTCGAGGTCGAGGTTCTCGACGTCGATCTCAACCGCGAGCGTATCTCCCTGGGTCTCAAGCAGACCACCGAGGATCCGTGGCGCGCACTGGTCAAGAAGTACCCCGTCGGTGCTATCGTCGAGGGCACTGTGACCAAGCTTGTCCCGTTCGGCGCTTTCGTCGACCTGGGCGAGGGCATCGAGGGCCTGGTGCACATCTCCGAGATGGCCAACAAGCACGTCGATCAGCCTTCTCAGGTCACCCACGTGGGCGACAAGGTTCAGGTCAAGGTCATGGAGATCGACCTCGACCGTCGTCGTATCTCCCTGTCCATGAAGTCCGCTGCTGAGACTCTGGGCGTCGAGATTGAGGTCACCCCGCTGCCTTCCGAGAAGAAGGACGAGGAGACCGACGCCGAGTAAATCGGTTTGACGATCACTTGTTTTAAGGGATCCGTCCGCAATGGACGGGTCCCTTTTTGCATTTGCAGCTGTGGTGCACGATGATGCCGGGCTATCTGTTTGCTATTTGGTTGTCGGTGCATAAAATATGCCGACATCCCGCCTCGGGGAGGAGGCGGGAACGCACCGAGTAGACGGAGGGGTGCGGAGCGCGGTCGCGTCTCGACTGACGACGTTGCCCATCGACAGGTCTATTGTACTGCATAGCGTGGTTCTTGGTTTATCGTGTCGAACGCTTGTGTTGTGCCATTGCGTGTGCTGGCGGTGTGCTACACTCTTTCACTGCTGAGTGGGCCAGACGGTCGCGCGATGTGCTGCTTGCGGCACGCGTGAGGAAAGTCCGGGCTCCAGAGGGCGGGATGCCGGCTAACGGCCGGGCGGAGTGATCCGACGGAAAGCGCCGCAGAAAAGAAGACTCCCACCTGCGCCGCAAGGCGTAAAGGGAAAAGCTGAAACGGTGGTGTAAGAGACCACCAGCGTCGTGGCAACACGGCGGCTTGGCAAGCCCCATCCGGAGCAAGCGCGAATAGGAACGCTATGGGCCGGCCCGGTCCGCGTTCGGGTAGCGTGCGTGGAGCTGCACGGTAACGTGCAGACAAGATAAATGACCGTTCACGACAGAACCCGGCTTATAGGCCCACTCAGCTTTCTTGTTGACGCTGCGACGGCGTCAGCTGGCCGATTTGGCGCTCATTCGTCGGTCGCCGCCATAAGGCGTGCTCCCTCCTCTTTCGGGCCAAATCGACTCAGCTGGCGCCGTCTCGCTCATATGACCCAATCCACTGTCAAGGGCCACAATGGCCCCGCCGACCGCTTGCAATCGGTCGGCGGGGCCTGCCGTTAAACCCGTCCCGGTCCGCCCCCGGCATGTCATCGACGCCTTCGGCTCAGTCTCATATCCGCGGATACCGCTCCGGCGGCCCGCAATCCTCTCCTTCGGCGGGGTTCCCCTAGTCTGTCTTCGCGCATGCGGCGGCCGCCGCGCGCACAGCGAGAACGGGGGTGTCCCCGAAGGCTGCCCGGCTCGCCGGGACGGGGGCTTATGTCTATTCCGCGCCCTCCCGGCACATCGTGCCGAGGGCCCACAGCCACCTCACGAGCTCG
>CABPCW010000086.1 GCA_902406155.1 uncultured Collinsella sp.
TCCGATCTCGCGAAGCGCTTGCCAGCACGTCGCCGCCCACCACACGCCAACGCGCACGGTCGCGGCACAGCGACTCGATATTCTTGGTAATCAGACGAGCAGCGTTGCGATCGATCTCGAACGTGGTGAGCGAGCGGGCACCACGCGAAAGCATCTCAATGCCCAAGGCACCGGAGCCGCCAAAGGCATCCAGCACGCGGACCTCGTCCAGATCGAAGTCGAATGCCGACATGACCATAGATGCGCACGCCTCGCGCACGCGATCGGTCGTGGGGCGGGTGACATCGCGACCACGGGGCTCCTCGATCTTACGACCGCGCCATTCGCCGCCGATGATTCTCATCCTCCGCTGACCTCCTTAAAGATGTGTCGATACCGCATGGCGACCGCATCGCGCAAGGGGCGCGTCGCCACGGAGTCAAGGTTGCAAGCATACCGCAAGAGCTCGACCGCGTCCAAATGGGCCCACTCGATCAATTCCCCGTCGGCATCGAGGTCAACGAAGCGCAAGGTCACGCCGCCATGCTGGCGGTAACCCAGGATTTCACCCTCGTGGCGCAGACGCAAGTCCATCTGGGCGAGCGTAAAGCCGTCCGAGGTCTTCTCGAGCGACTGGAGGCGTTCCTGTGCCGCCGACGCGCCGCCGTTGCCCTTGGAGTGCGTCATGACCAGGCACGTACCCGACACGCTGCCGCGGCCTACGCGCCCGCGCAGCTGATGCAAGGTCGCCAACCCAAAGCGCTCGCCATTCTCGATGACCATTACGGTGGCGTTGGGCACGTCGACGCCCACCTCGACCACCGTAGTCGAGACGAGCACATCGATCTCGCCACGCTTAAAGGCATCGATGACCCGGTCCTTCTCCCCCGCAGGCATGCGACCATGAAGACGCTCGATGATAAGCCCCGGTAATGCCAGACGGAGGCGATCGAGCTCGGTCGCCGTGTCATGCAACGGCACGGGAACGGTCACGTGGCCTTCGTCGTCGCGAGCGATGCCGGGCACGTCTTCGAGCTCATCAGCCGAATCGCTCGGCTCCACGAGCGGACAGATCACGTAGGCCTGCTGCCCCTTTTCGTGCGCCTCGCGAATGGCGCCATAGGCCAGGTCGCGACTCGACTCGGTAAGGACGCGCGTCGTCACGCCGGCACCCGGAACGGGACGATGGCGGATGATGCTCGTATCCAGGTCGCCATAGACCGAGAGCGCCAACGTGCGCGGGATAGGCGTGGCCGTCATAACGAGCAGGTCGGCGCCCGGGCCCTTGGCACGCAGGGCATTGCGCTGGCCCACACCAAAGCGGTGCTGCTCGTCGATGACGACAAGCGACAGATGCTTAAACGCCACGTCATCCGAAAGGACCGCATGGGTACCAAAGAGCACGTCGAGCTCGCCCGATTCCAGCTGCGCATGGATCTGCTCGCGCTCGGCCGCCGGCGTGGCACCCGTCAGGAGCGCCCAGGACATGCCAGCCTGCGAGAGCAAGGGGCCGGTCTTATCGGCATATTGGCGCGCCAGCACGCCCGTAGGCGCCATAACGCAGGACTGAGTACCCGAATCGGCCGCGACGGCCAGCGCGCAAGCGGCGACGGCCGTCTTGCCGGTACCGACGTCGCCCAGCAGTAGGCGGTTCATCACGCGCCCGCCATCGCACATGTCGTGCAGGATGTCTTGGAACGCGGCCTCCTGCTCATCGCTCAGCGAAAACGGCAGGGCCTGTTTGAGCGCAGCCAGGTGCCCGCCCGCGGCATGCGCATAAGGCACCACGTCGACCATACCGCCATCGTTGCGCAGACGCAGTGCGAGCTGCAAGCAGAGACACTCCTCGTACGCAAGACGCCGGCGTGCGATGTCGCGCTCGGCCATGCTCGAGGGAAAGTGGATCGAGCGCAGCGCACGGGCATTGCTCATGAGCTTCCGCTTTGCGCGCAGCGGCGCAGGAATGGGATCGAACGGATTGGCAGCCACTTCGAGCGCACCGCTCACGATACGGCGCATCCATGCCTGACTCACGCCATCACTCACGTAGTGGACCGGCAAAATGGTACCCGCGGCACGCCCGTCCTCGAGCTTTTCAAAGTGGGGCGAGGCCATCTGCTTAAAACCGTAGGCAAACTCAACCTTGCCCATCACGGCCAGGCGGTCGCCCTGCTTAAGCTGTTGGGCAATCCAAGGCTGACGGAAAAAGGCAACCTGCAGCACGCCCGTCTCGTCCACGAGCGAGACCTCAGTCACCTGCATACGCGGACGGGGATGCTTTTGGACAATACGATCGACCGTGGCGATGATGGTACACACGGTACCGATGGGCGCCATCTCGATGGACCACGAGCGAGTGAAGTCCAGGTAGCGATGGGGAATATGGAGAAGGAGGTCCCCCACCGTCCGAATTCCCAGACGGCGAAGGGCCTCCTCACGTTTACCCGAAACATATTTGAGTCGCGCGATATCCTCATCGAGCGCATTGCTCTGGGCAAAACGCTCCGAGACGCGCGGCACGGAGCACAGCTCGGACATAGGCAGAGCCTACTCGATCGAGAAGATCACGGGATAGAGCGGCTGCTCGCCACGATGGGCGTCGATCTCCAGATCGGGCTGAGCCTCCTCGATGGCGTCGACGATCTCCTGGAAGGCCTCATCGGACAGCTCCTCGCCGGCCAAAATCGTCAGCGCGTCGCCCTCCTCTTCCTCCTGCATGCGGTTGATGCAGTCGAGCGTGACCTGCTTCACATCGGAGCCGACCACGTCGATGGAACCGGCAATGATACCCATGACGTCACCGGAGTGAATCGGCGAGCCGTCGGAGGCGCTGGAGTCGCGCACGGCGCGGGTGACCTCGCCATCGCGGACCTCGCTGATGGCGTCGACCATGGCGGCAACGGCGTCTTCGAGCTCAGAATCGGGCAGGACCGCGAACAGCGCGGAGAAGGCCTGCGGAACGGTCTTGGTGGGAACGACGGCGACCTTCTTGTCGGTGCAGGCGGAAGCAGCGGCCTCGGCAGCCATGCGGATGTTGCCGTTGTTGGGCAGGATGATGACCGAGGTCGCGTTGACCTGGTCGACGGCGCCCAGCAGGTCGGCGGTCGAGGGATTCATGGTTTGACCGCCCGACACGATCACATCGACGCCGAGGGACTTGAGGATGTCGGCCTCGCCGGAACCGGCGGCAACGGCGACAAAGCCCAGGGCCTTCGCGGGCTCGGCGGCCTTCTCCTGGTCCTCGTGGATCTTAGCGGTACGGTCGTGGGCCTCCATCTCCATGTTGTGGATAAAGACCTCGTAGATCTGACCAAGCTGCAGCATGTGCTCAAGCACCAAGTTCGGGGTGTTGGAGTGCACGTGGATCTTGTAGTCGGGGTAGGCACCCACGAGCAGCTCGCAGTCACCCATGGAGCCCAGGAACTTCAGGCACTCGTCCTCGTCAAACGGGGCGTCGGCCTTAAAGAGGAACTCGTTGCAGTAGCGGAACTCCGAACCCTCCCAATCGTCGTTGGCCTCGATCTCGACGCGATCGAGGGCCGCGTCGCGGGCAGAGCCAGCGGAATCAAACGTGGCGGAGAAATCCTCGACCACGGTGCTGCGGCCAAGCGCGGCGGCAACAAAGTTCTCCAGGAAGATGGCAAAGCCAAAGGCACCAGAGTCGACCACGCCGTTCTCCTTCAGAACGGGCAGCAGGTCGGGCGTGCGGGCGACGGACTGGTAGGCCTCGACGACGATGGCGTCGAGCGCATCCTCGGCCGAGAACTTCTTCTTCTCGCATTCGTCTGCCTTGGTCGAGACGTCACGCAGCACCGTAAGGATCGTGCCCTCGATGGGCTTACGAACGGCCTGGAAGGCGACCTTGACGGCACGACGGAAGGCGAAGGCGATATTGGCGGACGTAATGGGCTCATCGGCAGAGACGAGGCCCTCGGCCACACCACGCAGAATCTGCGAGGTGATGACGCCGGAGTTGCCGCGGGCGCCCATCAGGGAGCCGTGGGTGATGGCGCCGGCAATGGCCTCCATGTCAGCGTCGGCGGGAAGGGCGGAAAGCTCCTTAGTCACCGAAGCGAGCGTGAGCGACATGTTGGTGCCGGTGTCGCCGTCGGGTACGGGGAAGACGTTGAGCTTGTTGATCTCCTCGGCCTTTTCGGAAACGGCAGCCGCAGCGATCGGAAAACAGGTGCGAATGGTCTTTGCAATCATGAGTAGTGAAATCTCCGTATTAGGATGCTAGTTCAGACGGCTCTTGAGCGCGTCGATGTGAATGCCGATCTTAAGGCTGGCGGGATCGATCTGGGCGATCTCCTGCAGGGTGAAGGCGACGGAGCTCGAAAGATTGTGGCAGACGGACTTCATATTGACGCCGTTTTCGAGCACGACGTGAAGATCGACCGTAAGGCCGTTCTCGTCGGCGGAAACAAGCACGCCCTTGCGAAGGCGCTGGCCGGCAAGCAGGCGCACGCTCTCGGCGCCCTGGAGCTGTTCGGCCATACCGACGACGCCGTAGCACGTCATCGCGGCATAACCGGCAATATCGGCAATAACGTCGTTCGAGACGCTCAGGCTGCCGTTAATGGTCTCAGACACAAGAATCTCCTTTTCTGGTGCTCGCGGCACCATGTCGTGGGAGCAATCATTCCAACATTTTACAACGACCGCGCTATGTTAAGGCGACGGGGTTCACGATTACATCCTCGACACGAAATGTTGATACGGTAACGTTCGCCACAAGCGATCGCGGCATGAAAAAACCCGCCGCATATGCGACGGGTTTTAAAACCTGGCTCCCCGGGTAGGACTCGAACCTACAACAGCGCGGTTAACAGCCGCGTGCTCTACCATTGAGCTACCGAGGAATTCAAAAGCCCTACGAAATGGGCTGAGAAATTCTGGCTCCCCGGGTAGGACTCGAACCTACAACAGCGCGGTTAACAGCCGCGTGCTCTACCATTGAGCTACCGAGGAATAGGTGCGTGCTCTCAAGCAACGAAGTTTATTATACGGACGATCGGGCGAAGGGCAAGGACTTTTTTAAGAAATTTTCTCGCCTTGATCCCTTGGGGACGGGCTAACTGCCGGCACCGGCAACGGAAACGCCGATGTTTTGACAATGCCAGCGAGCGGGCACCAGAGCGAACAAATTGACATGAAAAGAGGACGGCATAGACCTTCTGGTCATGCCGTCCTCTTTGAATGACAAGTTGTCGCTATGATGCCCGCGCAGCGTCGGCCAGTTACGGCGTTTGGTAAAACGCCGTAACTACTAAGACTCGATGTAGTCTTTGAGCTTGCTGGAGCGGCTGGGGTGGCGGAGCTTGGCCAGGGTCTTGGACTCGATCTGGCGGATGCGCTCGCGCGTGACGCCAAACTCGCGACCGACTTCCTCGAGCGTGCGGGGATGTCCGTCAACGAGACCAAAGCGCAGCTCGATAACCTTGCGCTCACGATCGGCAAGCGAGTCGAGCACCTGGGTGAGCTGCTCCTGCAGCATAGAGAAGCTGGCGGCATCGGGCGGGACGATAGCCTGGGAGTCCTCGATGAAGTCACCCAGCTGGGAATCCTCTTCCTCGCCGATGGGGGTCTCGAGCGACACGGGCTCCTGCGAGATCTTCTGGATCTCGCGGACGCGGTCGGCGCTTATATCCATCTCGGCACCGATCTCCTCGGGGGTCGGGTCGCGACCCAGGTCCTGGAGGAGCTGGCGCTGCACGCGAACGAGCTTGTTGATGGTCTCGACCATGTGCACGGGGATACGGATGGTGCGGGCCTGGTCGGCGATAGCGCGCGTGATGGCCTGGCGAATCCACCACGTGGCGTACGTGGAGAACTTAAAGCCCTTCTGGTAGTCGAACTTCTCGACGGCGCGAATCAGACCGAGGTTGCCCTCCTGGATCAGGTCCAGGAACAGCATGCCGCGACCGACGTAGCGCTTGGCGATGGAGACGACCAGACGCAGGTTGGCGCTGATGAGCGCTTGCTTGGCCTCGAGGCCCACGTTCTCGATACGGGTCAGACGACGCATCTCGGCACGCGTGAGCTCGATCTCGCCCGCGTCGGCGGCCTCGAGCTTCTCGGTAGCCTCAAGACCGGCCTCGATCTTCATGGCCAGATCGACCTCTTCGGAGGCGGTCAGCAGATCGACCTTGCCGATCTCCTTAAGGTACATACGAACCGGGTCGCCGGTCAGCATCACCGTGGAGGCGTCGATACCACGCACGCGCGAACGCGAACGGGACGTGCGCACGGTGCGCTTCTTTTTGCTCTTGGAAGAACCCATCTCGGCGTCGGCCTGACGGGCCATCTTAAGCTCGTGATCGTCGAGCGAGCCGGAATCGTGCTCGTCGTCGTCATCGAAATCATCGGTATCGTTATCGTCATCGTCGACGTCCATGGGGGCGTCGTCGTTTCCGCTCGCGGAGATAATCTGGATGCCGCTGTTGCGCAGCGCGGAATACACCGCGTTGAGCTGCTCGTCAGAAACATCGATATCCTTCAGGGCGACCTGAATCTCGTCCTCGGTTACCGAAGTCCTGTTAGGGCCGTTGCCCATGAGCTTTGCAACGTAGGATTCCAGCCCAGTACCCGTGCTCTCACTCTTTTTTGGCACAGATTCTCCCTTCGTAGTCCACAGGACTCATTACTTTAGCACACACATTGACGTCTATACCCAAAATTCAGACTGGATATAGGCGAGAATACGCTGGTTGACCACAACATCTAGGCCTGATCGGCACCTGCGGTCTCCAAACCGATCAAACGGAACGGGTCGGCTACGCCACCGATCGACTTTTGGAGCTCCCGCTGGCGCTGTGAATCTTGCACCGCCTGCATCGTCAGCACGCGACGGGCCTCATCGTCGAGTGAACGGTCCTGACGCAACTTGGCCTGTGCGGCTCGCATGCGACGCTTGATGGTGTAGAGCTCGAGCGTATCGAGCATAAAGACGATGTTCGTCTCGGTCGGGTGCTTACTCGTTGCCGAGATGCGCCCGGCGCTGACAAGGGAGGCCGCCTCGGGACACACCGCGCGCGCCGCATCCATGCAGGCCGCAGGATCGGTGCCCGGAGGCGTCGCGAGTACGGCCCACGCAATGGACTCGTGACGCGGATCGACCCATTCGATAGAACAAATGCGGTCGGCATACGTGCGGAACAGATCGGGGTAGCTCGTGAGCATCGTCAGCAGCTCGCGCTCCCCCGCTAGGGATTTCCGCTCCAGATCGGTCAAAACAATCGGCATCGAAGGAGCTGCCGCCGCGTTTGAACTATCGGCAACAGGCGCAGCGCTTTCCATCCCCGCTGGCACATCGATTGGCGGCAGATCCTCGTCGACCTCCACCGGCGCGGCCCCATAGGCATCAACCGGAACGTAGTCGTACGGGTCCTCTTCGACCGGTGCGGACACCGGTGGCGTCGCACCCGCGGCCCAGGCACTCGAATTTCGGATGGCATATGCCAATCGATCATATCCATAATTTCCCATTTTGTTTAGCAAAG
>CABPCW010000087.1 GCA_902406155.1 uncultured Collinsella sp.
TGCTGCTGCTGTTATTTTTCCATAAGGCCCGCATTCTACGCGCCGGCTGGGACGAGGGCGGTGCGGGCGCCGAGGTCGTGGCGGTCGATACCGCGACCGGCGAGGTACTTGGCCCCGTCGATCGCATCGAGGCACATGCCGGCGAGGGCATCCTGCATCAGGCATTTCTGACGCTTCTAGTTGAGGGCCGGGGCGAAGACGCACACCTGCTGCTCTGTCGTCGCAGCCCGCTCAAGCGACTGTGGGGCGGGGTGCTGGCCGATGGCTGTGCCGGCCATCCGCTCCCCGGGGAAGACGTCGCGGCCGCCACGGCACGTCGCATCAACGAAGAACTTGGCATCACGCGCGAGCCCGATCAGCTCAAGCACCTCGGACACGTGGTGTACCGCGAGGACCACGGCGACGGCCGCTGCGAGTGCGAATGGTGCGAGGTGTTCGCAGCCCATGTTGAGCCGGGCGAGCTGCATATCAACCAAGAGGAGATCTCGGAGGTGCGTCGCGTGGCCCCGTCCGAGCTCAAAGGCTACCTGCAGGGTCACCCCGAGCAGCTGGCCCCCTGGCTCCGCGAGGCACTCAGCGACCCATCCATTCGTACGGCCCTCGCTATGTAACAAAGGTACAGTCCCTTTGCCATATCCAAACCGTCACAACATTCGATGAAAATCTCGAAAACGAGGAAAAGCGTCGAATGTTGTGACGGTTTTTGTCCAGGGAATCGCTCCTCATCCAAAAAATCCGCTTGACTGTATTGCAACAACACAGCGCAACGTAAGGGGTGTCCGATAACGGGCGCCCCTTTTTAAGTGGCAACGTGGCTGCGAATTCGGAGCGCCCCCAACAAGAAAGGTGGGGAGATGGAAGCGGAAAAGAAGGCGTTTAAGATCACCAAGCGCGAAATTGGCTTTGTGCTGGGTATCGTTGTCTTTTTGCTAGTGAAGTTTCTTCCTTTGGCGGAGCTGAGCTCGACGGTCGAGCTTACGGTCGGCGGTCAGACCTGTCTGGCGTTGACGCTCGCCACGGTGGTGTTCTGGGCGTGTGGCGTGGCACAGCCGGGCTTTGTGGGCCTGCTCTATTGCGCGCTGCTCGTTCTGTTTAAGGTGTGCGTGGACGACACGGGCGCCGCGAGCATCTCGGCGACGGTCGCCTCCACGTTTAGCTCGTGGACCAAGGCCACCATGTGGCTCGTCATCGGCGCCTACCTCATCGCCAGCGCGGTCAAGGAGTCGGGCCTGGGCGAGCGCATCGCCTATGCGTTTATGCTCAAGTTCGTGCGCGATGCCAAGTCGCTCATCATCTCGATCTTCGCGCTCACCTTTGTGCTGTCGCTGCTGATCCCGCATCCGTTCCCCCGCGCCTTCCTCATCCTCGCCGTCGTCTCGGTCATCGCCGAGTCCGCCGGCTACGGTGACGACGACCGCGGCAAGCTCGGCTTCCTCGTGTTTGCCGCTGCCGCCCCGGGCTCCATGTTCTTCCTGACGGGCGACTCCACGCTCAACCCGCTCGTTGCGCAGTACAGCGCCGAGGCCGGCGGCATGAGCCCGTCCTTCGTCGACTGGTTCCTGTACATGAGCGTGCCCATGCTGGTCGCGCTGCTGTGCACCCTGTTCCTGGGCCTCTTCCTCTTTAAGCCCAGCAAGGAGCTCGTCTACGATCGCGAGCAGATCGTGGCCAAGCAGGCTGCGCTCGGCAAGCTCTCCGTCAAGGAGATCCGCACCATCGTGTGGCTTATCATCGCCATCGCGCTGTGGCTCACCGTCTCGGGCGATTACATCGGCTGGGTCACCCTGGCCATCGGCGTCTGCCTCGCCATGCCCGTCATCGGCGAGGTCCTCACCCCCGCCAGCTGGAATGCTGTCGACATCAAGTCCCTCATGTTCCTGACGGCCGCCATGGCCGTGGGCTCCGTGGGCGGTGCCACCGGTATGAACGCCTGGATCGCCGACGTCGTGCTTCCCAGCTCCGTGCCCGAGAACATCTTCCTGTTCGCCCTGCTTGTCGCTGCGCTTTCCATGATCATCCACATGTTCATGGGCTCGGTCATGGCCGTGCTCGGCGTGTGCGTGCCGGCGTTCATAAGCTTCGCGGCCGGCTCCAGCGTAAGCCCGCTCGCTGTGGCGCTCATCGTCTTCACGTCCATCAACATCCACTACATCCTGCCGTTCCATAACCTGCCGATCCTTATCGGCGAGGGCAAGGACGCCGGCGGCTACACCTCCAAAGAAGCCATGCGCATGGGCATTCCCCTCACCGCGGTCGTCTTTATCGTCGTGCTGGTCGAGGCCGCCTGGTTCCATCTCTTTGGCCTGATGTAAGCGGCCGAGCGCTTGGGCTGCAAACATCCGAGTGCTTGAACCGCGAGTTGCCAAGCGCTCCATCTATAAGCGCTGCGGCCCCACTACGTTACCCAGCCCGGCGGCACTCCCGTCGCCGGGCACTCTCCCGAAAGGAGCATGCTATGTCCACTACCGATGCTTCCCAGATCCACGACCTGCGCTCCGCGCTCGACTTTTTGCGCGAGATGCCGGGCCAGCTGCTCGAGACCGACACTCAGGTCGATCCCGATGCCGAGGTCTCGGGCGTCTACCGTCACGTCGGCGCCGGCGGCACCGTTATGCGCCCGACCAAAGAGGGTCCGGCGATGGTCTTCAACAACGTCAAGGGCTTTGACGATGTCAAAGTCTGCATCGGCATGCTTGCCAGCCGCAAGCGCGTTGCCGCCCTGCTCGACCTGGACGAGGAGCACCTGGGCCTCGAGATCGGCAAGCGCTTCGAGAACCTGATCGCGCCCGAGCAGATCGCCGAGGGTGCGCACGTCGACTGTCAGGAGGTCGTGTACAAGGCGACCGACGAGGGCTTTGATCTGCGCAAGATCGTTCCCGCTCCTACCAACACGCCCGTCGACGGCGGCCCCTACATCACCATGGGCCTCGCCTACGGCACGAGCCCCGACGGCTCCCAGTCCGACGTGACCATCCACCGTTTCTCCTGCGTCGACAAGGACAAGCTCGCCATGTGGATTACCCCCGGCAGCCGTCACCTGGGCGCGTTCTTTGACGAGTACTGCCAGCGTGGCGAGGATATGCCCATCTCCATCTCCATCGGTCTGGACCCCGCCGTGTACATGTGCTGCGGCTTCGAGGCTCCCACCACGCCGCTCGGCTTCAACGAGCTGCAGATCGCCGGTGCCCTGCGCGGCCACGCCGTCGAGCTTGCCGACTGCGTCACCGTTCCGCAGAAGTGCATTGCCAATGCCGAGTACGTGCTCGAGGGCTACCTCATGCACGACGAGACCATCAACGAGGACGTCAACGGCCACGGCTACGCCATGCCCGAGTTCCCCGGCTACACCGGTGGCGCCAAGGTCTGCCCGGTGATCAAGATCACCGCCGTCACCACGCGCGTCAATCCCATCATGGAGAGCTGCATCGGTCCCTCGCACGAGCACGTGTCCATGGCCGGCATCCCCACCGAGGCATCCATCTACAAGATGGTCGAGACCGCCATCCCGGGCCGCCTGCTCAACGTCCACGCTGCCCCCTGCGGCGGCGGCAAGTTCGTTGCCATCATGCAGTTCAAGAAGTCGAGCAAAAATGACGAGGGCCGTCAGCGCAACGCCGCCATGCTCGCCTTCTCGGCATTCTCCGAGCTCAAGCACGTCATCCTTGTTGACGAGGATGTCGATATCTTCGATATGAGCGACGTGATGTGGGCCATGACCACGCGCTTCCAGGCCGACGTGGACCTCATCACCATCCCCGGTTGCCACTGCCACGTGCTCGATCCGTCCAACGACCCCGCGTTCGACCCCACGATCCGCGAGCACGGCATCGCCTGCAAGGCCATCTTCGACTGCACGGTCCCGTTCGACCTCAAGAAGAACTTCATTCGCTCGCAGTTCATGGAGATCGACACAGACAAGTGGGCCAAGGAGATTGCTTTCTAGTAAGTAGCCCTACCAAGTAGTTAAGGAGCCGTCATGCCTGGGTCTTCTGTCCGTCCCCGTCGCATTGTCGTTGGCGTGTCTGGCGCCAGCGGTGTCGCGCTGGGCCTTGAGTGCCTCAAATGCCTGCGTCAGGCCGGTGCCGAGTCGGCGCTTGTCGTCACGCGCGGGGGAGAGATTACCATCGAGCAGGAGCTCGGCATGACGCTCGACGAGTTTGCGTGCCATGCCGATGTGGTCTACGACAACAAGAACATCGGCGCCGCCATCGCAAGCGGCACCTATCCGGTCGACGGCATGATCGTGGCGCCCTGCTCCATGAAGACGCTCGCCGGCATCGCGAGCGGCTACAGCGAAAACCTGTTGCTGCGCGCGGCCGATGTTCAGATGAAAGAGCAGCGCCGCCTGGCGCTCATGGTGCGCGAGACGCCCTTCAGCGCCATTCACATCGACAACATGGCGCGCCTGGCGCGCGTGCCGGGCGTCATGCTCATGCCGCCCATGCTTACGTTTTACAACGGCCCCGCCACGCTCGATGACGCGGTGCATCACATCGCCGCCAAGGCGCTCGAGGCCGTCGGCGTGTCATGTGCAAACTATAAGCGCTGGTCATAGGCGTCTTTAGGGTAGGATACGAGTAGTGTTTGAGCCCGCTGCCCCTGTGGGCGGCGGGCTTTGTGCGCTAAAAGGATGTGCCGGGAGGACTTATGCAGACAGGCATGTGTGCGATTAGCGAGATGGCGAGCTTGTTTAACGTTTCGCGCCAAACGCTCATCTACTACGACAAGATCGGTCTGTTTAAACCCGCCGTGGTTAACGAAAAGGGCTACCGTTTCTATTCGCCTACGCAGATCCCGCTCATGCGTCTGATTTGCATGCTTCGCGACCTGGGGCTCGAACTCGACGAGATTGACCGCCTGACCTCGACGTTCGACATTGGCGAGATGACCGATCACCTGCGCTCGCGGGTGCAGGCGCTCGATGAGCAGATCGCTGAGCTCAAAGCCGAGCGCGCGAGCGTACAGGAGCGTCTAAGCTTTTACGACGAGGCGGTTTACTGGCGCGAGCGCGAGGGCAAGCCGGAGCTCAAGCAATTCGAGCGTCGCTACGTGGTCTTTGAGGAGTTTCCGGGCGATATCGAGCGCGGCCGCTCGATGCTTCACCCTACGCTCATGCGGGCAATCCTGCGCATGCGTACGTTGACGGGCACGCGCCCCATGCGCGGTTGGGGCGCCATGCTGCGTCGCGAGGCGCTGCATTCCGACGACCCCATCGCCGGCGCCGGCTCCTTTGCCGTGCTGCCGCGCGGTGCCGAGGAACTGCTGCCGAGCGATCCCGCCGAGCTGGCAGAGATCGGCATCGAAGTGCTGCCCGAGGGCACATATCTGTGCATGAGCCGCTGGGGCATGCCGTACGAGCCCGAGGGCATCTGCGCCGTCGTGGCCTGCATGGACAAGCACGCGCTCCAGCCCGTTGGCAACGCCTTCGACTTTTGCTACCTCGATACTACGAGCTACGACGAGTCCCACCAAGAGGACTTTTGCTGCATCCAAATCCCCGTCGCCCTTCAGATGCGACAAGGGGACGATCCCTTTGTCACATCCACGCCCATTTCTTAGAAACTTGCAAAATCTGCAAGTTTCTAAGGTGGCATCTTATAAACTTACAAATAATGCAAGTTTATAAGTTTTCATGTCTGGACGGGCGCTAGGGAGACTCTATGAACATCGTTCGCCGAAGCCGCTATCTCGATCGACTCATTGCTTTTCAGGATACCGACCTCATCAAAATCGTGACGGGTATACGCCGTTGCGGCAAATCCACGTTATTGGACATGATGAGGGAGCACCTGGCGCAACAGGGGGTGCCGGCCGAGCGTTTGCTGACCTTTAAGATGGAATCTCTAGAGTATGCGGGGATTACAGATTACCTGACGTTTTATCGCATGGTTCGGGAGCGCGTTGACGGTGTCGATCGCCCCTATCTATTCTTTGACGAACTCCAGAATGTCGAGGGCTGGGAAAAGGCGGTTAACTCGCTTCGAATTGATTTGCCGTGCGATATCTATGTCACGGGCTCCAATGCCTTTTTGCTATCGAGCGAGCTTGCAACGCTTATCTCGGGCCGGTATATCGAGGTCAAGATGCAGCCGCTCACGTTTGGCGAGTATCTTGATTTTCGCTCGATTGATGCGGTCGTCGCCGAAGGGCTTGGCGAGAGGGCCGAGCTCGTTTCCAAGACGGGCGATCGCCTTAATTCAAACACCGTGCTCGAGCAGTACATAACCTATGGCGGCATGCCGTTTCTGGCTCATGACGAGCCGAGACGCGAACCGTGCCGCGACTACATCCGCAGCCTCTATCAGACGATTGTCGCGCGCGATATCCTATTGCGCGCGACGCGTAGAGGTCGCGGAGCTATCACCAAGCGCGACGTTCTCGAGCGGCTCTGTGCGTATCTGGCAGACAACATTTCCAATCAAACCTCGGTCAACAAAATCGTAGGGACGCTCAACGAATCGGCAGGCGGTAAGACCAACGCATCGACGGTGTCGGCGTATATTGACGCTCTGGAAGAGACGTACCTGTTTACCAAGGTAAAAAGGTATGACGTCAAGGGGCGGGAGCTTCTCAAGACAGGCGGTAAATATTACATAGCCGACACGGGAATCCGCAGCTATCTTGACGGATATAGAGGCAGCGATAGCGGAAGGATGCTCGAGAACGTTATCTACAACCAGCTTGTCTTTGAAGGATACGAAGTGTTTTGCGGCCATCTGCGCGCGGGGGAAATCGACTTTGTCGCAATCGGCGAGGGATCGGACCGTAAATATATCCAGGTTACCGAACGGATCGATGCCGAGGCGACCAGAGAGCGCGAGCTGCGACCGCTCAAACTAAACACGCTGGGAAAAATCCCTGATTCGTACGAGAAGATCCTGATCGTCAGGGATGGTGAGCATCCAACAGACATCGACGGCATCAGAATCGTAGGGGCGGTCGACTTCTTGCTGAGAAACAAGATCGCCCACGGCTAAACGCAAAATGTGACAAAGGGACAGTCCCTTTGTCACATTCCGTGTGAGCGGGCGTGTCATATGGGGGTATAAGGCTAGCAAGTGTTTATTTGCGAGGCTTAAGGGGCGCCCCGTATGGATATCGATAACTTTGAATGGTGGTATAGCGAGGGCGAGGCTCCGGACGAGGAGTGGGACGAGCCCGCGTCGCGTGACGTGTCGAGCGACGAGGACGAGACCGGCAACGATACCGCTGTCGAGCCTGAAGCCGCCTCCGATGCCGCCGAGCCCCTGACCTTTGAGCAGGCTTGGGCCCAAGCCGAGGCCGATGAGGCTAAGGCCGATGCCACGGCCACACTCGGTGAGCCGGCGGACATGTCCATCTCGCCGGCCA
>CABPCW010000088.1 GCA_902406155.1 uncultured Collinsella sp.
TGATGAATGGGACGAATGGTAACGAACCCGGCTACCCGGAAAATGCCCTTGTTCCCTATCCTGTCATTGTGGCAGCGACAATGGTTGTCCGGCGTTTGCCCAGATAAAACCTGCCAAAATAAACCTGTCCCTTTTTGGCAGGTTACTCGGCGCTCTTGAGGGCGCCGACCATGTCGATCTTGTTGAGGGTACGGTTGGTAGCGAGGTTGACGATAATCGTAAAGCCGAAGGAAAGCACCACGGCAAGCACGTAGCTCAGCGGCTCGACCTCAACGTCAAAGTACAGCGACGGCATCTGCAAAATGTAGGTAAAGCTCTCGGCCAGCAAGCCGCCCAGCGGTACGCCCAGTGCGGCTCCAATCGCCGTAAGAATCAACGTCTCCTTGTTGACATAATGGTGCACCTCGCCACGGCGAAAGCCCAGCACCTTGATGGTCGCCAGCTCGCGTTCGCGCTCCGAAATATTCGTATTAGACAGCGTAAACACCACCACAAACGACAGGCACGCCGCCATAAAGGTCACAAGCACCACGACCGAATTGATAATCGTAAAGTTTGCCTCATAGTTTTCCCAATGCTCGGCGGTACTCGACAGCGTAATCCACCCATCGCTCTTAAGACGGTTGGTAAACGCAATCTGATCGGCCGACGAGCCCTTAAGCAGCGCAAGGATGCCGTTAAGGCGTGCACTTCGACCGAACGCGCGCTCATAGGTGCCCTGCGTCATGTAAAGCGTGTTGCCCAGATAGTTGAGCGAGATGTCGCTGACTTTGACCTTGGCAACATTGAGCGACGAATCCTGGACGTGAGCCGTATCGCCCGGCTGAATCCCCAGCACCAGCTGAGAGCTCTTGCTCAAATACACATCCCCGTCACGCAGGACGAGCGGTTCTTTGGACTCGTCCTCTAGGCGCACGTAGTCATCCAGGTCGTTCGTGCGGTCATCGGGCACCACGATCAGCTGCACAGTCTCGCTCTTACCGCCAAACGTAAAGGTGACGTTGTCGGTCATAATCGGCAGCGTCGAAGTCACAGTCACGTTGGAATCATTGGCTGCACTGCGCTCATCCAGTGCCGCGCACGTCTGCGAAAAATCATCGGGATTGGCAACCGCCAGCAGGTCATAGCGCGTGATATGCCCGTACTGCTTGGGCGACAACGCGACCGACGTATCACGGATGCCCATACCGCAAATCACAAGCGCCGTGCAGCCCGCAATGCCAAAGATGGTCATAAAGGCGCGCTTTTTGTAGCGGAATAAGTTGCGTGCAGCGACCTTGTTCAAAAAGCCCATGCGGTGCCAGATAAAGCCGATGCGCTCGAGCAGAATGCGCGAGCCGGCGCGCGGGGCCTTGGGGCGCATGAGCGAGGCTGGGGTCTCGGCCATCTCGTGGCGGCAGGCGATAATCGTGGCTCCCACCACGCCCACGGCAAACAGCGCCACCGAAACGATCGAGGACACGATGTCGTACGAAAGTAGCATCTGGGGCAGCGAGTACATGTCGTCGAACACCGTAAACAGGAACAGCGGCAGACCCACAAATCCGATGATATTGCCGAGCACGCCGCCAATCAGGCATGCCCACAGCGCATAGTCCACGTATTTGGACAGGATGCGTCCGCGTGAATAGCCGAGCGCCTTGTACAGGCCAATAAGCGTGCGCTCCTCCTCGACCATGCGGGTGGCGGTGGTGAGGCTGATAAGCACGGCGACGATAAAGAAGATGAACGGGAACACCGTGGCGATGGCCTCAATCGAAGAACTATCGCTCTCGACGCTCGAGTAGCTTGCGATATTGCCGCGGTCCTGGATGTACCAGGTGCATTCGCCCAGGTCAGAGAGCTCGGCGCGGGCATCGGCAAACTGCTGGTCGGCGGCGGCGCGGCGCTGGTCCAGGTCGGCTTGCGCCTGCGCACGCTCGTCGCTGCCCTCGGCCATGCGATTGATGTTGTCCTGCTCGATCCCAAAGACCATATTCGCCTGACGCTCAGCCGCGTCCAAGCTCGCCGGTGTGTCGACCGTCAGCTCCTGGGCGCGCGCCTTCTCACGCTCCTCGCGGATCTTCTCGATATTGCCCTTGACCTCATTGATCTTTGCCGAGTAGGCATCCGAATAGGAGTTGAGGCTCTTGGCTCCCTCGACGACCACGTGGACAGCGGAGTAGGAAGAAGATGTCGCGGCATCCTCGCTCACGTAGAACTTGTAGTCCGCAGTCGAAGCAGCGCGAAAGGCGTTGACTGTCGAGTCGGAGCTCACGTCGGTAGGATCGAGAACCTCGGCCGTGATGGTGTAGTCCCCATCGGCAAACTGGTCCTTGGCGCTTTGGTTCGACGAGCTCGCATCGTTGGCGGCAAAGCTCACCGTATCGCCGATTTTCTTGCCCGAAGCCTTCAAAAAACGTGAGGTCACTGCCACTTCGCCCGAAGTCTCGGGCAGCTCGCCGCGTACTAGCACCGGTTGGTCAATATTCTCTTTGGAAAGGCTCTGCACGACCACGCGCTCGCGCGTTGTACCCACGGCGGTGTAGGCGGTCTCGGTATAGATGCCCTCGGCCGTCTCGACGCCATCGACCTCTTGGATCGCGGCAATATCGTCATCGGTCAGACCATAGGTCGACTGCACGTTGATGTCATAGACATTCTGCTGGTCAAAATAGGCGTCGACCGAATCACACAGGTCCTCGCAGCCCGCCTTAAGGCCGCACATCACGCTCACGCCAAGCGCGGTGATCACAACGATAGACAAGAAGCGTTTGAGGCTGCCGCGAATCGTGCGGTAGATGCCACGGCGAAAAACCGTCGGCACCATATCGTTTGAGCTTTGGGCGGTACGGTAGGTCGTAAAATCCTGCTCGCGCTCCGTGTTCTGCGCGTCGCGGCGTTGACTGTTTTGGCGGTCCTGATTCATGGGCGCTACCACTCGATCGTCTCGATAGGCACAGGATTTTGCTGGATCGTCTCGCTCTCCACGCGGCCGCTCTTAAAGCGGATCAGGCGATCGGCCATGGGCGCCAGCGCAGAGTTGTGGGTGATGATGATGACCGTAATGCCTTGCTTGCGGCAAGTGTCCTGTAGCAGCTGCAAGATCTGCTTGCCGGTTTTGTAGTCGAGTGCACCCGTAGGCTCGTCGCACAAAAGCAGCTTGGGGTTCTTAGCCAGCGCGCGGGCGATGGATACGCGCTGCTGCTCGCCGCCCGAAAGCTGCGCCGGAAAGTTAGCGAGGCGGTCGCCCAGGCCAACCTGGCGAAGCGTTTGCTCGGCATCGAGCGAATCGGGGCAGATCTGCGCCGCGAGTTCGACGTTCTCAAGCGCCGTCAGGTTAGGGACCAGATTGTAGAACTGAAAGACAAAGCCAACATCGGCGCGACGGTATTCCACAAGCTGAGCCTCGTTGGCAGAGCTCACGTCACGCCCGTCCACCGTCACGGTGCCAGAAGTTGCCGTGTCCATGCCGCCCAGAATGTTGAGGGCCGTGGTCTTGCCGGCACCCGAAGCACCCAAAATGATGGCGAGCTCGCCGCGCTCGACCGTAAAGCTCGCGCCGTCGAGCGCGTGGATGCGGGCATCGCCCTCGCCGTATGCCTTGATGACGTCTTTGAATTCGATATAGGCCATCGATTAATTCCCATCTGGTCGGATAACTCTTTAGTATTACCCATTTCCCACCGACCAAAAAGGGACAGGTTTATTTTGGCAGGTTTTATATGGGGAAACGGCAGCTATAGATAGGGCGCCGGGGAGGCCGAGAAATCATCAACGGGGTCAGGCCGACCGCCAAACACAACGCACGCATCTCAATCTGTCAGCCAAATCATTCGAACAGCTGTTCGTTTCTATGATATGATTCAACTATCTAAGCAGGCCAATACGCAGAAAGGCGGCCAACATGGCGTTCGACTTTAAGAAGGAATGCAAGGAGCTCTACAAACCTGCAAGCAAGCCGAGCATCGTAACAGTCCCGCCTATGAGCTACGTTGCCGTTCGCGGAAAGGGCGACCCAAATACCGAAGGTGGCGAGTATCAAAACGCCCTGCCGCTACTTTACGGCATCGCCTATACCGTCAAGATGTCAAAGAAAGGCTCAAGGAGTATCGAGGGCTATTTCGACTTTGTGGTACCGCCGCTCGAGGGTTTCTGGTGGCAAGAGTCCCCGAGCGGCGGCATCGATTATGTACGCAAGGACAATTTCAACTTTATCTCGTGCATCCGCCTGCCCGATTTCGTCACCCGAGATGACTTTGACTGGGCAGTCGCGGAAGCCACGACCAAAAAGAAACTGGACTTTTCCGCCGTCGAACTGCTTAAAGTTGACGAGGGTCTCTGCGTTCAATGTATGCACACCGGGCCCTACGACAACGAACCGGCGACCGTAGACGCTATGCATGAATACACGACCGAGCTGGGCTATGTTCCCGACTTCTCAGACACCCGTTTACATCACGAAATCTATCTCTCCGATCCACGCAAATGCGCACCGGAGAAACTTAAGACCGTGGTTCGTCATCCTATCAAGCGCGCTGAATAGCGTGGGGCGTCATTTCACGCGCTAGGTTTTAAGCCAGCCAACCAGCCGCCTCCTAGGCCGTCCGGTAATTATCTTGACGCGGCCCGTCGCATCTTATAAGTTTGTTTTGCTAAAGCTGGAAAGCCTCTCAACGATGCGCAACTCCAGCTCTTTTTCTATCAAGAGAGCAAGTGTCGGAAAGCAAAATGTCAGAAAGCAGCGCATCGAGCAGGATTAAACGCCTGGTCAACACCTATAGCGGTCTCGTGCTCATGGGCGCCGTCGGAATCCCTATCGGCGTTATCGTTGGCGCCATCTGTGCCCTCTTTGGTCGCGTGCTCCTGGCGATCGGTGCCTTCCGCGACGAGCACATCACCCTGCTCCTTCCCTTCCTCGCCCTCATGGGATTGGCCATCGTATTTGCCTACCGCACCTGGGGCAAAGGCACCGATCGAGGCATGAGCTTAGTATTCGACGTAGGCCACGGGCGCGAAGACGCCATCTCCCCGCGTTTGGTGCCGCTCATTATGTTGAGCACGTGGGGAACGCACCTTTTTGGCGGCAGCGCGGGACGCGAGGGCGTCGCCGTGCAGATCGGCGCGACCGTCTCGCATTGGATCGGCCGACGTCTACCTTTCCGAGACCCCGGCAACACGTTTTTGCTTATCGGCATGGCCGCCGGCTTTGCCGGACTCTTCCGAACGCCCCTCGCCGCCACGGTCTTTGCGATCGAAGTACTGGTCGCAGGACGCATGGAATACCGCGCGCTGTTTCCCGCGCTTACGGCTTCGCTTGCCGCAAGCATGACCTCCGGCGCTCTGGGACTCGAGAAGTTCGAGGTCGCCATTACCGCCTCGTATGCGCTCGACCTCCCCGGTCTTGGACGACTGGCGCTGTTGGGTATCGCGTTTGGTATGGTAGGTGGAGCTTTTGCCTGGTGCCTTGCCCATGCCAAGACCCTTGCAGCGCGGCTGCTCCCCAGCCCTTACATACGCGTTGCCGTTATGGGCCTTGCGCTGTCGGCGATTCTGTTCGCGCTGTGGCAGGGGCGATACTGCGGCCTTGGCACCAACCTGATATCCGCGGCACTGGGTGACAACGGCGAGGCGTCGATCATGCCTTGGGACTGGGCGCTCAAATTCGTACTCACCATCGCCACGCTTTCCGCAGGATATCAGGGTGGCGAGGTGACGCCGCTGTTTTCCATCGGAGCCAGCCTGGGTGTCGTACTCGCCGGGATTCTCGGCATGCCCGTCGAGCTCTGCGCCGCGCTGGGATACGCCGCCGTCTTTGGCAGCGCCACCAACACGCTACTCGCGCCGATCCTCATTGGCTGCGAGGTCTTCGGTTTCGGTAATCTGCCGATGTTCTTCATCGTCTGCGTTGTGGCTTATCTGTTCAACATGGACAAATCGATCTACGCCCTGCAGGAGCGGGCATAGAAAGATGTCCAAGCAGGTGGTCTCAACCGGAAACGGCGTCCCACTCTGAGGCTGTATTCCGGGACACGGTTTCCGCTCGGGACGCCATTCGGAAAGCGCATCCCGCTTTAAAACAGAATTCCGGGACGTGGTTTCCGTCTGAGCCTCCATTCGGAAAGCGTGTCCCGTTCTTTCACGGCGGCTTGGCTATGCAAAGTGTTCGAGCGCTACTCCTCGTACGCGCCCTCAAGCCGAAGCAGCCACTCCTTGCGGTCAAGGCCGCCGGCATATCCGTTGAGCGACCCGTCGGCCGCCACCACGCGATGGCACGGCACGATAATCGAAATAGGGTTGCGAGCGACCGCAGCCCCCACCGCACGAGGAGACACAACGGGCGCTTCATTTCCCGGCACACGATGTCGAGCCGCAACACGCTGGGCGATCTCGCCATACGTAGCAACCTCGCCACGCGGAATTGAAAGCAGCTCAAACCAAACCTCACGCTGAAACGCCGTGCCAATCAAATGCAACGGCGGCGTAAACCGAGGCTCCTGCCCCGCAAAATAGGCATTCAGCCAAGCCCAAGAACGCTCAAGCACCGAAGAAGCCGCACCATTTGCCGGACTCACCGAAGACATCCCACCGGTACCAGAAACCGCATCGGTACCTACGACATACTCCGCATCCTCTTTGAGCAGCGTAGAACCAAAGTGCTCCTGCCCCTCAAACCAAAGCCCCGTCAAACCGCGGCCATCAGCGGCAAGCAAGATTTCGCCCAAAGGCGAGGCAAATGTCGTCGTGACCACCAGCGGCTCCTTTCAAAACTCCGCAACATAATACCGCGAACTGTGCAGACAACCCCCGCAGATACGTCCGGGCGGGCTCGCAATTACTTCAGCGAGGCTGTTTTTCCCAATCAAGCGAAGAAGACGCGGGGCTTCGACGCCAGGGCGGTACCCCCGCCAGCTGAGCTCTAATACTTTTCCCGAGAAGTGAACGAGTAAAAACGAAGTCCCGGAGCATCCACACCTTTAGACCGCAAAACCGCAGGATTCGCGCTGCAAAACCGCAGGAAATAGCGGTCAAAATATGCCAATGCTTCGGGGGTCCAAATAAGGTCGTTCACTTCACGGGAAAAGTATTAGACCTCAATTCGCACCAAGCCCAAAGTCACCCCAGGCAGCAGGCGCGAAGCGCCGAGGCCGCCGCCGGGACCAGGGCCCGCAACAACCACGTGCCCCCACATCAGCCCAGCGGCCCCAACCAGCAACGGCCCCATCGCAGGCCGCTCGCAGCCGAGTCACCGCAGGCGGGGGCCGGGCTTAGTTTTCAGAACACTCCGCAGACCAGTGTGGCGCCTTGTCCGCGGCTCCGAAGGAGCACTTTGCATCTGCAGGATAACGCTTGCTTGC
>CABPCW010000089.1 GCA_902406155.1 uncultured Collinsella sp.
GGGAAACCCCGCTGCGAGGCCGCCCTAAGTTCCATAGGCAGGCCCGCTCTTCACAAATTCTGAACCCTATTTTTTAACTATTTCGGCACTTTCCCGACAGGTGATTTGTGTTCGGATGGCGATGCATCGATATCAAATGTGCAGCAATTGAGTATTTATATGCTATAGCTAAGCTGCGAGAACATTGATTTTGGGCGTACCAACCCATAATCGCGTCAAGCTTTTGGACAGCATTTGGTTAGACCCCAAAAACGGCTTTCCCACTCAACGCCATCGACACGGTATTTTCTGACACGATACTTACCATGGGTATCGTATTGTCACATAACACGGCAAAAGCGGTCTACCAGGCCGCCCGCTCAATGTCTGCGAGAGGCATCGAGTCCTGTAGCCCTGTCGCAATTTACGAATCATGCCCCAGCGGAGCACTCCTCGACGCAGCCGCAGAATGGCTTGCCAAACATGATGTTGCCCTCGACGCAAACGATTCCCTCGAGGTAATGGTGTTTGATCGCAGGAACGCGCGCTACGCGATGGACTGTCGATGCCACGTTTCGTCAAAGCGATTCTCATGCTCGCGTTTTATAGAGCTAGAAGATGACATCTACATTGTTGGCGTTGAGCTTTGTGCACTTCAGGCCGCCACCTATCTCCCTTTTCGCGAACTAGTGGAGTACTACTTTGAACTGTGCGGCGCTTATTCCCTAGGAACCGGCTCTTCCATCTCCTATACCGAGCGTTTCGCGCTTACCTCGACCGAGAGGCTAAAGCAGTTCTTTAATTCCATTACCAGATGCGACGGTTTGGCCCTTGCCCGAAAGGCGATTCAATGTGTACGCGATGGATGCCGGTCTCCCATGGAAACGGCCTTTGCCATGATGCTTACATTGCCCAAAAGCGAAGGAGGGCTTGGCATCAAGGGGGTTGAGACCGACTACGAGGTGAAGGTCACCGCTGCCGCAAAGGACCTCACAAGACGCAAAAAGTTCTTTATGGATGCATATCTGAAGAAATCTCGAACAGATATTGAATACAACGGTTTTTATCACGACGCGGAAGAAGACCGCGCCATCGACGAAGAACGCAAGAACGCACTTGCGTCCATGGGCTACGGAATCATCACCGTCAGCCGTTATTCCTTTATGCATGCCAGCTCTTTCGTTAGGGTCATGGAGGCAATCCAACGAAAAGAAGGTATACGCCCCTCGCGTCTGCCAAAAGACTTTCGAATCACGCAAGAGGACCTGAGACTGTTTGTGCTCAGACGGTTTATTGAGGAGAATAAACGAATCCAGGAGGAGCTTCGCCAGGATTCCGAAGAGCGTCAACGAATCGACCTCGAAAAAGCAATGCTCGAAGGCATCACATTGGACGATCCGACGATTAACGAGGCTCCGGCAATCGATGACATGCAGACTGCCGAACCCGACAGCCCATCACTCAACCAAACGAGCAGCTTCACGCCCGAGGGCAGGGTCTTCGGGGCCGGAAACTAGGCTGACTAACAAGGTGGGTACCCTAGCGACGTGCAAAATTGCGAGTATTCAGCAGAGCCGGGTGTCCATTACCCTCGAGTGGATCCAAAAGTGAAGCGAAATCACTCTTGCGTGAGAACGTTAGGCAACATTTGAGGAAGAACTCATCGGTTTACCACCCTAAGATAACTCTTTAGCTGCATTATCTGGCCTGCGATAAATTAACAGACCCCCTATCGTTGCAGAATACTCCTATTTTTGCACGGCGCAGGGGCACCCACCCCGGCATCACCTATCAAAACCGCTTAGTCCGGGATCTCGTCCGCTTTTCCTCATCATTTTGTACGACGGATTGCCTAAACGATATTGACATATGAACATGCGCTCATATAATCGGAAGTAAGTTATATGAGCGCATGTTCATATGAAAGGATATTGCAATGAGCATCCGCGTTGATGAAACGAAACCCGACATCGAGGCCACCGAGCCCGCGATCCCCACCACCTGCTCGCCCGAGGACCTTCCCGACGAGGAGCTTCTCTACGACCTCGCCGACCTGTTCAAGGTCTTCAGCGACACCACGCGCATCAAGATTCTCTATGCCCTCATGGGTCGCGAGCTGTGTGTGGCGGACATCGCCGAAGCGACCGAAACCTCGCAGTCGGCAGTATCGCACCAGCTGCGCACGCTTAAGCAGTCGCACCTGGTCAAGTTCCGCCGCGACGGCCGCAACATCCTCTACTCGCTTGCCGACGATCACGTCTACACCATGCTCAACCAGGGCATGAGCCATATCTGCGAATAGCAACCAACCGAGGTACCAGCGCGGCCTGCACCCAAGCCGCAAAACAGGGAAAGGAACCCACCATGAAAAAGCAGTTTAAACTCGACGAGATCGACTGCGCCAACTGCGCGCGCGAGCTTCAGGACGAACTTGCCAAGCTCGAGGGCGTCAAATCCGTGTCCGTCAACTTTATGACCCAGAAGCTGACGCTCGAGGCCGACGACGCCGAGTTCGACGAGGTGCTCAACCGCGTTGTAGAGTTTACGGCCGACGCCGAGCCGGACTGCGAGATCATTCTCTAGCCCAGGTTTACGCCAACCTACAAGGCCGCGCTTGCCGCGGCCTTTGCTCGCGAATTTATATGAGCGAGTGTTCATACATTCAAATGGGAGGATACGAGTCATGGCCACCGCCGACCCCAAGAAGAAAAAGAAAAGGCGCAAGAAAAAAGAGTCGCCCGAGCATAAGCGCAACCGCATCCTGGTAGCGCTGGGCATTTTTGCCGTGGTGTACACCCTCGATGAGCTCGGCACCCTCACCGCCGCATTCGGCACCCCGGGCGACATCTACGCCAGCTTTGTGCTGTTCCTCGTGCCGTTTTTGATTGCCGGCTACGACGTACTGCAAAAGGCATTCAATAACATCCGCCGCGGCAAGGCCTTCGACGAGAGTTTCCTTATGGCCGTCGCGACTATCGGCGCGTTTGCCATGGTGCTCTTCCCCGACACCGACCCGCACATGGCCGAAGGCGCCGCTGTCATGCTGTTCTACCAGGTCGGCGAGCTGTTCCAGGCATACGCCGTGGGCAAGAGCCGCAAGTCGATCAGTGCCATGATGGACATCGCGCCCGACTACGCCAACGTCGAGCAGACCGACGGCACGCTCGAGCAGGTCTTCCCCGATGACATCGCCGTCGGCACCGTGATCGTCGTCAAGCCCGGCGAGCGCGTGCCTATCGACGGCATCATCGTCGAGGGCGAAACCCAGCTCGACACCGCCGCGCTCACGGGCGAGTCGGTCCCCCGCCCCGCCAAGTCCGGCGACGATATCATCAGCGGCTGCATCAACATGACGGGCCTCATCCGCGTGCGTACCACCAAGCCGTTTGGCGAGTCCACCGTTGCGCGCGTCCTGGAGCTCGTGGAGAATGCCAGCGAAAAGAAGGCGCGCACCGAAAACTTCATCACGCGCTTTGCCCGCGTCTACACCCCCGCCGTCACCGGCGCTGCCGCGGTGCTCGCGCTTGGCGGCGGCCTGGTGACTGGCGCTTGGTCCGATTGGATCCTGCGCGGCCTGACCTTCCTGGTCGTCAGTTGCCCGTGCGCGCTCGTGATCAGCGTGCCGCTGAGCTTCTTTGGCGGCATTGGCGGCGCGTCCAAGCTGGGCGTTCTCATCAAGGGTTCTAACTACCTCGAGGCGCTCGCCGACGTGGACACCGTCGTCTTCGACAAAACCGGCACCCTCACCAACGGCACGTTCTCGGTGGTCGCGGTGCACCCCGAGGCAGGCTATACCGAGCAATCGTTGCTTGAAGTCGCAGCCCTCGCCGAGTCATTCTCCGACCACCCCATCGCGCAGTCGGTACGCGCCGCCTACCTGGGCGAGGTCGACCCCAAGCGCGTGAGCGACTCCGCCAACGACGCGGGCCATGGCGTGACAGCGACCATCGATGGCAAGCACGTCGTCGTCGGCAACGCCAAGATGCTCGCCGCAGCCGGCGTTGAAGCGCCGGACTGTGAGGTCGTCGGTACCATCCTCCACGTGCTCGTGGACGGTGCGTATGCCGGCCACATCGTGATTGCAGACACCGTCAAGGCCGATGCCGAGCAGACGATCCGCGACCTGCACGCCGCCGGCGTCAAGCGCACCGTTATGCTCACGGGCGACCGCGAGGAAGTAGCTGCGTCCGTTGCCGAACAGTTGGGGCTCGACGAGTTCCACGCGCAGCTGCTGCCGGGCGACAAGGTCGAGCGTGTTGAAGCGCTGCTCGCGGCCGAAAGCGGCAAGGGCAAGCTCGCTTTTGTGGGCGACGGCATCAATGATGCGCCCGTGCTTACACGCGCAGATGTGGGCATTGCCATGGGCGCCATGGGGTCCGACGCCGCGATTGAGGCCGCCGACGTGGTGCTCATGGATGACAAACCGTCCAACATCTCCCGTGCGATCCGCGTAGCACGCAAGACCATGTCGATTGTTTGGCAGAACATCATCTTTGCGCTGGGTATTAAGCTGCTGATCCTTGTGCTGGCAGCGCTGGGCATCGCCAATATGTGGCTTGCCGTCTTTGGCGACGTGGGCGTGGCGATCATCGCCATCCTGAACGCCATGCGCGCGATGGGTGTCAAGAACCTGTAGCGCCTGTGGTCCCGGCCTGCGATGACGTTGCTGGTGGTTCTTGGGCATCGCTTGCTGGCGGGGTTCCTTGGCTGAGTTAGACTTGGTTGGTAGGGCCTCCTGTCCCGGTCGCCGGTTCGCGCTTTGCGCGAACGGCGCGCTACTGGGGAACGTTAGTCGGTCATTGTTGGGGCCGATGTGCCGTCCCGGCCCAGCATTGCCCTTAGCTTCTCAAAGCTTTCCTCGCTCAGGCAGTGCTCCATGTGACACCCCTCTTGTGAGGCAACCTCTTCCGAAACGCCTGCGTCCTCGAGCAGCCCAACAAAAAAGCAATGGCGCTCCCACATTTGGCGAGCGACCTCCAGGCCACGCTCCGTCAGATGAACGTCGCGTTTACCCATTTCGACATAGCCGTTGTTCTCCAGCGTCGCCATGGCTTTAGAGACGCTCGCCTTGGTCACACCCAGGTATTCAGAGACGTCGATTGAGCGCACCGTGCCTTGGCGCTGCGACAGAACGTAGATCGATTCGAGATAGTCTTCTCCAGATTCACGTAGGGCCATGGGCCGCCTTTCGCGATGGCTTCTAGTTAGCCTTTGGATACTTTTGCCTGATTTACTTTACCGCAAAAGTTGCCCATGTCTTACTACATTGTTTGAAAAGTTAACCGTGTTTCACAAAATGTGCAGCACAGGGGCGGAGCGATGACACACTCGCAAGGAGTGTCCCCAACTGCCGGCAGAAACGGAACGTCACCAAGTGCCGAATCCGCAGCTACACCAGCCCAAAGTGCTTGGCGGCGTTGAAGATCCCGTCGTCGTCCACGGCGGTCGTCACGTAGGTCGCTGCGGCCTTCACGGTCTCCTGCGCGTTACCCATGGCCACACTCGTGCCCACGGCAGAAAACATCGACAGGTCGTTCTCGCCGTCGCCAAAGGCGATCGCCTCGCTCGCGTCGACACCCAGGCGCTCCAGCGTCGCCGCCACGCCCAAGTCCTTGCCGCCGTTGGCGGGGATAATGTCGCAGAACAGGTCGCACCAGCGCGTGGTGAGCGAATGCGACACCGCGTCGGCCACGATATGCTCGTCGGCCGGGTCCACAAACGCGCAAAACTGGTAGACCGGCGCGTCAAAGGCGTGGTCAAACGGCTCCTCGTGATAGACGATTCCCGCGTTACTGCCGGCCGCCACCACGCGCTCGGACAGGCGATTCACAAACGAGTTCTCGCCCTGCATGCACAGCGAGTCGTAGCACCCCTCGGCCACCTGGTCCACAATCACCGCGACGTCGTCCGGATCGATCGGGCAGCTGCGGTAGGTGCCTTTGGCATCAAAGCAGTGCTGGCCCGAGAGCGTAATGTACGCATCCCAGCCCAGGTCGAGCAGCCAATCGGGCATCTGATAGGTCGGGCGGCCCGTGGCGATCACGCACGCGATCCCCTGCTCATGAAAGCTGTCGAGCACCTGCTGCGCCGACGCCGGAATCCGATGGGTCTTAAAGCTCAGCAGCGTGCCGTCGATATCGAAAAACGCGGCTTTGATCATCCTCGTTTACTCCTCGCCCTCGAGCTTTTCGCTCGCCTCGAGCCACGCCATCTCCAGCTCGTCCATGGCGGCATGGGCCTCGTCGATCTTTGCCTGCTGCTCGCCGAGCGCCGTGTAGTTGGTGGGATCGACCTGGGCCATCGCGGCCTCGGCCTCCTCCACGCGGGCGCGCTGCGTCTCCATTTTGCGCTCGAGCGAGCTCACCTCGCGGCGGAGCTTCTGGCGTTCGGCGTTGGAAAGGCCATTGGGCTGGCCGCTCGACTTGGGCTTTTCGGCCGCAACCGCTGCGGCGCCGGTGTCGAACGTGCCGGTCTTGGCGCTCGGCGCGCCCACGGGCTCGCCCTCGGCCGTGGCGTTGCACAGGCGCAGGTACTGGTCGACGCCGCCGGGCATATGCGTCAGATGACCGTCAAGCAGCGCCCACTGCTGGTCGGTCACGCGCTCCATCAAGAAGCGGTCGTGCGTCACCAGGATCAGCGTGCCCGGCCAGCCGTCGAGCAGATCCTCGACAATCGCCAGCATGTCGGTATCCAAGTCGTTGCCCGGCTCGTCCAGGATAAGCACGTTGGGCTCGTCCAGGATCGTCAGCAGCAGCGACAGGCGACGGCGCTGGCCGCCCGAAAGATCGCCGATGCGGCTCCAGAGCTGCTGGGTCGTAAAGCCCAGGCGCTCGCAAAGCTTCTCGGGCGAGGTCTCCTTGCCGTCGATGACGTAATACTTCTTATAATTGCTCAGAACCTCGCGGATCGTGTCACCCATGTAGGGCTCGAGCTCCTCGAGCTGCTGCGACAGCACGCCAAAGCGCACCGTCTGGCCGATCTTCACGCGGCCGCGCAGGGGCGCGATCTTGCCCTGAATCACGTCGAGCAAGGTCGACTTGCCGGCACCGTTCTCACCCAGCAGACCATAGCGGTCGCCCGCGCCGATAAGCCAGGTCACATCGGAGAGCACCTGCCTGGGCGCGCCGTCGGCATCCGCATAGCCGGCGTCCACGTCGATCACGTCGATAACCTGCTTGCCCAGGCGGCTCACGGCCAGGCGCTTGAGCTCCAGCTCGTCACGCACGGGCGGCACGTCGGCGATCAGCTCGCGAGCAGCCTCAACGCGAAACTTGGGCTTGGTGGCCGGATATATCGGCACTGCGCCGGATTTTAAAAACGGCGAAACATGGG
>CABPCW010000090.1 GCA_902406155.1 uncultured Collinsella sp.
GCGGTCGGCGTGCGGGCGTTCGTGCGGCGCCTCGTTATCAGGCGCGCGGCGCGGGCCGCGTGGGCTCGATTGTGGGAATTGTTCCATAAAACATCATCCAATGACGAGAATAATCGGCACATATTCATTGTAGCTGCCTGCTCCTGTGAATGCTTGCTGCTGGCGCAACCTCAAGGGTGCGTTCACATCAAAGTGAACTAAAGTTATAGAGGTGCGAGAGCGCACGATCGACGCCGACGGTGGGCGTAAGGCCTGCAGACGAGGAGGTTTCCATGGCAGACAACGGCATTGTTGCGGTGTTCGGCAGCATGAACATGGACCTTTCGGTGGCGTGCGAGCGCATGCCGCGCGCGGGCGAGACCGTCGGTGGCAGCGGTTTTATCACCAATGCCGGTGGTAAGGGCGCTAACCAGGCCGTCGCCGCCGCGCGCATGGGTGCGCGCACGTGCATGATCGGCGCGGTCGGGCGCGATGCGTTTGGCGATGCGCTGGTGGCGGGACTTCGGGATGCCGGCGTGGGCGTTGAGTTCGTGGCGCGGCGCGACGACGTGGAGACGGGCACGGCGACCATCATCCGCTGCGAGAGCGACAACCGTATCGTGCTGTCGCCGGGTGCCAACCATGCGCTTACAGGCGATGATGTGGCCTGTGCGCTGAGGCACCTGGTGGCCGACGGGCTCGACGGAGGCGCCAGAGAGATTGCCCCGGCTGCCGGAAGCGTCTTTATCGCCCAGGGCGAATGTGACCTCGTGGCGACTGCCAAGGCGCTTGTTTGCGCTCACGAGCTGGGGTTCTATACGGTCTTTAACCCCGCGCCGGCCTGCGATCTACCGGCGGGAGTGTGGCCTGCGGTCGACTTGGTTTGCCCCAACGAGACCGAATGCCAGGCGCTGACGGGCATTCTGCCCACAGATGACGCGAGTTGTGTCGAAGCGCTCAACGCTCTGCTCGGCAAAGGCGCTGGCGCCGCGGTCATTACGCTGGGCGGTGCCGGCTCGGTTACGCTCGGTGATGACGGCGAGCTGCTGCGCATGCCGGCGCTTTCGAGGTCGGTGGTCGACACCACGGCGGCCGGCGATACGTTTATCGGCGCGTTGGCGGCGGCTCGTCTAGAGGGTTTGCCGCTCTTTGAGTGCATGGTCGCGGGCGCTCGCGCCTCGGCGGTGACGGTGTCGCGTCTGGGCGCTCAGCAATCGATTCCCACGCGCGCCGAAGTTGAACATTGGTTTGGTTAAACGATAAAGACGGAGAAGCGGAGTAGAACAATGGCAACCAAGAAGCTGATCCTTGATCTGGATATGGGTGTGGACGATGCGATGGCGCTGGCCTATGCCATCGCGAGCCCCGAGGTGGAGCTCGTGGGCATCACCACGTGCTTTGGCAACGTGCGCGTCGAGCAATCGGCGCACAACTGCCTGGCGGTGCTCGACCTGTTGGGTCGTCCCGAGGTGCCGGTGTACCTGGGCGCCGATCGTCCCATTAAGGCGACTGAGCCCTATACACCGCCGGCGTCCACCACGCTCATTCACGGCAAGAACGGCATTGGCGGGGCGAGCGTGCCCGCGTCGCCGTACGAGCCGGTGGGGGCGACGTCGGCCGACGGTAACGCGGCGGTCGATTACCTGATTGATGCTGCGCGCACCTATGGTCCCAATCTGGTCTACGTTGCGACAGGCCCGCTCTCCAACCTGGCACTTGCCTTGGAGCGCGATGCGGCGGCGATGATGTCTATCGGTCGCGTGGTCGTGATGGGCGGTGCGCTCACCGTGCCCGGAAACGTGAGCGCGGGCGCCGAGGCCAACATGGCAAGTGATCCCGAGGCGGCCGATGCCGTGCTGCGTTCGGGCCGCAAGCTCACTATGGTGGGGCTGGATGTGACGCATCGCGTGGTGCTCACGCGTCGCGACATTGCCGGCTGGACGGGCTCGGGCACCATGGCCGGTTGCGCGTTTGCGAGCATGGTGGAGCACTACATTGGCTCGTACGAGATGAACGCCTCCTACCTGGGTGGCTGCGCGCTGCACGATCCGCTTGCCGTCGCCGTGGCGATTGACCCCACGCTCGTGGGCGCGCTCGGCTGTAACTTGCGCATCGACCTGCTTGGCGAGTATCGCGGCCGCACCATCTGCGATGAGCGCCGTGTGGCCGATCCCGACAAGAGCGCACTCGTGGCGCTGACCGTCGACGCCCCGCGCTTTCTGTCCGAGTTCAAGGCGCGTATGGCCCGCGTCCTGGGCTAAATGTTTTTCACGCCCCGCCCCATGTAGTCAATTTGGGACGGGGCTTTTTTAGCTACCGAGTAAATGTGCCCGTTGGGGGAATAGTCGCACCACTTTGCTTGACAACAGGCTAAACTAGCTATTAAACATTTACTATTCTGTTTAGATTGAATTTGCGGTCGTTTAGTTATCGAGTCACGGGGCGGTCAGGCCACGATGCTCGACCGCGACCGTTACTAGGGGGAACAATGGCTAAAGCAAGTGTTCGCGAGATCAGCCGCATCACCGGTTTTTCGCCTGCGACCGTGTCCAACGCGCTCAACCGCAAGCGCAGCGTGAGCGAGGAGACCGCCAAGGTCATCCTGGAGTGCGCACAATCGCTCGGATACCAGCAGTCGACGCAGCTCGAGAGTATCCAGTTCGTGCTTGCGCGCAAGACGGGTGCCATCCTGGACGAGAGCACCTTCCATCCCGCGGTTATTGAGGGCGTGGAGCGTCAGGCGCGTCGCCACGGCATGAGCACGAGCTTTGTCTCGCTCGACTTTAGCGACCTGGACGCCGTGCGCCCGCAGGTCGAGGGCCTGATCGCCGATCCGTCCGCCGCCATTGTGCTAATGGGTACGGAGTTGGGCGAGGAGGACTACGCCCTGTTCGCTAACGCCGCCGCCCACCTGATTGTGCTCGATGGCTGGAGCGATCGCCAGTATTTCGACGCCGTGGTCATTGCCAACACCGATTCGGTGCTGCGCGCCGTGGACTACCTTATCGAGAAAGGCCACAAGCAGATCGGCTATCTGGCGGGCGACCTTCGTATTCGCAACTTTAAGGATCGCGAGCGCGGCTATCGCCAAGCGCTTGAGGATGCGGACCTTGAGGCCAACCCGACATGGCGCGTCACACTGGGCACCACGCTCGAAGGTGCTTATCGCGACATGGGCGCATGGCTCGACAGCGTCTCGCGCGACGACCTGCCGACGGCTTTCTTTGCCGAAAACGACGTGCTCGCCGTAGGCGCCATGCGCGCGCTGAACGAGCACGGCATACGTGTCCCCGAGGATGTCTCAATCATCGGCTTTGACGATCTGTCTTTGGGCGCCTTCTCCAATCCGCCGCTCACCACGGTGCACGTTCCCAAGCACGAGGTGGGCGAGATCGCGGTGCGCCGCCTGGTGGGCAACATCCGCAATCCCAAGAGCTATACCTGCAAGACGGCCGTGTCGACCTATTTTGTCGAGCGCCAAAGCGTGCGCGAAATCTAGGCAGAACGGCGCCAGACCTCAGAGCGGAAAAGTCCGCCAAAGGCAACCATATATGACGCTACCAAGAGAGAGGGTCCTACGGGGCCCTCTTTTTGTTGCCCTTGTATGTTCAGTTTGTTTACATACCGTTTAGGCTGATTTCTCTACCGTCTACGGGTATTTCGCGCTAAACTTCTAAACAGAAGAGTAAAACATTTAGTAAACAGAACAAAACGAAACACGCATCTGTTTACTGAACATGTGATTAGGGGAGGACGTACATGGATAAGATCAAGCTCGGCTTTGTGCCCACGCGCCGCAGCATCTTTAGCGCGCCGGATGCGATCAAGTATCGCGGCCTTACGGCTGATCGCCTGCGCGAGATCGGCGTCGACATCGTGGATATCGACGACATCAACGACGAGGGTCTGCTGTTCGACGACAGCCATATCGAGCCTATCGTCAAAAAGTTCCGCGCCGAGGGCGTCGACGGCATCATGCTGTGCCACGCCAACTTTGGCACCGAGTACGTTTGCGCCCGCCTTGCCCGCGAGCTCGGCCTGCCCGTGCTGCTGTGGGGTCCGCGCGACGAGCGCCCCGAGCCCGACGGCACCCGCCTGCGCGATAGCCAGTGCGGCCTGTTCGCCACCGGCAAGGTCCTGCGCCGCTTCCAGGTCCCCTTCACCTACATGACCAACTGCCGCCTGACCGACCCCGAGTTCGAGCGCGGCGTCTGGGACTTCTTGGCCGTGTGCAACGTGGTCAAGACCTTCAAGCACACCCGCATCCTGCAGATGGCCACCCGCCCGTTCGACTTCTGGTCGACCATGTGCAACGAGGGCGAGCTGCTCGAGAAGTTCAACATCCAGCTTTCGCCCATCCCCATGACCGAGCTTGTCCAGGCTGTGCGCGACGCCCAGGCCGACGAGCAGGCCATGGCCGCCATGCTTGCCCACATCAACGACAGCTTTGAGATCTGCATTCCCGAGGACAAGGTCCCCGCGGTCGCAGGACTTGCCATTGCCATGAAGCGCCTGGTCGAGAAGTACGGCTGCAACGCCGGTGCCATCCAGTGCTGGAACGCCCTGCAGGACGAGCTGGGCATTATGCCCTGCGCCGCCAACGCCATCCTCAACGAGATGGGTATCCCCGTCGTGTGCGAGACCGATATCCACGGCGCCATCACCGCGCTGATGGTCGAGGCCGCCGACCTGGGCCGTCACCGCGGCATGTTCGCCGACTGGACCGTGCGTCATCCCGATAACGAGAACGGCGAGCTGCTGCAGCACTGCGGCCCCTGGCCCTGCAGCTGCGCGGCCGTCAAGCCCAAGCTCACCTACCCGCTGGCCTTCGATCACCCCGGCGCACTGACGGCCGAGGCCAAGCACGGCGACCTCACCCTTGCCCGCTTTGACGGCGACAACGGCGAGTACTCGCTGCTGTTGGGCAACGCCCGCGGCATCGACGGCCCGGCCGGCATGGGCACCTACCTGTGGGTCGAGGTCGAAAACCTCAAGCGCCTCGAGGCCAAGATCGTCGAGGGTCCCTACATCCACCACTGCGTCGCCATTCACGCCAACGTGGTGCCGGTGCTCTACGAGGCGTGCAAGTACATTGGCATTGCCCCCGACCTGTACGACCCCATCGAAGAAGACGTCAAAGCTTACCTGCGAGGAGAGTAGAAATGGCAACTATCGAAGAGCTTGAGTCCCTGCGTTGGGACCTTCGCCGCGATTGCGTCGATATCATCATGGCTGGCGCCGGCGGCCACATCGGCGGCGACATGTCGGTGATCGACGCCCTCATGACCCTCTATGCCAACCACCTCAACATTTCGCCCGAGACCGTCGACGATCCCAATCGCGATCGCTTCGTGCTCTCCAAGGGCCATGCCATGGAGGCCTACTACGCGGTGCTCTGCCACGAGGGCTATCTGGACCTCGATGACGTCAAGGCCCGCTTCTCTAAGTTCGGCAGCCCCTACATCGGCCACCCCAACAACAAGCTCAAGGGCATCGAGATGAACTCGGGCTCGCTGGGCCATGGCCTGCCCGTGGCCGTGGGCATGGCGCTTGCCGGCAAGATGGACGGCCGCGACTACCGCGTCTACACCATCATGGGTGACGGCGAGCTTGCCGAGGGCTCGGTCTGGGAGGGCGCCATGAGCGGCGGCAACTACCAGCTCGATAATCTGTGCGCGCTCGTGGACCGCAACCGCCTGCAGATCAGCGGCAGCACCGAGGACGTCATGAAGCAGGACTCGCAGGAGGAGCGCTGGGCCGCCTTCGGCTGGAACGTGCTCTCCATTCCGGGCAACGACGTCCAGGCCATCGACGCCGCGCTGACGCTGGCCGCCGAGACCAAGGGTAAGCCCACGGTCATCATCCTCAACACGGTGAAGGGCTATGGCTCGCCCGTTATGGAGGACAAGGCCTCCTGGCATCATCACCTGCCCAACGATGAGGAATATGCCCAGATCATCGCCGATTTCGCTGCCCATAAGGAGGCCATCAATGGCTAACAAGATCGCCAATCGCAAGGTTATCTGCGACACGCTGCTCGAGGCCGCGAAGACCGATAAGGACATCGTCGTCCTGTGCTCCGACTCCCGCGGCTCCGCATCGCTCACGCCGTTCTTCGATCAGTATCCCCAGCAGTCCATTGAGGTCGGCATTGCCGAGCAGGACCTGGTGAGCATCGCCGCCGGCATGGCCTCGTGCGGCAAGAAGGCCTGGGCTGCCTCGCCGGCGTCCTTTGTGACCACGCGTTCGTATGAGCAGTGCAAGGTCGACGTCTCGTACTCCAACACCAACGTCAAGCTCATCGGCATCTCGGGCGGCGTGTCCTATGGCGCCCTGGGTATGAGCCACCACTCTGCGCAGGATATCGCCGCTATCAGCGCGATTCCCAACATGCGCGTGTATCTGCCGAGCGACCGCTTCCAGACCGCCGAGCTCGTGCGCGCCCTGGTTGCCGACAACAAGCCGGCCTACATCCGCGTGGGCCGCAACCCGGTGGAGGACGTGTATACCGAGGACGAGTGTCCGTTCCAGATGGATCGCGCCACCTGGGTGCGTCGCGGCACCGATGTGACGCTTGTCGCCACCGGTGAGATGGTCCGCCATGCCGTGGACGCCGCCGATCTGCTGGCCGAGCAGGGCATCTCGGCTACGGTGCTCGACATGTACTGCGTCAAGCCGCTCGATGCCGAGGCCGTGATCGAGGCCGCCGGCGCCACGCGCGCCGTCGTGACGGTCGAGGAGCACAGCCCCTTCGGCGGCCTGGGTTCCATGGTCGCGCAGGTCGTGGGCGAGCATTGCCCGCGTCCGGTCAAGTGCCTCTCCCTGCCCGATGCGCCGGTCATCACCGGCACGAGCCCCGAGGTCTTTGCACACTACGGCCTGACGGGAGAGGGAATCGCGCAGACCGTCGCCGAGTTCCTGCCCGCAGAGTAATTGGAATGTGACAAAGGGACAGTCCCTTTGTCACATTCGTCTTGAAAGGGGTGGCCATGGGCCGCTACATCATCGGAATCGATCAATCCACGCAGGGCACCAAGGCGCTGCTGGTGGACGAGGGCGGCCATTTGATTCATCGTGCCGATCGCCCGCATCGCCAGATTGTCAACGAGGCCGGCTGGGTGAGCCATGATCCAGCCGAGATCGCCGCTAACGTGCTGACCGTGGCACGCGCCGTGGTGGAGGAGACCGAGGTCGATCCGGCCGACGTCGCCGGCATCGGCATCTCCAATCAGCGCGAGACCACCGTTGCCTGGAGGCGCACGACGGGCGAGCCACTGTGCGACGCCGTGGTGTGGCATGAATTTTTATTCACATCAAAATATAAGCG
>CABPCW010000091.1 GCA_902406155.1 uncultured Collinsella sp.
GCTGCCGGTGAGTTTATCGTCCAGCAAGGCTATTGCCGCCCGCGAGGCCCAGCGCCGCGCCGTTCCCGCTTCCGACTCCGGTTCGCGCTTCCGTTCGCTGCTTGACCAGATTGCCGCACAGGAGACCGTGCTCAAGGAGAAGAAGGACGCCGAGCAGAAGGCCAAGGCCGAGCGCGCTGCCGAGCGCGGCAACCGTCGTGGCGGCAACAACGACCGTCGCGGTGGCCGTCGTAACGATCGCAACGCCTCCGACAACAACTCCGAGCGCAACGCCTCCGAGAACCGCCCGCACAGCCACCGCACCAATGCCAGCAACAACGTCGCTGCCGGTATGGACTTCCCCAACCCCGACAAGCAGGGCAAGGGCAAGAAGCGCAAGGGCGGTCACAACAACGAAGAGGACCACTACAGCCGCATGGCTCGCGAGGCCGAGGAGTACAGCCGCGAGAAGGTGCTCGAGGAGGCTCGTGCCGCCGTCGAGGAGGCCTCTCGCGAGTCCACTGGTCGTCGCAAAAAGCGCAAGGAGAAGCGCGAGCGCGAGGCCGCAAAGGCTCAGGAAGAGCGCAAGATTGAGGAGGCGCTGGCCCAGGGCGTGAACCCCGAGGACCTCGACGCCATCAAGGTCTCCCAGGGCGTTACCGTCCAGGAGCTCGCCGAGGCGCTCGACGTTCCGGCCAACGACATCATCAAGCGCCTGTTCCTGCTGGGTACGCCGCTTACCATGACGCAGTCCATGTCCGACGACCTTGTCGAGCTCGTTGCCGACGACTTGGGCCGTCAGATCAAGATCATCACCCCCGAGGAGGAGAACACCTTCTCGTTCTACGACGATCCCGCCGACCTTAAGCCGCGCGCCCCGGTCGTCACCGTCATGGGCCACGTCGACCACGGCAAGACGAGCCTGCTCGACGCCATCCGTCACACCGGCGTCGCTGCCGGCGAGGCGGGCGGCATTACGCAGGCCATCGGCGCTTCGCAGGTCATGATCAATGACCGCAAGATCACCTTCATCGACACCCCCGGCCACGCCACCTTTACGGCCATGCGTGCCCGCGGCGCCAAGGTGACCGACATCGTCATTCTGATCGTGGCTGCCGACGACGGCGTCATGCCCCAGACCATCGAGTCGATCAACCACGCCAAGGCCGCCGGTGTTCCCATCGTCGTCGCCGTCAACAAGATCGATAAGCCGGGTGCCAACCCCGACCGCGTGCGCCAGGAGCTCACCGAGTACGGCATCATCCCCGAGGAGTGGGGCGGACAGAACATGTTCGTCAACATCTCGGCCAAGCAGAAGATCGGTATCGACGACCTGCTCGAGACCGTCCTGCTCCAGGCCGACGTGCTCGAGCTCAAGGCCAACCCCGATACGTTCGCTTCGGGCAACGTCCTCGAGGCTAAGCTCGACAAGGGCCGCGGCTCGGTTGCCACGGTGCTCGTGACCCGCGGTACCCTGCACGTGGGCGATACGCTGGTCGCCGGCCTTACCTACGGCCGCGTCCGCGCCATGCTCGACCCCAAGGGCAACGCCGTCACCGAGGCCGGTCCCTCCGACGCCGTTGAGATTCTGGGCCTGCAGTCCGTCCCCAACGCCGGCGATGAGTTCCGCGTGTTCGAGGACGAGCGCGAGGCTCGCGCCCTGGCCGACGAGCGTTCGCTCAAGGCCCGCATCGAGGAGCAGAGCCGCGTGAAGCATGTGACGCTCGAGAACCTCTTCGAGACCATCGCCGACGCCGAGGTCAAGGAGCTCAACCTGATCATCAAGGCCGACGTCCAGGGTTCTATCGAGGCCCTTCAGGACTCCCTCGACAAGATGGACCAGTCCGAGGTGCGCATCAACACGATCCACTCCGCCGTTGGCGCCATCAACGAGACCGACGTCGTTCTGGCCGACGCCTCCAACGCCATCATCATCGGCTTTGGCGTCCGTCCCGACGGCAAGGCCCGCTCCGCCGCCGAGCGCGAGGGCGTCGAGATCCGTTGCTACGACGTCATCTACAAGTGCCTCGAGGACCTCGACGCAGCCCGTATCGGCATGCTCAAGCCCACCGAGGTCGAGGTTTCCACGGGTACCGCGACCGTTCTGGACACCTTCAAGGTGCCCAAGGTCGGTATCGCCGCCGGTGTCCGCGTCGAAGAGGGCGAGATCGCCGCGACCGATTCCGTGCGCCTGGTGCGCGACGGCATCGTGGTCTTCAACGGTAAGATCGCCTCGATGCGCCACTACAAGGACGAGGCCAAGAGCCTCAAGAGCGGCTCCGAGGGCGGTATTGGCCTGGAGAACTTCCAGGACATCAAGCCTGGCGACACCATTGAGGGCTACCGCATCGACCAGGTTGCCCGTACCGAGTAGGGGGTAGCGCTATGAAGCAAACGCAGGCAACCCGCCGTTTGGGCGAGCAGCTTCGCGAGAAGCTCGGTTATATCCTGCTCTTTGAGGTTTCCGATCCGCGTCTCGACCTGGTCACCCTGACCGCGGTCGAGGTCGCGGTGGACCGTTCGTTCGCGCGTGTGTATGTGTCGTGCGACGCGAGCCGCTACGACGAGGTCATGGAGGCGCTCGCCAGCGCCAAGGGCCGCATCCGTAGCCTGCTGGCCCGCTCGCTCGATTGGCGCGTCACGCCCGAGCTCGATTTTCGCATCGATCGCTCGACCGATGAGGCCGAGCGCATCACGCGTGCGCTGGAAAACGTTCCCGCCACGCTTGCGATCGAAAAGGACGAGGACGGCTATCCAATTGCGGATGCCGCCCAGGAGGCAGCTTTAGATGAGTAATTCCGCCGACCTCGCATCGTGCGAGTCTGCAGATATTCAGCGACGCATCCTTGAGCTCATCGAGGGTGCGTCCTCCATTGCGATTTCGGGACATACGTCTCCCGATGGCGACGCCCTGGGCTCCGTGCTGGGCCTGGGCCTCTCGCTTAGGAAGTTCTTTCCCAACAAGGACATTGCCCTGCTGCTGGCAGACGATGACCCGGTTCCGCGCATCTACCGCTTTATGGAGGGCGCCGACCGTCTGGTGCCGGCATCTGTGTATACCGGCAATCCGGACCTGTTCATCTCGGTGGACGTGCCGGTCGTCGAGCGTCTGAACAACTCAGCCGAGGTGCTCCGTCGCTCGTCGCATGTGGTGTGCTTCGATCACCATCCGGCGCGCGAGGAATTTGCCGAGCTGAGCCTGAGGTGCGTCGATGCCGCGGCCTGTGCCATGATCATCGACCGCTTTTTGGACAATTGTGGCATTGTGGCTCGCGATGGTGTCGCGACCTGCCTGTTGTGCGGCCTGGTGACCGATACCGGTCGTTTTCAGTATCAAAACGCCGATGCCGCTGCGTTCCATGCCGCCTCGCGCCTGGTCGCGCACGGTGCCGATCCGGCGCGCGTTGCGCTCGAGGTCTACCAGAGCATGCGCGTCGAGTTCTTGCATCTCAAGTCCATCGTTATGGGCCGCATCAAGACAGTGGCGCACGGTCGCGTGGCATATAGCTATGCGTATCAGAGCGACCTCGAGGCCTGCGGCGTCACCTCGGACGAGTGCGACGGCCTGGTCGATGTGGTGCGTTCGGTGATGGGTGTGGAGGTCTGCCTGTTCCTGAAGGGCATTGAGGGCGATACCAAGGTGCGCGGAAACCTGCGCTCCAAGGGCGACCTCAATGTTTCCGAGATCGCTGCTGCTTTTGGCGGTGGCGGGCATCCCGCGGCCGCTGGTTTCTCTAACAACGGAACGATTCTCGAGACGCTCACCGCGGCACTCCCCATGCTGGCCGAGCTGGTAGGGGAGGATCCCGCTACGGTGACCGTCGAGCTCTAACATTTTGGATGGTACATGGCTCGTCGTACGCCTTCTCAATTGAATATGCTGCTCGCCGTCGATAAGCCGGTGGGCTGTACGTCCCACGACGTGGTATCGCAGTGCCGACGCGCCCTCCATGAGCGACGCGTCGGCCATGCCGGTACGCTCGACCCCATGGCCTCGGGTGTCATGGTGGTGGGCGTGGGCCAGGCGACCCGTCTGCTGGGCATGCTAACCCTCGATACCAAAAGTTATGTCGCCGACATTTCGTTTGGCGTCGAGACCAATACCGATGACGCGGAGGGCGAGGCCGTCCGCACGGTGCCCGTTGCCCCCGAGTTGCGCGATCTTGTTTACGCCCGTGAGCAGCTGGCCGCTATGCTTGGCCCGCAGATGCAAGTGCCGCCAGCGTTTTCGGCCATTTCGGTCAATGGCGTTCGCGCCTATAAGAGTGCTCGCGAGGGCAATGCGGTTGAGTTGCCCCCGCGTCCCGTCGAGGTCTATGCCGCCGACCTGATCGCCGTGGGCGGCGAGGGCGATGCGTGCGTCTGGACCGTGGCGTTTTCGGTAAGCAAGGGCACCTACATTCGCGCGCTTGCTCGCGATCTGGGTCGCGCCTGCGATAGTGCTGCGCATATTTCCGCGCTGCGCCGTACGGCCTCCGGCGTGGTTTCCATTGGCGCCTGTCATACGGTCGAGGAGCTTTCTCCCGAGTCTGCGGCCGGCTTCGCCTTGGATCCCATCGCCGCCCTTGGTGCCACGCGTGTCGATTTGCCGGGTAATCTTGCAGACGACCTGCTTTGTGGTCGCCGCATTCCCGTTGAACGCGCGCTTGCGGACTTCGATACGGTGAAGGCACCGTTCGCGCTCGTGCTCGATGGGGGACTCAAGGCGCTCGCCCGTATCGAGGGCGGCCGCTTTGTGATGGAGCACGTCTTTCCGCAGGCGATCGGCGGTGTTCGATGATGCTGGCGCCCCACGAGCTCGCGCGTATCTTTTTCGCGGGTGAGTTGGATGAGGCCCGTACCGTTTCTGCCGATGCATTTGATGGGTGCGAGTTCTTGGGTGCCGCGTCGATCGCCATTGGCGTGTTTGATGGCGTGCATCGTGGGCACCAAGAGCTGATTGACGCAATTATTCGCGACGCACGTTTCCACGGCAGCAAAGCGGTCGTGGTCACCTTCGATCCTGATCCGGACGTCGTGGTGAGTCCGTCGCCCGCTCAAAAATTGATGACGACGGCCGACCGACTGCACGCACTGGCTCAAACCGGGGTCGATGCGGTGGTGGCCGTTCCCTTTACGCCCGCCGTGGCGGCACTCGACCATGTCGGGTTTCTGGCGCTGTTGTCGCGCGTTGTCGACATTCACTCCATTCGTGTAGGCAGCGACTTTAGACTCGGCCGCGGCGGCGCTTCGGGCGTTGCCGAGATGCGCGCCTGGGGTGCTGAGCGTGGGGTTGACGTTTACGGTCACGACCTGCTCTGCGTTAACGGGCAGACCATCTGTGCCACGCGCATCCGCCATGAGCTGGCCCAGGGTCATGTGGAGCTGGCTGCCGAGCTTCTCGGCCGTCCCTATATGGTGCGCGGCGTTGTGGCGGCTGGCCGTCACGAGGGTTCCGACATGGGCTTTCCCACGGCAAACATCCAGGTGCCCGACGGCATTCAAGTGCCTGCCGATGGCGTCTATGAGGGTCTGGTGCTGGTCGATGATACCGTATGGCCTGCTGCTGTTAACGTCGGCCTGCCGCCGACCTATGCCGACGATGCCGCCTCGGCGCATCTCGAGGCCAACTTGATCGGCTATGCGGGCGACCTGTATGGCACTTCCGTGTCGCTGGCGTTTACGCGCTGGCTGCGTCCGTCTCGCGTGTTCGATTCCCTGGACGACCTGATCGCGACCATCGAGGGTAATATCGACGATATCCGTCATAACTTGGGTGAGCAGGGGGTGAGTATCCGTGATTAGCGATGAGGAAAAAGATCAGGTACGCGCGGCGTCGGACCTGGTTGCCATAGTGCAGGAAACGGTTGAGCTCAAGCCCCGCGGCCATGAGTTTTGGGGATGCTGCCCGTTTCATGGCGAAAAGACCCCATCGTTTCACATTATCCCTGCTACGCAGGTGTGGCACTGCTTTGGCTGCGGCGAGGGCGGCGACGTCTTTACCTATATCATGAAGCGCGAGAACTTGAGTTTTCCCGAGTCGATCCGCTATTTGGCTGATCGTGCGGGCATTGAACTGCACGATACCGGTGCGCAGCGCGATCGCGGCACCAAGCGTGCCCGCATCTATGACCTGTGCGCCGAGACGGCTCAGTTCTACCACACCATGCTTATGCGCGGTAAGGACAGCCGTCCGCGCGAGTACTTTGCCAGCCGTGGTATGGGCGGAGACGTCTGTCGCCGCTACTGCCTGGGCTTTGCACCGGGTCGCAACGCGCTGGTTTCGCATCTGTCTCAAGCGGGCTTTACCCCGCAGGAGATGATTGACGCCAATGTGGCCGTGAGCCGTGGGCGCGGACAGCTTGCCGACCGTTTTTACGACCGTGTGATGTTTCCCATCTTTGATGAGCAAGGTCACAATATCGCCTTTGGCGGGCGCATCATGGGCGATGGTCAGCCAAAGTACCTCAACACCGCCGAGACGAGCGTGTTTCATAAAAAACGAAACCTCTACGGCTTTAACTGGGCCAAGGAGTTTATCGTCGCGCAGGGTACCGCCATCGTGGTGGAGGGATATACCGACTGCATCGCCTGCTGGGAGGCAGGGATCAAAAACGTCGTCGCTACGCTGGGCACAGCACTCACGGAACATCACGTTAAGACACTCACCCGTTTTGCCAAGCGCATTGTCTATATGTTCGATGGCGACGCCGCCGGTCAAAAGGCCGCTCGCCGCGCGATTCAGTTTATCGAGCAGGATTCGATGGACCTGCGCTGCGTGGTGCTGCCCGACGGCAACGACCCCATGGAGTTCATCACGGCGCATGGCGGCCAGGAGCTTCAGGCGCGCATCGATGCCGCCGAGCCCCTCATGGACTTTGTCTACCGTTCGCTGCAGGAGTCGAGCGACATTACCACGCCGGGCGGTCGTGCCAAGGCGCTCGAGGATGCGCTGACGCTCATCTATCCGCTGCGCGACAGCTATATGATCGACACATACTTTATCCAGATTGCCGACCTGTTAGGTTTGGACCTGGAGACCGTGCGCGCGAGTTCGGGCCGTGTGTTTCGCGATGTCGCCAAGCGCGAGGATGCCGAGCGCCGGCGTGAGCAGAGCTACGAGCGTCAACGCGCGCAAGCTGAGCGCGCGGGCGGTTCGCAGGGTCGAGGCTCGGGCGG
>CABPCW010000092.1 GCA_902406155.1 uncultured Collinsella sp.
GTCAACCACCGGCGCCGACAGCGCGGCAGCAAGATCGTCCACGACGTAATAACCGCCGAGCAGCGCCTCGACGACGGGACCGTAGCCCGCACGCACGGACAGACGATCGACCAGGCGGGAACCGGCAGCGCCCTTAGCGGCAGCAGAGGCGCTCACACCGCGCGCGACCAGCAGCGCCTCGCCCGAGGCCTTCTTCTGGTCCAGAGCGGCACGACCGGCACGCTCAAGCGCGGACGCATCGTCGAACAGCAGCGCATCGATATCGCCGGCGAGCAATTGCTCAACCAGGCCCTCAAGCTCACGCGGGGCCTCGAGCACGTCGCCCAGACGACCCGAGACATCGTCGCCCAGCGCACCCATCAGACGGCTCACCAGCGGCGAGCTGTCAGCCATGCGGGCATCGAGTTTCTTTTGGCTAGCAAGCTCCGAGCGCACCTCGGACAGTTTGTTGCGCGCCTCGCTCTCGCGGGCACGCAAGTCCTTCAACGCTGCACGGGCAACCTCGGTGGCCTCGCGTGCATCGACCTGACCTTGACGGGCCTGATCGAGCGTACCGTCGAGCTCCTCAGCGCGGTCGCGACGGCTCTCGAGTGAGGCCGTGACTTCCTCGAGCTGCTCGTCGATCTGCTCCAGGCGTGAGGCGTACATGTTGTCCTCGACCTCGGCGTTGCTCAGCGAGTCCTTCACCTTGGCGAGTTCGAGCGCCGCGTTATCGGCCACACGCTGCACATCGCGTTGCTCACGCGTAAGCTGCGAAATCTGATTGTCGAGCGTCACGCGCCGCTCGTGGAGCTGAGCGGCGGCAGGACCAGCGGCGTCAACGTCCTCCTGGGCCTGCATGTGCGCGCCGGTCACTTCCTCAAGCTGCGCACGCGCGTCCTCGAGCTCCTCTACCACGCGACGACGCTGATGCTCGGAGCTCGAGATCTGGCCGCGCATGTCGGACAGGCGCGACACCATGTTGTGGCCCTTTTCCTCGAGCAGGCGCATATCGGAGTTAATGCGGCCGACCACGTCTTGCATATGGCGGCGCTGCTCGCCCAGATCGCCCACAAACAGGCCCTTTTCCTCGAGCATGACCTGGAGCTTCTCGAGCTCGCGTTCCTTTTCGCCCAAGCGGTACTGCGCAAGCTCCAGCTCGGCGGCACCTTCCTTGGAGCGGCTCTCCAAGTCGTTCCACTGCGACTGCAGCGAACGCAGCTCGTCGACGGCCAGCATCTGCGTAAGCTCGTTCGCGCGCGAGGACAGCTCTTTATACTTGCGCGCGCGATCGACCTGACGCTCCAGCGGTCGCAGCTGACGGGCAATTTCCTTATTGATGTCGCGGGCACGCGTCAGGTGCTCGTCCATCGATTTAATCTTTTTGAGCGCACGCTCCTTGCGGCGCTTGTGCTTGGAGATGCCGGCGGCCTCCTCGATGAGGGCACGGCGCTCCTCGGGGCGGCTCTGCAAAATGGCGTCGAGCTTGCCCTGGCTGATGATGGAATGCGTATCCTTGCCCAAGCCCGAATCGTGCAGGATGTCCTGAATGTCCATCAGGCGGCACGGACTCGAGTTGATGAGGTACTCGCTTTCGCCCGAGCGATACATACGACGGGTGATGGCGACCTCGTCAAAGTCGACGGGCAGCATATGGTCCGAGTTATCGAGCACCAGCGTGACCTCGGCGACACCCACCGGCTTGCGCGCTGACGAGCCCGAGAAGATGACATCCTCCATGGCCTGGCCGCGCAGCTGCTTGGCGCTCTGCTCGCCCAGGACCCACAGAATCGAGTCAGAGATGTTCGATTTTCCCGAGCCGTTGGGACCGACGATGACGGTCAGGCCCGGCTCAAACGTCATATGGGCGCGGTCGGCAAACGACTTGAACCCTTTGAGCGTGAGGGACTTGAGATACACGGTTCCTCGCTTAAACAGGCTTCTTGTTGAGAATCACGCCGTTGGTGGTGTAGCCCATGCGGTCAAGTGCCTCAAGTGCAGCGGCTCCCTCGGCTTCCTTCTTTGAGGAGCCGGAGCCGCGGCCCTGGCGAATACCGTCGATCAACACCACGGCGGTAAAGGTAGGCGCATGCGCCGGGCCCTCGGAGCCAACGAGCTTATACGCCGGGGGTTCGTGACCGTCGGCTTGCACGCACTCCTGCAAGAACGATTTGGGGTTCGCGGGGTGCTCGGCACGCTCGGAGGCCAGGTGCGGTTTGAGCGTACGATGGATAAAGTCCGCCGCAACATCCCAGCCGGCATCCAGGCACAGCGCACCCACGAGCGACTCGTAGACGTTCTCGAGCGCCGAGTGCAGGCCGCGCGCGCCGGTACCGGTCTCGGAGGCACCAAAGATGATGATGTCGTCGATGCCCAGCTCATGCGACACCTCGGATAGCGTAGCGCCCGAGACAAGCGACACCTTCAGGCGCGTGAGCTTGCCCTCGTCAAACTCGGGATAGGACTCAAAGAGCGAACGGGCGACGACGGCGCCCAAAATGGAATCGCCCAAGAACTCAAGGCGCTCATAGCTGGCAGAAACCGGCTGGCCCTCGACTGCCGAGGGATGCGTAAGCGCCGCGCGCAGAAGCACCTTATTATTGAACTCGTGGCCCAGAATTTCCTGGGCACGCGTAAGTCGTTCAGACAAAGCCAAGACCTAGGCCTCCCTGGCGTTTTCAATCGCGTCGACGGCGTCGGCGACAGAGTTGAGCGAGAGCAGAGTCTCGTCATCGATCTCGAGGTTGAACTCGTCCTCGATAGCCGTAACCAGCTGCAGGCGCTCGAGCGAGTTGGCATCGAGATCGTCAAAGGTGGTCTCATCGCTAATTTCGGCAACATCGACGCCCAGAACGTCAGCAGCGACCTCGGCGATCTTGTCGAAGATTTCGGAGCGGTCCATAGCGCTTCCTCTCATAGTGCATGAATACCAAAAGAATGGTACCGCCCGGGCGGTACCAAGACACGGTTCTGATTCTACCCCACGAAGCAGGCCGCGAGGCACATAACAGCGCTCTAACTCGCTCTTACAAAACGATGCCGTCCATGGAGTTGGCGACATTCTCGACCAGCCCGGCGCGCACGGCTTCGGCCGCCGCAAGCGTACCGTTTTTAACAGCTTCGACCGAGGTGGCGCCATGGCCGATCAGAACCACGCCGCGCAGGCCCAAAAGAATCGCGCCGCCCTTGGCGTCGCCAGAGAGCTTGGCCTTTATCTCACGCATCTGCTTTTTAATGAGCAGCGCGGCGATCTTGGTGCCAAGCGAAGACATAAAGACGCCCTTGAGCTCCTGCAACAAAAACTTGGCAGCGCCCTCGGTGGCCTTGAGCGCAATGTTGCCCGACATGCCGTCGGCGACCACGACGTCAAAATTGCCCGACGTAAGATCGGTGCCTTCACAGTTACCCACAAAGCCGGGAACGGCGGCTTTCATGGCCGGGAAGCAGGCCTTGGTAAAGTTGGAGCCCTTCTCGTCCTCGGTGCCATTGGCAAGCAAGCCCACGCGAGGATGCTCGATGCCCAGGACAACGCGGGCATAAGCGCTACCCATCTGGGCAAAACGCACCATGTCGTCCACCTCGACATCGGGGTTGGCGCCCATGTCGCACAGCACCGTCAGGCCGCCGGCACGATTGGGCAGCGCATTGGTCAAACAGGGGCGCACCGGCTGCTTCTTGCCTTCGGCCATATATCTAAACGGTGTGACGTAGGCGGTCGCGGCAGCGGTCATGGCGCCGGTGGAGCCGGCGGAGAAAAACGCGTCCGCGTTGCCCTTTTTGATGGCGCGGCAGGCAAGCACGATCGAGGACTTGCGCTTGGTCATCACGGCGCGAATGGGATCGTCATCCATGGCGATAATGTCAGGGGCTTCCAGAGCCTCCACACGTGCATGGGCCGCGGCAAAGAGATTGACGATTTCGGCGGGACCGACTGCCAGGACCTCGATATCGGGATCGGCGGCAAGTGCAGCCTCGATACCATCGAGAACAACCTGAGGTTTCTCGTCTCCGCCCACAACGTCTACACAAACGCGAACGTTACTCATATACATACTCCTTATACAAAAATGGCCGACTCATTGAGCCGGCCATTGTGGTTCCATTTGGAACGGCATCGCATCCAGAGTATACCGTTACTCGGTAACGATAACCTCACGGTCCTTGTAGAAACCGCAGCTGGGGCACACGTGGTGCGGAAGCTTGACAGCGCCGCAACGGGGGCACGTGGACTGAGCCGCAGCCGAGATCTTCATGTTGGCGGAACGACGGGTATGGGTGCGGATACGACCCTGCTTTTGTTTAGGTACGGGCATAGTGACCTTCCTTATGAACTATCCAGTGTGGCGATTACGCGCAAGTAGCGATATTACCACAGTTTTACTCGTCAAGCTTGAGATTCTTCAATGCTGCAAATGGATTTTCCGTGGCAGCGGCCCATTCGGCCTCTGCTTGAGCGGCGCAATCGCATTGCTCGACGTTGAGATTGATGCCGCAGGTGGGGCACAGACCGCGGCAATCGGGCTTGCACAGGACAACGAACGGCGTGTCCATGACAACCGCGTCGTTGATGGGCTCACCCAGATCAACGATGCGATCCTCGCCCAAAAGCTCGTAGCCGTCTTCGTAGGCCTCGGGGTCCTCGGGCTCCTCAAAGAGGTAGAACTCCTCGATCTCGCCTGCAATATCAAACGAAGCGGGCTCAAGGCAACGGTCGCACTCACCGGTTGCGCGAGCGCGGACCATACCCGTAAGCAGAACACCGGTGCCGGCATTGGTAAAGACCACGTCGTAGTCAATGCCGTCCTGCAGCTGGTACTTCTTCTCGCCCACCGTATAGATGGCAACATCGACCTTGCCGGTCAGCGGATACGAGTCTCCGGGAAACTCGAGCTGCTCGGAAAGATCGACGGTAACGCTCGGGAACTCAGCCATTACCACTGACCATTCTGCTGGGCGGCACCCTCGTTGAGCTGCTGACGGCAACGGGTCACCGTGCCGGTCAGGCTCTTGAGGTTCTCCTCGAGGTGCGTAAAGACCTGCTCGGCGTAGTCCTCGGCGGCATAGCGCGTCTCGCGCTCATACTGCTGGGCACGGTCGCGGATGTCGTCGGCCTGCTGCTGCGCCAAGCGAACGATCTCCTGCTCACCGGCAATGGTGAGGGCCTGCTGCTGAGCATCGGCGATGATGGAATCGGCCTGAGCGGCGGCGGAAGCCATAAGCTCCTCGCGCTCCTTGAGGATACGGCGGGACTTCTGCCATTCCTCGGGATAGCTCATGCGGATCTCGTCGAGGATGTTAAAGAAGACGTCGGCGTCGATAACCTTCATCTGGGCGTTCTTGCCGAACGGCGTCTTAGCCTCTTCGATGAGCCCCTCGAGCTCGTCGACAAGACTCACGATCCTGTCGCCAGGAAAATTCTCGCCCGGCATCCGGTCTCCTTTCATAGGTAACATATCATCGTGTTAGTTTACCACATGCCACCAGGCATTAAAAAACGTCACGAAAAGCGATGTTTGAGCGCCTTGACCACATTGGGCGGAACAAAATTAGAGACGTCGCTACCGAGCGAGGCAATCTGGCGAACCACCGAGCTCGAGATATAGCCGTACTGCGGCGCGCTCATGACGAAGATGGACTCCAGCTCGTTATCCAGGCGGTAGTTAAGGTCGGCCTGCTGCAGCTCGTACTCAAAGTCGGTCATAGCACGCAGACCCTTAACCACGGCTCCTGCTCCCTGTTCGCGGGCAAAATCGACCAAGAGGCCGGTGAAAGGAAGCACCTCGACGCCGTCAATATCACCAAGCGCCTCACGGGCCAGCGCCACGCGCTCGTCGAGCATAAACGTGGTGCCCACGCCGTTTTTTCCCTGCGACTCGGCAACGGCAACGATCACGCTGGGAAAAATGCGGCGGGCGCGGCGAATCACGTCGATGTGGCCAAACGTGATGGGATCGAAGGTGCCCGGGACGATTACGCGGTTAATGGTGTCACTCATCGGCATCCTCCGTGGGTGCGTCGCTATCGTTGCCATCATCCTCGCCGTTACCAACCCAACGAAGCAGGTCGACCGAGGTTATTCCGTAGCGCTTCTCGCGCACGGTCTCAAAACCTGCCGGATGCGCACCCGCATCGGCGGCAGCGTGCTCGAACAGCGCATAGGCACCCTGCGCCAGCAAGCCTTGCTGAGCTAGGTTTTGCAGCAGCTCCTCGACCGGCTCGGCGCCATAGGCATAGGGCGGGTCGAGCAGGACCAGATCAAAGGGACCGCCCGGCACGCGGCCGCGCGAAGCGCTTGCCAGCACGTCGCCGCCCACCACTCGAGGCTTACGCGGGTGAAAGCATGG
>CABPCW010000093.1 GCA_902406155.1 uncultured Collinsella sp.
CCGATATCGGTTCTGAGGTTCGCCTGCTCGGTAATTTCGGCAGCCACCGGCAAGCTCGCCCGCCTGCGCAGCGCCTTTGTGGGCAAACCGCTCGTCGCCGCCGTCTTGTGCCTGCTGCTCGCCGGCGTCTTTGCGCTGCTGGGCATGGAGGTCTCGTCCAACCACGACTTTACCTGGGTCTACCCCCTGTGCATCCTGCTCGAGTGGGCCATCATCACCACGCTCATGGTCGGACTGTTCTTCCTATTCCAGCGCCACGGCGCAGCTCCCGCCGTCCTGGCCTTTGCCTTCTTTATCCTGGGCATTGCCGAGTTCTTCGTCATCACGTTTAAATCCATGCCCATCCAGCCGGGCGACCTTTCGGCCATCTCCACCGCCGCCGCGGTCGCCGGCAACGGCTACACCTTCTCGATCTCGCTGTTCTGCGTGCTGTCCATGGGCTTTACCGCCGTCGCCATGCTGCTGTGCGAGTACGCCGGCCTGGTGGCACCGCACCGTCAGAAGGGCGCCACCAACGCCAAGCGCATGCTGCTCACCAACCTGCTCGTGGCGGTGCTGTGCCTGGGCGGCGTGACCGCGCATGTCACGCTCATCGACTACTACAACACCCTCGGCATCACCGTCTACACTTGGCGTCCGCTCGAGAGCTACTGGCGCGAGGGCTACCTGCCTGCCTTTATTAGTGCGGCGCAGTCCATCAAGCCGCCCAAACCCGCCGACTACTCCGTCGACGATGCCAAGGCCACGCTCAAAAAGTACGCCAAGGCCTACGACAAGTCCGACGCGGCCAAGAGCGACGAGCGCGCCGCCGCAAAGGAGCAGTTCGACAGCGAGAAGCCCACGGTCATCGCCATCATGAACGAGACCTTCTCGGACCTGTCCATCTACCAGAACATGCGCGCCGGCTACGAAGGTCCGCAGTACTTTAAGAACCTGTCCAACTGCCTCAGCCGCGGAAAGCTCTACGTGAGCGCCTACGGCGGCGGCACGGCCAATACCGAGTTTGAGTTTATGACCGGCAACTCCATGGCCAACCTGGGCTCGGGCGTGTACCCCTACACCATCTACAACATGGAAACGACCGGGAACCTGGCAGAGCAGTTCAAATCGCTCGGCTATTCCACCACGGCCATGCACCCCAACCACGCGACCAACTGGAACCGCGAGAACGTCTATAAGGACTTTGGCTTTGACCAGTTCCTGTCCATCAACGATTTCCAGGGCGCCGATACCCTGCGCGGCATGGTGACCGACCAGGCAACCTACGACAAGATTCTTGAGTTGCTCGACCAGAACGCCGACCCGCAGTTCATCTTCGACGTGACCATGCAGAACCACTCGGGCTACGACACGGGCCTGCTGCCGGTCGACAAGCAGATGCACCTGAACATCGACACGACCGACCTGGACGCCAAGACCGTCGAGGATGGCACGCTGTCCGATGTCGACGAGTACGTCTCGTGCATCGAGCAGTCCGACCAGGCGCTGCGCTACTTCCTCAACGCCCTGAGCAAGCTCGACCGCAAGGTGGTCGTGGTGTTCTGGGGCGACCATCAGCCGTTCTTCCCGTCCAAGTTCAATGACAAGTGGTTTACCGGCGAGGACGACGCTACGCATCAGGAGCGTCTGTGGCAGACCGACTACATCATCTGGGCCAACTACGACGTTGCCGGCTGCGACCAGACGAGCGAGGTTGACGACCTGTCCACCAACTACCTGTCCACTCAGCTGATGCAGCTGATCGGCGCACCGCTGACCGACTACCAGAAGGCGCACATGACGCTGCGCGAGTCGCTACCCGCCATCAACTCCGTGGGCTACGAGGACGCCAGTCTGCGCTGGGCGCTCTCCTCCAACGTCACCGGTGACGACGCCGCTGCCGCAGCCGCCACCAAGGCACGCGAGGATTACGCCAAGATGCAGTATTACGAGATGTTCCGCGACGGCAAGAACGTGTACACCGAGCACTTCCAGACCGAGGCCAACGAGACCGACCCCAACCTGGCGCCGGGCACGACCAAGATCAAATAACGGGTCTATCGACCTGGTTCGTCCGCCCGGGCGGCGCGGAACATAAGGTTCCCTGCTCGTGCGGAACTCGCGATGAACCTTACGTTCCGCGCCACCGAGCAGACGCCTCGGTGTTGAGGCGCGGCTTGTCATGAGAGCATCCGCAATATATGTAAGTTGAAGGCCACATTAAGTGGCCTTCTTTGTATTCGGAAAGCCCATCCCGCTCTGAATACATCCGGGTATGGAATATCCGCTTATTAGGCCTTCCATCAATAAAGGGGCGCCCTCCCGGGCGGCGGGCACGAAGTTCATCGCGAGTTCCGCACGCAAAGAAGGCCACTTAATGTGGCCTTCGTCTTGCGCAGGACTGTAGAGCAGGGAACCTTATATTCCGCCGTCGGGCAGGCGTCACAAGCACACCGAACGCCGGGCATTATCTCCTTAACATGAACGCTGTTCATTTTCTTGCCGTAAAAATCCCCGCCTTGCGCGGGGACCGTTAGTAGAGGGTTCGGCGCGTAATCTCGAGCACGGCACTCGGATCAAAGTCTTGCCGGATCACGGCAGAGAGCATGAGCGAGAACAGGACCTCGGCAAATTGCTCGACAGAAAACTGATCGGTAAAGGCATCCGGGCGCACCCGAGGGTCGCGCCTGAGCACCATACAAAGCTGATCGAGGATATGCTGCCAGGCATGATGCATGCGGCGCTTGCCATCCGCAGTGTCTTGCTGCATAAAACTCAGCGAGTGATGCGTAAAGAAGCCCGGATACGTTTGGCAGCCGTACTCCATCTGGCGATACATCCAGCGAATGCACTCGAGCGCATCGTCCAAGACGGCCTCGTCATCGGGGTGATGGAAAATGTCGCCCCACACGCTTGCCACGGTCGCGCCCACGAGCGCTGTCTTAGAATCAAAGTAGTTGTAGATGCATCCGACCGACACGCCGCATGCCGCGGCAACCGAGCGAATGTTGACGCCGGTCCAACCGTTTTCCTGGATGAGCTTACGGCTCGTCTTCAGGATTTCCTCCTTAGACGTCGCTGTGTTATTCATGCCCTCACCTCCAATATGAACAATGTTCATTTTGCCACGACGCAACCTTGTGCCAAGAAAAAGCCTCGAGAATTTCGAGGCTTTCACACTTGTACTATGGAGCGCTCGACACCACGAGCAGCAAGCTACTCTCCCAGCACGGCCTTCTTGGCCGCCGCCGCCATGTTATCCATATCTTCCTTGGTGGGATGGTCCTTCGCGGCAACCCAGTTGTCGAGCAGCATCTTAAATCGGGCGTTGTCGGGATCTTGCTCGAGCATGGCCTCGTAGCGCTGCTTAACCGCGGGACCCATCTTGCCCTGGCACATCGCCCAGCCCGCAAGCTCGGCATCCTCGGCCAGATTGGAAGTTACGCGGTCGACAATCTGCTGGTAATAGCTCTGGTCGGCCCCAAAGCCGCAGGTGCCAAACAGGAACACGCGCTTGCCGTGCAAGGCAGAGAGCAACGCCGCGACCGAAGGCGTGCACGCGCCCTTGTCGCACCAAAAACCGACGAGCACCGTGTCGGCCGCGCAGGCGCCCTGCGCCTCGAGCGCAACCTGATCTGCATCCGCATCGTCGCTCAACGCCGCGGCATGGACAAACTCAACGCCCGCAGCCTGCAGAGCGCGCTTGATCGCGCCCGAAACCATCCTGGTATTACCGCTCTTGCTGTTAACCACCAAAGCGCACGTCATAGTCACGTTGCCTCGTTTCCCCAAAACTATAGCCACTAATGCAATTTATTAAAAGCATATCTTAGTACTATCGACGCAGATGTAAACCATCTGCCGCTAATCGGCAGCCCCTACTGGGCCCTACTGGGCAAACTGGCTACGATAAAGCTCGGCATAGAAGCCGTCAGCCGCCAGCAGCTCGTCGTGCGTGCCGCGCTCGATAATCTCGCCATCGCGCATTACCAAGATGCAATCGGCGTTGCGAATCGTCGACAGGCGGTGTGCCACGACAAAGCTCGTGCGGCCAGCCATGAGCTCGTCGAATGCCGCCTGCACCTGCAGCTCGGTACGCGTATCGATGCTCGACGTTGCCTCGTCCAGCAGCAGAATCGCCGGATCGGTGAGCATGACGCGCGCGATGCACAGCAGCTGTTTTTGACCTTGGCTAAACGTGCCGCCGTCCTCGCCGATCACCGTATCGTAGCCGCCTGGCAGCTGCACGATAAACTTGTGCGCGTGCGCGCGCTTGGCGGCCTCGACAATCTGCTCGCGCGTGGCATCGGGGCAACCGTAGGCAATGTTTTCGGCCACCGTGCCCTCGAACAGCCAGGCGTCCTGCAGCACCATGCCAAAGGCGCGGCGCAGGCTCGCGCGCGTGTAGTCACGCGAGGAGCGACCATCGACCGCGATGCGCCCAGCATCGATATCGTAAAAGCGCAGCAGCAGATTGATGAGCGTCGTCTTGCCACAGCCCGTGGGACCGACGAGGGCAAAGCGCGTACCGGGTTTGGCCTCGATGCAGATATCCTGCAGCAGCTTGCGGTCGGGCACATAGCTAAAGTCCACGTGTTCAAAGGTCACCTCGCCCTGCGGGGCGACAAGCTCCACGGCATCCGCCGCGTCGGGCTCCTGCTCGCGCGCATCGAGCAACGCGAACATGCGGCGCGCCGAGGCGTACGCGGTCTGGATTTGCGTGATGACGTTCGTGACCTCGTTGAACGGCTTAGTGTACTGGTTAGCGTAGGACAGGAAGATCTGCACGCCGCCCACCGTGAGCGCCGCAGGCACGCCCGTGATCACGCCCGCGCAGCCGATCACGGCGACCACGGCGTAGATGATGTTATTGATAAAGCGCGTGCCGGGGTTAGAAAGCGAACCCATAAACTGCGCGCGCTCGCCCGCCGTATAGAGCTCGGCGTTGAGGACATCGAAGCGCTGTTGAGCGTGCGGGCCGTAGGCGAAGGCGTCCACGAGCTTTTGCTCGCCCACGTACTCCTCAATATGACCGCCAAGCTGGCCTTGGATGCGCTGCTGTGCCGTAAAGCTCTTGTTGGAAAGCTTGGCGATGGCGCCGGCTGCAAAGATGGAAAGCGGCGTGACGAGCACCACCACGAGCGTCATGGCCAGGTTAATGGAGAGCATAAACGCGAGCGTGCCCACGATGGTGATAACGCCGGTAAAGAGCTGCGTAAAGCCCTGCAGCAGGCCGTCGCCCACTTGGTCGACATCGTTGACCACGCGGCTCATGAGGTCACCGTGGGCATGACTGTCGATAAAGCTGAGCGGCATGCGGCTGAGCTTGTCGCTTGCCTCCACGCGCATGTCGCGCACCGTCTCGTAGGACAGGCGGTTGACGCAATAGCCCTGCAGCCACTGGAAGGCCGCGGCCCCCACCACGACGAGCGCGAGCTTGGTGACAAGCGGCAGCAGCGCATCGAAGTCCACCTGGCCCGCCGCGACGATGAGGTCGATGCCCTCGCCAATGAGGATAGGCGTGTAGAGCTGCAGAATCACCGAGATGGCGGCACTCACAAACGACGCCGTAAACGAGACGCGGTGCGGACGGACATAGCCCATCAGGCGGCGGGTCACCGCGCCGGCGGGATAGCGCTCGGGGTCGCCGGGCTGGCGTGGGCCGTCACCCAGGTCGTTGAGGTTATCGTTGCCGGACACGTTGGCCGTCATCGTGGCGACCGAACCGGAAGAAGTGTACGGATTCATTTAGCAGCCCTCCTTTGCGCAGACGGATGCGGAGGCGGTCGGAGCGGACGCGGGCGTCGTGCTCCCCTGCTGGCCCTCGAGTTCCTCGCGGCGCAGCTGCGACTGGCAAATCTCGCGATAGAGCTGGCAGGTCGTGTACAGCTCATCGTGCGTGCCCAGGCCCGCAACCGAGCCGTGGTCGAGCACGCAGATCATGTCGGCGTCGCGTACGGTCGAGACGCGCTGGCTCACGATGACGGTCGTCAGCGGCAGCCCGCCCTCGGCGGCACCACGCACGCTGCGCTCGCGAATGGCATGGCGAAGCGCCGCGTCGGTCTTAAAGTCGAGCGCCGAGGCAGAGTCATCCATGATCAGGACCTGTGGCGAGCCCACCAGGGCGCGCGCGATGGTCAAGCGCTGGCGCTGACCACCGCTAAAGTTCTTGCCGCCCGCCTCGACCGGGGCGTCGAGCCCCTGCGGCTTGTTGCGCACGAACTCGCTGGCCTGCGCCATATCGAGCGCCGCCCA
>CABPCW010000094.1 GCA_902406155.1 uncultured Collinsella sp.
CATCCTGTTCGTCTGCCTGTCTGTAATAGTGTATCATAACCTGACGTAGTCGCGACGCGGCCCGAGCCCGCATCGAACGCCCACCAACAAGGGTGCCTATGCAGCCAAGACCAACACCGGCGCCACACGCTCGTCCGCTACCGACCAGCAGGCGACCGCTCGCCCCAAATCTCGTTACATTCCTGCGCTCGACGGTCTGCGTACGCTCGCCGTCGTCGCGGTGGTGCTCTATCACCTCAACCTCACGTGGGCTCAGGGCGGCCTGCTCGGCGTCACGATCTTCTTTGTGCTTTCGGGCTATCTGATCACGCGCTTGCTGCTCAACGAAGTCGCTAGGACCGGCCGCATCGACCTTAAGAGCTTCTGGATTCGCCGCATCCGTCGCCTGGTCCCTGCCGTGGTAACGGTAGTGTTCGTGACCTGCGCGCTGTGCACCATCTTTAACCACGTGATGCTCACCAAGATGCGCCCCGACATCCTACCGTCGCTGCTGTTCTTCAACAACTGGTGGCAGATTGCCCAAAACGTCTCGTACTTCAATGCCCTGGGCGACCCCTCGCCGCTCACGCACTTTTGGTCGCTTGCCATCGAGGAACAGTTCTACCTGATTTGGCCGCCACTGCTGTTTGCCATGGTATCCATGCATGTGAGCAAGCCCAACACGCGCCGCGTGGTTCTGGGCCTTGCCGCGGCATCTGCCCTCGCCATGATGGTGCTTTACAACCCTGCCGCCGACCCCAGCCGCGTGTACTACGGCACCGACACCCGCGTGTTCTCGCTGCTGCTGGGCGCCTGGATGGCCTTTATCCCCGATCGCGACCTGGCGCCGGTGCGTCTCGCACATCGTTTGGGGCTCAATCGCCTGGCTGGCGCCGCCAAGCACGGCAAAAACGCCGAGGGCAAGTCTGGCGAGAAGGCCGACGAAGCAGCCGAGACCGCTCCGGCACAGCCGAGCGCCCTCGTGCGCTTTTGGTCCTCGCCCGCATCCATCGATGTGTTGGGCGTCGTGGGTCTGGTTGGCCTTGCCGCCATGGTCGCGCTCACCAACGGCTACACCGCGTTCCAGTATCGCGGCGGCACGCTGTTATGTTCCATCCTCACGCTCATGGTCATCGCAGCCTGCGTGCAGCCCCAGGGAATGGTTGCCCGCGCGCTGTCCGCCGAGCCGCTCGTGTGGGTCGGCAAGCGCTCGTACAGCATCTACCTGTGGCACTATCCGCTGCTGTTGCTCATGAACCCGGTCGCCAACATCAACGATACGCCCTGGTGGCAGTACATTTTGCAGGTGCTGCTGGTGGTCGCCGTAGCCGAGTGCTCCTATCGCTTTATCGAAACGCCGTTTAGGAAGGGCGCCTTCGGCCGCACCGTCGCCGAGTTCCGCAATGGCACCACCACGCCCGCCAACTGGACACGCGCGCACGTCCCTGTCTGCGCAGCCTGCGCCGTCGTGTTGGTCGTCGCACTGGGCGGCCTGGTCTTTGTGCCCGAGACGTCTGCGCTGAGCGGCGAGGGCGCCGAAGTTCTGAACAAGGAAGCCAAAAACACCGCGCCCACCGACCAGCAGGCGGCCGACGACACCGACAAGGACAACGACGGCTTCCCCGATGGCTCCTACGACCTGTTGATGATCGGTGACTCCGTGTCGCTGCGCGCCGTTGATTCCTTTGACGGCGTGTTCCCGCACAGCCATATCGATGCCGAAAAGGGCCGCCAGTTTGATGCTGGCCGCGCGACATTTGAGGGCTATATCCAGCAGAACCTTGCCGGCAAGATCGTGGTCTTTGCCCTGGGCACCAACGGTTTGGTAACGGACGCCCAGGTCGACGCGATCATGGCCGACGCCGGCGAGCAGCGCATTGTCGTGTTTGTAAACACGCGTAGCCCGCAGCCGTGGGTCGGGTCCACGAACCAGGCCATCGCCAACGCCGCCACGCGCTACAAGAATGTACGCGTTGTCGACTGGTACGGGTACAGCGCCAACCGCAACGACCTGTTCGACGGCGACGGCACGCACCTGTCGACCACCGGCGTGACCGAATACCTCAACCTGATCCACGATGCGGTCAAGAAAGACCTGCCCGTGCACCCCGAGGACCACGTCAACGATCCGCAGCCGGCAGCCGTCAAATCCGCCGCCGACGCACTCGTCAATGCCCTCGCCTACAAACCACACAAGCTGGGCACCGACAAGTAACACGCGGCCAAATCTGCTTCCACCCGCAGGGGGCGTCGGCCGTGGCCGACGCCCCCTGCGGCAGTTAGGGACGCTCCTTTTGCACCGGCACCTTGAGGCACTTCTGGCGCAGCCAATGAAGACCTCTAGAGATGAATTTCAAGCCGCTCCGCCGCTCCAGGCATCGTTTCCGCGCCTCGCGCCTGCCCCAAACAATCAAAACAAGCCCTTTTCGCCGCAACCTCAAAGGTCTGTGGGCAAAAAAGGGCAAATATGAGTACTGTTACCATTTTAGTAGCAAGCAAAACCACCCAAAATGACGTCCGAGCAACCCCTACAACCCCCTAAAGCAGCCAACCTGACTTGTTTAAGGTGTATTGGAGCCAATTTTAATGAACATACTATAGGTTATGTTCATTATCTTCTTGGCCGTAAATGTCATCAGTCTAGCAACAGTACTCATATTTGGCATTTTTTGCCCATCGTTATATAACTGACCCCCTATAGCGGGCAAAAAAGAGGCCGCAGCCCATGGCCGCGGCCCGCTCGAAACCCAAAAGAGGCGCTACGCGCTGTAGCCCATCGCTTGCAGCACAAACATGACGACCGTCAGCACCGTAATCACGCCGATAGTCGCCCACGTGAGCACGTTCCACACGCGGCCGTTGCGGTTGGTACCCATAATGTGACGGTCGGCGGCGATAACCACCTGGAACACCAGAACCACGGGCAGTAGCACGCCATTGATGACCTGCGAGGTCATCATAATCTGGAACAGATCGACACCGGGCATGAGCACCAGCACGGCAGAGATGCCAATGATGGCCGTAATGATGCCGCGATAGACCGGGGCCTCGTCCCAGCTGCGGTCGGCGCCGCGCTCCCAACCAAAAGCCTCGCAAATGGCGCTCGACGTAACACCCGGCAGCACGCAGGCAGCCAAAAAGCTCGCTGCGACCAGGCCCGAGGCAAACAGCACCGTGGACCACTGGCCCGCGATGGGCTCCAGCGCGCGGGCGGCATCGGCGGCATCGCTAATCTGAATACCCGCCGGGAACAGCACCGTACCGGTCGTGATGATAATGAAGCCCGCAATGATATCAGCAGCAATTGAGCCGCTCACGGTATCAATACGCTGCAGCACGATGTCGTCCTCGCCCGCATTCTTATCAACCACGTTGTTCTGCGCCAAGAAAATCATCCACGGTGCGATGGTGGTACCGATTGTTGCGACCACGAGCGACACGTAGCTGGGGTCGTTTTGAATATTGGGGACGACCAAGTCGACCGCGACCTCGCCCCAGTTGGGGCCTGCCATAAACGCGGCAACGATATAGGTCACGAACACGCAGCTTACCAGCAGCAAAATCTTCTCGATGCGCTGGAAACTGCCCGACATGGTAAGCATCCACACCAGCAGCGCCACGAGCGGCACCGAGATGCTCGCCGGAACGCCAAACAGGGCAAGACCACTCGCGATACCCGCGAACTCCGAGATGGTCACCGCCGTGTTGGCGATCAATAGCGCTGCCATGGCCAGCACGCTCTTGCGCACGCCAAAGCGCTCGCGAATGAGCGACGCCAAGCCCTTACCCGTGACGCATCCGCAGCGCGCCGCGGTCTCCTGCGTCACGATGAGCAGCACGGTCATGACGGGAAGCATCCAGAGCATCTTGTAGCCATAGCTGGCGCCCGCGCTGGAATACGTGGCGATACCGCCGGCGTCATTACCCGAAAGCGCCGCCAGCAGACCGGGGCCCATAGCGCCAAAGATGGCGGCGATGGTCAGCTTTTGCTTGGTGCTCCCCTTTTGCTTCGTGTTTTGCACGCGACCACCTATCCCATGACCGACATGGTGAGCAACACCGCGGCGATGCAGTACGCCACACACGAGATCATGACGGCGATGACGTTCATGGCGGTGCCCGACGTGTTAAGGTCGTGCTCATCGCGCCAGAACAGCACCATCAGGTAAATCACGGCGCTCATGTTGCCCACCAGGCAGATGATGGCGGCAATGTTAAAGCAGCCGGTAAAGAGCTGCTCCTCAAACATAGAGGCATCGGGGAACGCGGCGGTGCGCACCAGCTGCGCACACAGGTAGGTCACGAGCGAAAGGATCAGGCCCATACCCGTGCTCTGGAAGAAGAATCCCAGGTACGGCTTGGGCTCGTCGTCGTGACCGTCGTACTCGAGGAAGTAGTTCTTGACGAACGACACCATGCGCGAGGCAGCCAACAGCACGAGCGGCATGGCGCACATGGGGAACACCACCAGATGCGCGGAGCCCAGCGCCGTCCCCAGCACCGTCGCCATAATGCACGAGGCGATGCCCCACACGACGACCCAGTACTGACGATGCACGAACCAGCTGAGCACGTTCGTCGAGTCGTCCGACGCGCTATCGCCCGAGCCGACACCGGCGATCTGCAGGTCCTCCTGATGCTCCTCGGCGATAACGTCCATGGCATCGTCGAAGGTCACGATACCCAGGATATGACGGTTCTCGTCGCAGACAGGGATGGCAACCAGGTCGTACTTGGTCATCTCGTCCGTCACGTCTTCCTGGTCCTCGTCGGGCGACACGTAGACCAGATCGCGATAGGCGAGCTGGCCCAGCGTGGCGTCGCGGTCGGCCACGATCAGCGTGCGCAACGAAAGCACGCCCGTCAGCATGCCGCTCGGATCCTCGGTATAGACGTAATAGACACTCTCATAATCCTCGTCGAGTTTGCGAATCGCCTCGATGGCATCGCCGACCGTCGCCGTGGCGGGCAGCGAGACAAACTCCGAGGTCATGATGCGGCCGGCGGTGTTGTCCTCGTATCCCAGCAGATTACGAATCGCCTTCTCCTCCTTGACGCCCATCAGGCGCAGGAGCTTCTCGGCCTTCTCATAATCGAGCTCGTCGATCAGGTCGGCAGCGTCGTCCGGGTCCATCATGGCCAGCATCGACGATGCGTCCGTGTCGGACAGGCCCTCGAGCATCTCGGTCATGAGCTCGTCGTCATCGAACTCCGAGATGGCCTCGGCGGCCTGCGCCGTATCGAGCTGCGCGAACACCTGCGCGCGCAGGCGCGGGTCGAGCTGCTCGATGATGTCAGCGATGTCGGCAGGATGCAGCTCGCCAAGCGTCTTGTGCGACACCGAGAGCTGGATGTTCTTAGTCGAGCGATCGAGCAGGTCCATGTAAGACCAGGCGATAATGTCCTCGCTGAGCGGCTTGCCCAAGTGCTTCATAAAGCCCTCGACGACGTGCTCGAGCGCGGGGCTGATTGCACGCAGCAGACCGCGGGCGCCGACCTCAGCACCCAGCAGGCGCAACTGATTTTCGCCCGACATGGAGAACTTGATGTCGTTGACGCGCACGACTTTCATGCCCTGCGTGTCGACAATCTGTTTGTTGAGCACGTCGCGAGCCAGCAACAGCTCGGTCGGCTGCAAGTACGAAAAACGGATTTCGGTGGCCGGCGACTTAAGATGAACGCCCGTCTCGTCGATACGGTCGACCCATTTGCGCCAGCTGATCATAAACGGCGTCTTGCCGGGACCACGGAACGCGAGCGACGTCACGTGCGGAAAAACTTCGCCGGTTGCAATGCCAAAATCGTTCACAACGCCGAGCTTTTCGCCATCGACGTCCAAGACCGGCAATTTGAGCATCTCACTCAGATAATTCAATGGTGCTCCCCATCATTATTCCTGCGGACCGCGTGACCATGCCGGCACGCAATCCGTGGACTTTTAGACATGTATACGCATGCGCGGGCGGCACGCCGCTCGGCGCTCACACCCCGTGCACGCGCAGAAAGCACCTGCATGGGGTCATCGACTGTATGGTCGAGGTTTGGATTTCACCTGTAACCTTTCTCTTGACCCTCATTAACCGCAGTAACTATAGCATCAGCATCGCGCTGCGGCACCGAATTTATGCGCTGCACATTGCAGGCATACCAAACACTGACGTATCCGTGACATAGTCATTGGGTGTTCCTATAGTTTTGTCAACCGTCGGGGCTATTCCCTGTAGGG
>CABPCW010000095.1 GCA_902406155.1 uncultured Collinsella sp.
ATGGCTTTTCGGAATGCAACAGGCGGCGTCTTGCAGCCGGCGCAAGGCGGCTTCGTACAGGTCTAGGCGATCATGCTGGTAGTAGGGGCCTTCGTCCCACTCGAGACCCAGCCAGGCCAGGTCGTCGATCAACTGGGCCGCAAGTTCGGGACGCTTGCAGCGATCGTCCAGGTCCTCGATGCGCAACACGATACTGCCGCCCTGGCTGCGGGCCGAAAGCCACGCGCACAGGCAGCTGAACACGTTGCCCAGGTGCATGCGGCCCGAGGGCGACGGGGCAAAGCGGCCCACGACGGGCGCGGGAACGGAGGCGGACGGCGTCGTTGGCGCGTCCGCGGCGGGCATTGATATGTTGCGTGCTTTGATATCCATGCGGACGAGTATAGCGCGGGGCGCGGTAGGGAAGGCGCTGCCGTGGCTCACAAGTTGGCGACGCTGCGCATTGCGCGCGGCGGGTCTGCGGCTCAATGTCTTGACCGCTGCACATCGACCCAGCCTTATACACGACAGAAACCCCGGCAGCTCTTCGCAACTGCCGGGGTTTCCGCGGAAAAGGGGGACATGATCCTCGAGCGAACGGGAAAGGGGCAAACCGTTTTCGCTCAACTGCTTTATGCCCTTCGCCCGCAGGCTCAATCAGCGTATTTAGCGGCAACACAAAGCCGCTACACCTGTGACGGAGCTGTGAAGCGGCGCCTGCTGCTGGCACGAGCCATGGCAAGGGGTGTCCCAAGATGCCGGCAGATAAGGAACGTCCCTAACTGCCGGGTGCGGGGGAGGGTGACTTTTGTCCTGTCTGACGCTCCGGTTGCCGAGATATTCGTCCTGTGCGCACGCAAACGTGGGACAATGACGCTGTTGGTTATACAGACAAAGGATGTGCCTATGAACGCCCCCGTTGCCAATGCCTGTCGGCAGCGCTGCCTGTTTGCGCGGTTTGCTTCCATGTGCGCACTCGTCGCGTGCGCGCTGTTGCTGTTGCCCACCGCCGCGCACGCCGACGGCTACTCCATGACCCAAACCTATATCAGCGCCACGGTCGAGGCCGACGGATCGCTGACTGTTGTCGAGGGACGCCAGTTTGATTTCGACGACGACATCAACGGCGTGTACTGGGATATCAACACGGGCACCAACCAGCAGGGCGGCTCGGTGAACGTTGATGTGCTGAGCGTCGAGGAAGACAACGCCGCGTTTAACAGGGTTGACTATGCAAACAAGGGCGACGGCGGTGTCTATACGGTTGAACAGTCCGACGGCAGCGTAAGGATCAAGGTTTTCAGCCCCCACGAGAGCGGCGACAGCGCGATCTATTACGTGAGCTACACCATGACCGGTGCGGTTATGAACTGGGCCGATACCGCCGAGCTCTACTGGAAATTTGTGGGTGACGGCTGGTCTGCGAATTCCGACGACGTCGAGATGGAAGTTTACTTCGCGGACGGTGCCATCGGGACGCCGGCGAGCAAGGGCGACAACTTCCGTGCGTGGGGCCACGGCCCGCTGACGGGCGACGTATCGCTCGACGCGGATAAACCCATGGTCACCTACACCATTCCGTGCGTGCACGAGGGCGAGTTTGCCGAGGCACGCATCGCCTTCCCCAGCGACTGGGTGCCGCAGCTTGCCGCTTCGGGCGAAGAGCGCATGTCGACGATCCTGAGCGAGGAGAAGGCGTGGGCCGACGAGGCTAACGCCCGCCGCGCTCACGCTCGCATGATTGCCAATGCACTTGCCGTGCTAAGTGTTGTCGTGGCGGTCGCCTTTACCGGCACAATCGTTGTGCTCAAGCTGCGCCGCCGCAAACCCAAGCCGCTTTTTCAGGACGAATATTTCCGCGATGTGCCTTCGGCCGACCATCCCGCCGTGCTCTCGGCCCTTATGAGCTGGAACGAGGTGCCCGATCAGGCATATATCGCCACGCTTATGAAGCTTACCGACGACCGCGTGATCAAGCTCGAGGAAGCGACCGTGACGAAGGCCAAGAAGGGCATGCTGGGGCGCGAGAAAGAGGAACAGACGTATCGCGTGACGGTAAGCGATGCGGGCTGGAAGTCGGTCAAGAAGGGCAGTGCCGATCGCGCAGTGCTCAAGGTGTTCTTTGCCGGTGTTAAGCCCGATGAAAACGGCGACCGTTCGCGCACATTCGATGAGCTGCAGCATTACGTCAAGCAGCACGCCGCGCCCGTTGGTGACAAGTTCGAGGACTATCAGAGCACCGTTAAGGGCGAGCTGGCAGATAGGGAGTATGTTGCCTCGGACGGCATTGTCGCAATGGTGTTTGGCCTGGTCCTGGGTATTCTGCTCGTCTGTTTTTCCGTGGGCTCGATGATCTTTACCGATGTCGCGCAGGCAAACGTTATCGCCGCTATTGTCTCGGTGCCCATCGTGCTCGTGGGCGTGGGCTTGAGTTTTACCTTCCGCCGCTTTACGCCGGAGGGTGCCGAGGTGGCGGCTCGCTGTAAGGCGCTCAAGCATTGGCTCGAGGATTTCACACGCCTTAAGGAAGCCGTCCCGGGCGATTTGGTGCTGTGGAACAAACTGCTGGTGATGGGCGTTGCGCTGGGCATTTCTAAGGAAGTGTTGCGTCAACTTGCCGAGGCCGTGCCGCCCGAGGTACGCGAGGCCGATGGCTTCTACGACAATTATCCCTGCTACTGGTGGTACTACCATCATTACGGTACCGAGTCGCCGCTTGATTCGTTTAACGATGTGTATCACGAGAGCATTAGCGCGGTGGCTTCGAGTTCCGATAGCTCGAGCGGCGGCGGTGGCGGCGGCTTCTCGGGCGGCGGCGGTGGTGGCGGCGGCGGAGGCGGCGGCGGAACGTTCTAGCGGTCGTATTTTACGGGATGGGCTTTTCTCGACAGCTGTCGGGGAAAGCCCATCCCTTTCTTTTGCGTCGAGATGTGCCGATCTTAAATGACTAGGCGTGTCTGCCGAGGCTAGGCTGTTAGGTCGAGTTCGTAGAGAAAGCTTTCACGCGGCATGTCGTGACGGCGCTCTTCGCGGTTGGCGCGGTGCGTGGCCGTGCGCTTAAAGCCGTGCAGCTCGTAGAACTTCCACGAGCAGTTGGAATCGGTATACAGGTGCGCCCTTGTCGCCCCGCGCGAGGACAGGTACGAGACCGCGGCATCGAGCAACACTGAGCCTACACCCAGGCCATGGACGTCGCGATCCACGGCAAGCAGCGTGACCTCGTTGTCATGGGGCAACGGGCTGCTTTCGAGCAGGCGGTTGTTGGTTCGAATGGTGGCGCGCACAAACGAGAGATACTCGGCGCAGGCATCGGGCTCCAGCTCGCGCATCTGCGACAGCAGTGCACGTTCAGTATCCATCCAATGTTCCCTGACGGCGGTGCCGGAGCTCTGTCCCGCACGCGCAAGCGAAATGCCGCGCGCCTCGCCATCTATAACTGCAACCTGCGAAAACGTCGAAGAAGAAAGGCAGTAGGCAAGGTCGCACGCGGCTTCGAGGCGGTTGTACTCATCGTTACCCGAGTTGTTGTGCCAAAGCTGCTGCAAGATCAGCGCGATGGCGTCGAAATCTTCGGTATCAAACGGTCGGTAGAGAACCCGCGAGACCATGGTGCCTCTTTCTATTGCGGATGCATATCGAGCACAGTTCTACCACGCCATTGGCATCTAATTATGGTGTCCCTGTGTTCCATCAACTCACCGTGCCCAGTGGCGCTCCTGCAACCCCCGCTCGCAAGCTTTTTCTACACAGCCGTGCGTTGCGGGGTGCATCGATGCGCTCGATGCGCTACATTGAATCAGTATTTTCAATGCCGCTGCGCGAGCGCTGCAGATCGACGTATCACCGACTCACAGAGCACGGCGGCGTACCAGACAGGAGGACTGCATGGGATCTGATGTGAAGATCGCACGCGCGTTGATCTCGGTTACCGATAAGACGGGCGTCGTCGATTTCGCACGGACGCTGGTTGACGACTTTGGCGTCGAGATCATCTCTACGGGCGGCACGGCTCGTGCCATCGAGGACGCGGGCGTTCCCGTAACCCCCATCGAGGAGTTTACGGGCTATCCCGAGATGATGGACGGCCGCGTCAAGACGCTGCATCCCAAGGTTCACGGCGCGCTGCTTGCCCGTCGCGATTCCGAGCAGCACATGCAGGAAGCCGCTCAGCACGGCATTAAGCTGATCGACCTGGTCGTCGTCAACCTGTACGAGTTCGAGAAGACCGTTGCCAACCCCGAGGTCACCTTCGCGGATGCCATCGAGCACATCGACATTGGTGGTCCCTCCATGCTGCGCTCTGCTGCCAAGAACGCCGCGAGCGTTACCGTCATATCCGACCCGGCTGACTACGACGCCGTTCTGGCCGAGATGCGCGAGACCGGTGGCTGCACCACGCTTTCCACCCGTCGTCGCCTGCAGGTGAAGGTCTACCAGACCACCGCCGCCTACGACACGGCTATCTCCCGTTGGCTTGCCGCCCAGGCAAGCGACGTGGCGGACACCTCTGCCAAGCTCGAGATCTCGCTGGAGAAGGTCGACGACCTGCGCTATGGCGAGAACCCGCAGCAGAAGGCCACGGTCTATCGCTTTGCCGAGGGCTGCGAGAACACCGCTAGCTCTCAGTTCCCGCTCGTGGGCTCCGAGCAGATCCAGGGCAAGCCGCTCAGCTACAACAACTATTTGGACGCCGATGCCGCCTGGAACCTGGTCCGCGAGTTCGACGAGCCGGCCTGCGTGATCCTCAAGCATCAGAACCCCTGCGGTTCCGCCGTTGCCGAGGACATCACGGCCGCCTACGACCGCGCTTTCGCCTGCGATCCCAAGAGCGCCTTCGGCGGCATCATCGCCTGCAACCGCGAGGTTCCCTTTGAGCTGGTTGAGCACTTTGCCGATCAGAACAAGCAGTTCGTCGAGGTCATCATCGCCCCGAGCTATACCGCCGAGGCGCTCGAGCGCATGGCCAAGCGCCCCAACCTGCGCGTGCTGGCTACCGGCGGCGTGGACCACGGTGCCCAAGTGGAGCTGCGCTCCATCGACGGCGGCATGCTGGTGCAGGAAGTCGACCACGTGACCGAGGATCCCGCGACCTTTACGTTCCCCACCGACCGCAAGCCCACCGATGCCGAAATGGCCGAGCTCGAGTTTGCCTGGAAGGTCTGCAAGGGCGTCAAGTCCAATGCTATCCTGGTCTCCAAGGGCAAGGCCGGCATTGGCATGGGCCCGGGTCAGCCTAACCGCGTTGACTCTGCACTGCTTGCCTGCGAGCGTGCCGAGGACTTCTGCGAGCGCGAGGGCGTGGAGAAGGGCGGCTTTGCTTGCGCAAGCGACGCGTTCTTCCCGTTCCGCGACAACGTCGACGTGCTTGCCGCGCACGGCGTGACCTGCATCATCCAGCCCGGCGGCTCCAAGCGTGACGACGAGAGCATCCAGGCCTGCAACGAGCATGGTATTGCGATGGTCTTCACCGGAGCCAGGCATTTTAGGCACTAGAGGCTTTCCCAAGCACCCGACCTTGCCCCTCAAACCGTCGCTTGCGTACATTTAGTACGCGGCGCTCCTCTTTCGGGGCAATCTCGGGCACTTGGAAAACCCTTAATGGGATGTTTCTCTATCCCATTAAACTGTTCGGTCGCCTGACCATATCGTCAAAATAATCTCTGCAAAAGACGGCTGCTCCGTTTGGAGGGCCGTCTTTTTGGTATAAGAGGACGGAATGACTAACACGAAAGGTACAACCATGCCCCAGATTGATGATGCCGAGCTGTTTGGCAATGCCGAGGATCAGCGTGCGTACGAGGACTTTTGCGCCAATCAGGAGGCGGTCGAGAAGTTCACGCTCGACAAGCCCGCGCTTGTCTGCCGTTGGCGCATGTCCAATAAAAAGGTGCCCATGCTCAACCGCCACATCCGCGCGCTGTCCGAGCGCCTGGTGCAGGGCGAGCTACTTACCCATAACATGCTCAGCTGGGCCAAGCAGCACGTTGAGTGGTCGCTAGCCGAGGGCGATTACACCGCACGCGACGGTGTGCTCATGCTGGTGATCGACATCAACGGCAACGCCGCCATGACAGTGGGGGAGTACGAGCCGCTCGCCGATACGTCGGCCAAGGCGCTGCGTGCCCGCT
>CABPCW010000096.1 GCA_902406155.1 uncultured Collinsella sp.
CCCAGAGGATCCTGCACAACTCCCCCGCCCTGGCGCGCGCCGACGTGGGCCTTGCGATCGGCACCGGCGCCGACATCGCCAAGGAGGGCGCCGACGTGGTACTCATGCGCAGCGACCTCATGGATGTTGCGCGCGCCATCGAGCTTTCGCGCGCCACGATCCGCAACATCAAGCAGGACCTGTTCTGGGCGCTGTTCTACAACGGCATCGGCATTCCGCTGGCGGCAGGCGTGTTCTTCCCCCTCACCGGTTGGCAGCTCTCGCCGATGTTCGGCGCCGCGGCCATGAGCCTGTCGAGCGTGTGCGTCGTAAGCAATGCGCTGCGCCTACGAACCTTTAAGCCTAAAGTGGCAAAATAGGTTCACCCTTAAGTCCATTTAGAACGGGTTTTCCAGGTGCCCGAGATTGACCTGAAAGAGGAGCGACGCGTACTTTGGTACGCGAGCGACGGCTTGAAGGCCAAGGTCGGGTGCCTGGGAAAGCCGACACAACAGAGAGGAATACCGATGCGATACGCAATCAAGACTTCCGGCCTCATGTGCGGCCACTGCGACGCCACCGTCGAGACGGCGTTGCTCAACGTTGCCGGCGTGACCGACGCCGACGCCGATCACGAGACCCAGACCGTCCAGGTTGAGTGCGCCGACACCGTGACCGCCGAGCAGCTCGCTGCCGCCGTCGAGGGCGCCGGCGAGAAGTTCCACGCCCTGTCCGTGACCGCCGCGTAACGACCCACGCGCACCCCGACCAGAAACGAGGACCCGCCATGATGGCAGACCATAAATCGGTGACCCGCATGCTCAAGACGGCACGCGGTCAGATCGACGGCATCCTGCGGATGGTCGAGGAGGACCGCTACTGCGTCGATATTTCCACGCAGCTCATGGCAACGCAGGCGCTCATTGCGCGCATCAACGCCGACGTGCTCAAGGCGCATATCGAGGGCTGCGTGACTTCGGCAATCGAATCGGGCGACGAAGACCTCAAGGCCGCCAAGCTCGCCGAGATCGAACGCGTCGTCGACAAGCTCTCCAAGTAATTGGGGCATTGGGGACGGACTGCTTTGCACCTTCTTGGTGCATCGGGGACAGGTATGTTTGCACCACCTTGGTGCAGATTGACCTGTCCCCCTTGCTCTAAATCGGGTATAAAGGCGTGCAGCATATCGAACGAAAGGCAATTTGCATGAATGACTTTATGAAGGGCCGCAATGGCGCCGATGAGCTCACCATCGTTATGGGCTTTGTCGGCATCGTCATCGCGATGATCGGATCGATAGCCCATATCCAGTGGCTCAGCTGGATTGCCATCGCCGTAATCGTGATTGGCGTGCTGCGCGGCCTGTCCAAAAACATCGACGCACGTCGCAAGGAAAACGCGGCCTTTGTCGCCGCGACCGCTAACGTCCCCGGCCTGGGCAAGTTCGTAGCGAGCTTGGGTAGCGGCGCCGCGGCTGCCAACGCCTCGCGCACGGCCGGTACCAGCAAGGAAGACTTTGAGCGTGCCAAGCGCACGGCCAAGAAGATGTGGAAGGGTCGCAAGACCACAGCATACCTCAAGTGCCCCAACTGCGGCCAGATGCTCTCCGTCCCCAAGGGCAAAGGCAAGATCCGCGTCACCTGCCCCAAGTGCCACGCCAAGATGGAAACCCGCTCCTAGCGCCCGCACGCGGGACAAATTAATCAGGTTTGTTTGTCCCAAATCTTAAGTATTTGTTCGATAAAAAAGCCGAGGCCTCGTGTTGAGACCTCGGCTTTTTGTATGCGGCAACGGAGCTGCACCTTTGTCACATCTACGCCACACCGTCGCGGGCCAGCTCCTCAGCCAGCGCTTCGGCAGGCATGGCCATAATCGCGTCGAGCTCGGCGTCCATCTCGGGAATACGCTTCACCTTGAGCTTGCGCACCAGATCGCCGCGACACATTACGTGTATCGGCTCACGCAGAGTGCACAGGTCATCGAGCGGATTCTTGCGCGTCACCAGGATATCGGCGGCCTTGCCGCACTCGATTGTGCCGGTCTCGCCGCCCAGCCCCAGCAGCTCGGCGTTGACTTGCGTAGCCGTATGCAGCGCGAAGGCGTTGCTCACACCGACATACTTGGCAAAATAGGCCACCTCACGCCACATGTCGTACTGCGTCACGAACGGGCAGCTTGAGTCCGTGCCCAGGCCCACCTTAATGCCAGCTTCCAGCGCGGCACGGGCGCTCTCGATGATGCCCGAGCACACGATGTCGCCGTTCTTCTTTTGTGTATCGGTCGAATGGGTCTTTTCCGGGTCGAGCAATACAAACGGCAGCGCCGGGCTGATCGTGCAGGTCACGCTCGGCGCGCGTCCCTCGAGCTGTGTGCCCGCGGCGCCGCGATACAGCTCCAGGATCTCGGGCGTCATCGGGGCACCGTGCTCGATCGTGTCGACCCCGGCCTCAAGCGCGGCCTTCACGCCCTCGGTGCTCTCGACATGAGCCATAACCGGCAGGCCCACCTCGTGCGCCGCCTTGCACGCCGCCGCGGCAACATCGATCGGCATGCGCAGCACGCCCGGCTCGCCAACTTCGGTCGCGTCGAACACGCCACCCGTCACGAACAGCTTGATGACGTCGGCACCACGAGCGTACAAGTCGCGCACCTGTTCGGCCGCCTCGTCGGGCGTATTGGCGACCTGCGCGAACAGCCCCGCGCCGTGGCCACCCGGCACTGTAACGCCCGTTCCCGGCGCTACCAGACGCAGACCCTGATACTTGCCGGCATCGATAGCATCGCGCACGGCGATGTCGGCAAACAGCGGGTCACCCGCACCGCGCACCGTAGTCACGCCGCTTGCCAGCTGCTGTTGGGCGCTGCCTTTGAGGATGTGGCGAACGATGGCGCGGCCCACGGGATTGTCGAGCTTCTTCATCAGCGCGCCCGCATCACCCGCCGAGACCGGCTTGCCCGAACCGCACAGATGCACGTGCATATTGATGAGGCCCGGCATGAGATACGCCCCTGCCAGGTCGATGACCTCGGCCCCCGCTGGAGCTTGGGCCACAGCGCTCGGTCCCATCCAGGTGATGATGCCACGCTCGACGACCACGGCCATATCGGGCTGCGGCTCCATATGCTCCGAACCATCCAGAACGGTCGCATTGATAAACAACGTGGAACGATCGGCAGTCGCCATATCGAGCTCCTCCCTCTCAGAAAACTTCAACATTTGTCCATTATTACCTAGCGCGGCGGAATTGCTGCGGACATATCGGTTAACGGAGCAAGAAGGAGATGCGGGGAACGAAATGCGTTGCAGTCCCACCCCAGCGACATCAGGAAAATGTCTAGATCTGTAACAGGTAGACCGGGTTTTAGCAGCCAGATGTTACAGATCGAGATCTTTCGGCACCGCGTCCAACCTTTGTCTCGATCTGTAACAGTTAGAGCGGTTTTTGGCCGTTAGATGTTACAGATTAAGATATTCTCCAGCCCTGTCGTCAAACATCTAAATCTGTAACAAGTAGACAGGTTTTCGGCCTCTAGATGTTACAGATTGAGATCTTTTAGCGGCAGCCAACCTTCTGTCTCGATCTGTAACAGCTACGAGGCCAAACGGCCCCTTGTTGTTACAGATCGAGACAAACTCGGCAGAAACAACCACATTCGCGTCAGTTGCACCCCTTAGCACCCATACCACTGACGCTTCCATCCCTCAGCCAAATCGGCCCGCTGCGAAATACCCGCCAGCCTCATCTTTTCAGCCAGCTTCCCTGGGTTCTTGAGCTCATCAAACGTAAACCTCAGCACCTTATGTCCGAGCATTGTCAGATGAGATTCCCGCTGACGCTCTGCCACGAATGGGTCAACCGACTCCCGACCCTCGCCGCTCTGCAAGGTGTACTTCCCCTTTCCGTCGAGCTCGCCGATGACACACGTCCCGTCCTCGAGCCGCCAAAAATAGTCGACGCGAAACACCTGGCTCGGATCGAGCGGGTCGCGAAACTCCACCTGCAGCTCCGGAACCGGAAAGCCGTACGCAATAAAGAATGCTCGGAACCGAGACTCGCCGCCGTTTTCAGACAGCCCGTCCGCATACGACGCAATCACCTGTGCCCTGCGATACCCTCGCCTGCCCTCGCAATCGGCGCGGAGGCGCTCGCACAAATCCCCACGTGATACGCCTTTCGCCCGCAGTGCAGAATCGGCAATCGCCAACCCGTAGGAGAACGGCGCACGCAGTAGGCAATCCTCCATCGTGCGCCAAAACGACGTCACCCGCACGCCATCAACATGCTCGAGCGCGCCCGCCATCTGCGGACGCAACAACCTGCACCCGCCGCTCAACGTCACCGAACAACCCGTCTTAACAAGAAAACGCGACCCAAGCAGATCATTCGGCACCTCCAGACCCCACAAAAGCGCCGCGTCATAGCCCCAAAACGCCCAATCGGGATGAAACTCTGCAAGCCCTTTGATGGTACGCAGCGTTCGCTCCGCCGGCGTCAGTACACCCCAATCATGTTGAAAGCAGAACAAATACGGCTCGGGTTCCGCGATATCGTCGGTTCCAACATGACGCCGCAGCCACATGAGCTCGGCATTGTCATGCGTTGCGAGCAGCGCACCTTGCTCGGTCACCTCCGTGAGTCGCGCGAGCATCCTATTCCGCGCCAACGTGTTGCGAGTCGTATGCTTGTGCTTGAAAACGGTATTAGACACTTCCATCACCACCACATCGGACAAATGGACCATCGTCACCGTTGCCTCCGCTGATAAATGTCTTGATCTGTAACAGGAAGACCGATTTTTGGACTGTAGATGTTACAGATTGAGACATTCCCCCCAACCAGGTGCCAAACGTCTTGATCTGTAACAGTTAGACGTTCTCCAAGCCCCTAAACGTTACAGATTTAGACAAACCAGCGGCGCCCAAGCATTCGTCTCGTTCTGTAACAGGTAGACCGGTTTTTTGCCCCCAAACGTTACAGATCGAGACAAAAAGGCAAAAGGCAAGGCAGGCGACAACTACCCATCCCCTACTCCCACTCCTGCTCGTAGATGTTGAGCGACCTTACGTACCGCCCCTGGGCGCCCATGATGTCGCGGACCAGCCGCAAGAAGAAGCTGATGCACGAGGTGTCAAAGCCGTCCTGCAGGTCCTCGGGATGCACCGCACCAGGCCCATCGACCGCCGTGTCGTTCAGGCGCGCGATGTCATACAGGTAGAGCTGTCCCGCCGTAAGCCAGACATCGTCGACGCAGGCGAGGCGCACCGCAATCGCGCCGTCGTTCCAATGCTCCTTCCGCACGATATGCGGGTCGTAGACATCAAAGCGATGATCGGTGCGTGTGTCCTTCAGCACGACCATGCCGGACGCAGGATTCTTGTCCAAAATGCCAAAGCGCGAGAAATACTGCGTATCACGCACCTGCTCGAGCCGCTTGAGCGAGGCAGGCGAAAGCGATGCCGGCGGCTCGTCAACATATAGCTCGAGCAGCGTTTTGCCTTGGCGATAGGGGCGCTCGAAGAGCAGCCAATCAGTAAACGCCATGTTGTAGGCCATGATTTCGTTTTGCGAAGGCTCGGTGCAATAGCTGAGCCACGGGTCGACAATGATCTCGAACTGTTCGCGCGCCGGCTCCAAAAACTGGAACTTCCGCAGCATCCAAAAATGGGCCATGTCGGCAATATCGTTGCCGACGGCTTCAGCCAGCTCTGCTCGGTCAAAAGCGTGGTCAGTCATGGCATCCTCCTCAAACTGATGGACCTCAATTTGAGCTTACGAGGAGGGTGGGCAGCCACGACCAGCGCGGGCAAAATAGGCCTCCGGCTGCAAACCAGATGCTGACCAAACACTTGACGAAAAGCTTGACCGAAAATGCGCACCGCAACAAAACCGCAGGCAAACATAGACGGCCAACCCGCCTTTTTGAGCCAGATGCCTGCAGCCACCACAGAAACAACAGGTGACCACAGCCCAAGAAGTCGACAAATGAACATCCTTACGTCGACAAACGCGCAAACTGCTCGCAAATCCGCAAGGAGTGTCCCCGAATGCCGGCACAAAAGGAACGTCCCTAACTGTCGGCACTTAGG
>CABPCW010000097.1 GCA_902406155.1 uncultured Collinsella sp.
ATCACCAGGCATGCACATCTCTGTTCCTGCTGGAAGCTCGCAAACACGCGTCTCTTGCCGGCGCGCGCCTCGACGTGCCCGTGCTCGACGCCGCGGCCATCGGCATCTCCTTCCTCAAGCGCGACTGGCGCACCGCTGCCAGCACGATGCTGCTGCTCAACCTGGGTGAGCTCCTCGAGGACTACACCCGTGCGCAGTCGCAAAACCAGCTCATCTACTCGCTGCTCGATGTGCCCGACTACGCGCAGCTCATCCCCTGCGGCGATGCCACGGTGCGCGGGGCAGAGGAGCGCCGCGTCCAGGCATCGAGCCTTGTCGCCGGCGACCTCATCGTGGTGCGCACCGGCATGCCCATCCCCGTCGACGGCACCGTCGAGTGGGGCTGCGCCATGGTCAACCAGTCCACGCTCACCGGCGAGCCGCTGGCTATCGAGCGCAGCGTGGGCGACGACGTCTTTGCCGGCACGGCCGTGGAGGACGGCGAGGCCTACGTGCGCGTGCGCGCTGCCGCGACCGATACCAAGCTGCGCTCGATCGTGAGCCTGGTCGAGCAGTCCGAGGCCTTAAAGGCCGAGTCGCTCAGCCGCCGTGAGCATATGGCCGACGCCTTTGTGCCGTGGAACTTCCTGCTCGCCGCGGGCGTCTACTTCAAGACCCGCAGCCTGGTGCGCACGAGTGCCGCGCTCATGGTCGACTACTCCTGCGCGCTCAAGCTTACGGGCGCCATCAGCGTGCTTACGGCCATGAGCCAGAGCGCGCGCGAGGGCTTCACCGTCAAGGGATCCAAGCATTTTGAGGCCTTTGCCACGGCCGACACCATCGTCTTCGACAAGACGGGCACCCTGACTGCCGCTGCCCCACAGGTGGCGGACGTGCTTTCGTTCGATGGCTGGGACCGCACGCAGGTGCTGCGCTTCTCGGCCTGCCTTGAGGAGCACTTTCCGCACCCGGTGGCGCGCGCCGTGGTCAATGCGGCTGCCGAGGCCGGGCTCGAGCACCGCGAGCGTCATGCCGAGGTCGAGTACCTGGTGGCGCATGGTATTGCGAGCTCGCTCGACGACAAGCGCTGCGTGATCGGCTCCGAGCATTTTGTGGTCGAGGACGAGGGCGTCACGATCGACGACGATGTGCGGGCGCTGATCGAGGAGAAGCTCGACGGCCTCTCGAAGCTCTACCTGGCGGTAGATGGCGTGCTCAAGGGCGCGATCGGCATCCAGGACCCGCTCAAGCCGGGCGCGCCCGAGGCGCTGGCACAGCTCCGCGCGCTGGGCTTTGAGCATATCGTGATGCTCACGGGCGACAACGCCAACGCCGCCGCGCGTATCGCGGGGAAGGCGGGGATCGATGAGTTCCGCGCTGACCTTTTGCCCGAGGACAAGCACACCGTGATCGAGCAGATGCGCGCGGCCGGGCGCCGCGTGGTCATGGTGGGCGACGGCGTCAACGACTCGCCGGCGCTTTCGGCCGCCAACGTGGGCGTGGCCATGGGCTCGGGTACCGCGATCGCCAAGGAGGTTGCCGACATCACACTCACCGACGGCGACCTTTCCTCGCTCGTGGTGCTGCGCCGTCTGGCGCTTGGGCTCGAGGAGCGCATGGACGCATCGTTTAGAGAGGTCATCGGCCTCAACTCGCTGCTGTTGGCGGGAGGCGTCGCGGGCCTTATTGCCCCGCAGGTGAGCTCGCTCATCCACAACGGTTCCACGGTCTTCCTCTCGGCGCGAAACGCCCGCGCCTACCAGGTGCGCTAGCCGCGGGAAACCTGCCAAAAAGGGATAGGTTTATTTTGGCAGGTTTTATCTGGGCAAACGCGATAATGACGGCCCAAACCACCACAAAGGGGACAGGCACCTTTGTGGTGGTTTGGGCCTAAGCGTTAACGTTATAGCGCCGCAGCGATTGCTTCGGTCACAAACTTATTGAGCGACTCACCTTTCTTTGCCGCTGCCAGCGCCGCTTGCTTGTGGAGCTCGGAGCACGTTCTTACGTTGAACGAGCCTTTAAAAGCCCGCTCGGGTTCCTTGCCCTTTTCGGCGCAAAACTCAAGGTAATCGTCGACGGCGTCGTGGAAGCATTGCTCCACTTCTTCAGCCGTGGAGCCTTCAAATACGATTGCGTCCCTAATGCCGGTGACCATACCTGTTAGCACATGCTGTTCGGCATCGAACTCGACTGGGGCGAAATAACCCTTGTATGCCAAAACGTTACTCATGACTACCTCCGACATCTTGAAGAAATCGAACGATGTTTCGAATGGTCCCCGCTGTCAATTCGTCAGATGGATGTGGCGCGTGCATTACGAACATCCTGCCATCTGATGGCCTGTAAAAGCGAACGCGCGATCCGGATGTCTTGCCTTTGTTGTCCATTTCAAAGCCATATGAAGCCATGACTTTTAAAAAATCGGTATACCGATACGTCGAAGGGCAGCTAAGCAGTTGGGCGATGAGTTTATCGGTCCGAGTCATCCCGCCTCACATTCTGCAACTATATCCTAGTTGCAATTTAAAACTGATGCAAGCACCCCTACTATAGAACGTGCGTACGTATGGAACAAGTGTTCGAACTAACACAAAGGCACCTGTGAACTGCGTCCCTTTGCGGTGGTTTGGGCTGAATGTTGCGCAACAAAGGCTGCATTTTTGGGTTTACCTTCAGGGTGGAAGGAATGAACCGAAAGGAGCCCGCCATGTTTTGTCGCTCGTGTGGCACGCCGCTTGTCGACGACGCCCTCTTTTGCCCCGTTTGCGGCGCGCCCGTAGCACCCGACCAGGTCGCGGCCACGCAGCAACCCCAGCCTGCCGCGCCCGCTCCCCAGCAATACGTGCCCGTGCAGCAGCCCGCGCGGCGCAAGCGTTCCAAGAAGCCCCTCATCGCCCTTGCCGCGGTGCTTGCCGTGGCGGCGGGTGTCGGCGGTGGCGCGCTGTTCTACTTCACCCAGATCGCGACCACCCCAATTGACGAGAAAACCTTCCCGGACAGCGGCATGCGTGCGCTTGTCTCGACCAAGTACGACACTAACGGTGACGGCCGCATCTCACGCGACGAGGCCAAGGCGGTGACGTCGGTCGAGCTGGACGGCATCACGTCGACGCAGGGCCTGGGCAAGGTGTTCCCCAACGTTACCAGTGTGGAAAATGGCGGGGACAAACTCGTCAACCTGGATCTTTCGGGCTGCGGCGACCTTAAGACCGTCGAGCTTAACTCGGCGAGTAATGTCACCGTCGTTAATCTGGACGGTTGCGACGACATCGAGAAGCTCGACCTCAAAAATGCCGAAAACCTTAAAAGCATCGATTTTTCGGGCAAAAAGAAGCTCGCCACGTTGGCGCTGCCGCAGGATACGAAGATTACCGGCATTAAGGACACACAGCTTGACGAGCTGTGGCTGCCGATGTCCTATGAAGGCACCGATAAAAGCGATGCGTACGGTGATATCTACGAGATCGAGCGTGACGAGAACGGTTACGTCACGGGCTTCACGTCTGCCGTCAAGCAAGGTGGCGGCGTAAGCTACAGCGTCGAGCACGATGAGTCGCATCGTATCTCTGAGATTGAGGAAGATCTGGCGGGCGGTTACGAGAACGTCAACACGTTTACGTACGACGCTGACGGTAACGTCACGCGCATCGACTGCGATGCCGACATTAGCGATTCGTCGAGCACCACGACGTTTACCTACGACGCGGACGGAAACCTGATCAACAAGACGACCCATGCGGGTTACGGCGAGAGTGCGAGCACATATGTCTACCAGGACGGCAACATGGTGACCGACACCGATACCAGCCCGGGCAATCCTCGGACGGTCGTGTATTCGTACGGATACGACAAGGATCGCGTGACGTCCTTTACGCTGGACTGTCAGGGCGACACCGTGGGCACCAGGTGGACGATCACCGCTGGCTACGAGTATGACAAGGACGGCAACATATCGAGTATCTCGCCTGTGGCCTACGACTCGCACGGCAACGATTACGGCTCGCTGAACTCGTATGCCGCGGTGGATTATTCGTACAGCGACGGAAAGCTCGACAGGATCGATTCCGAGCGCGGCGGCTATGCGGAGTTTTACTATGACGACCACGGCAACCTGACGTCGGTCGACGAGTATGCCGGCCGCGGTTCGGATGCCGAGTTTGAGTTTGAGCACGAGGTCGAGTACCAGCGCTACTTCTGCAGCAAGCACGAGAAGAACAAGCCAGAGGAGTGGATTCGTCTGGATGCAGAGTACGACGTCGACCAGGGTAGCTGGAACAATGACTCCGATTATGGTCGTGAGTGCTTTGCAACCATGTACAAGCTCGATCCGCTGGCGGCAAGGCTGAACCCGTTCATCAAGTAACAGCCCACTCGCAAACCACCCAAAGGGGACAGGCACCTTTGGGTGGTTTTTGCTGAAGGGCGGGTGTCTGCGGCGGTTTGTCTCGATCTGTAACAGTAACTCGGCATAAATGGGCCTAGCTGTTACAGATCGAGACAAAGAGCTGGTGCCGTTCGGGAACGTCTCGATCTGTAACATCTGGAGCCGATATTGCCGTCTAGCTGTTACAGATCGAGACAAACCGCCGCAGTGGGCTGCGCCGCCCCGTCCAAGCCGCAGAAAAAAGGTAGATTTTTAGGCATGTCCTAAAAATCTACCTTTGTGCGTTAAGCGAACAGGTCGACTATGTTGAAGTTGGCGTTGCTCTTGGCGATGACGTCTCGGCCGCCAAAGACGCAGGTCGGCGACTCAGCTGCGATGCGCGTCACGTCGGCGCCGAGCGAGCGCAGCTCACCGGGCGTGGCGGCGAGCATCTGAGCGCGGCGCTTCTCGCGCGCATGCGGATCGAGCCCGGCCAGGTAGATCGTGTTGCGGCGCTTGGTGAGCGCGTACGGCTTCACCGGCGCGTCCATGCCGCTCACGCAGCTCACGATAAAGCCCTCAAAGGCGGCCTCGTCGGGCTCAAAGCTGCCAAGCCATGCACCCGCGCGCTCCACGCGCTCAATCGAGGGGTCGATTGCCGGGTCGCGGTAGGTGTAGAACGCCGTTTGACGCTCGCCAGCCGCGCGGAATCCGCAACCGTATGCGCCGCCCTTCACACGGATCTCGTTCCACAGGTAGTCGTAGGAGAGCGCGTTGGCGGCAACCGCCCAGGCGCCCGTCACGTCGAGTCCCAAGCGACGCGGGTCGCACGCGCTTGCCGCAAAGCAAATGTCGCTGGGGATGACGAAAGCCTCGTGACGGTCGCGCGGCGTCGGCACCACGAGCGCGTTGCGGCCGGCATCGGCGCCGTCGCCTGCGCCAAGCCCCAGGTCGCCCGCGGCATCCCAGTACGCGTCAAAGTCCTCATCGCTGCCGGTAAAGCTCGCCATGCAGCCGTCGGCCACAAAGATGCGGTCTGCCAGCTCGGCAAGCTTGGCACGCAGGCCGTCCAGGCGCTCGTCAAAGTGCTCGAGCAAATCGCGCAGGAACAGGTAGAAGTCCACGCCCGAGAGCTGTTCGCGCACCACGGCCGAAGGCGAGGTGTAGCTCATCGCGCGGCCGAGTGCCGCCGAGTGTCCGTTGTTGATAAAGCCTTGCTCAAGCCCAATGCGAATCTGCGTGAGCACGTCGCGCACGCGGTCGGCGTCAGCATCGAGCAACAGCGTGCTCGACCACACCTCGCGCGGCAGGCTCGCCAGCGCATCGATCTTCTCGGACAGGGCGCCGGCGCTCACCAGCAGGTAGGGGCGCACGCCGTCCACGTCGGGCTGTGTCATGACCTCGGTCGTAAAGCTCAAAAAGCCCAGCTTGCCGGCGAGCAGATTGTCGAGTTCCTCGGCCGGGTGCTCGCTCGTGGGCAGCTGTTTGAGCAGGCGGCAGAGCAGCGTCACATAGGGCAGGTCCTCAAATGCGACGCAGCTCAGGTCGAAATACTGCATGGCGTAGGCTAGGCGGTTGGTGGGGATGCCGTGGCGCAGGCAGGGGATGGGCGCGGTCGTGTCTACGACCAGCGGCGGCTCGGGGCGCGCCTCGCCAATGTCGGACACGCGCAGGCGCGGCAGCGTGGCCTTGTCCTCGGGCGTGTCCTC
>CABPCW010000098.1 GCA_902406155.1 uncultured Collinsella sp.
GCCGTCGGCACGCTGCACATCGCTCGGGAGCGCGTCGATGCTGGCGCACGCCGACCTAAGTGAGGCCGAGCGTACCGAGATCGAGCGCCAAGTGGCGCCCATCGAAGACCAAAAACTGCGCGAGGCCCTCGAGAACGCCATGAGAGCCAGTGCCGAGTGGGCCAAGGGCGTGCAAAGCAAAAAAGAGCCTTAAATCGCATCTGGCGGCCTTGTAGAGCCAAATACCCTCGTTCCCGAGGGTATTTTTTTACGATAGACTAGTAAGGCTGTACACATTTTCTTGACTGAAGGAGGACGTGTGGCAAACGAAAACGATTACGATGGCGGCGAGATTAAGATTCTCGAAGGTCTCGAGGCCGTTCGTAAGCGCCCGGGCATGTATATCGGCTCGACGAGCGCCAGCGGTCTGCATCACCTGGTGTGGGAGATCGTTGACAACTCCGTCGACGAGGCCATGGCCGGTTTCTGCACCGAGATCCAGGTGACGGTCCACGCCGACAACTCCATCACGGTCGTCGACGACGGGCGCGGCATCCCCGTCGACGAGCACCCTGTTAAAAAGATCCCGACGCTCGAGGTCGTCATGACGATCCTGCACGCCGGCGGTAAGTTCGATAACTCGGCCTATAAGGTCTCGGGCGGCCTGCACGGCGTGGGCATCTCCGTCGTCAACGCACTGTCCAAGCGCGTGGTCGTTCAGGTTCGTCGCGATGACAACACCTACGAGATGGAGTTCTCGCGCGGCAAGACCGTCAAGAAGATGGAGGTCGTAGGCACCTCGGATTCGACGGGCACCACCGTCACCTTCTGGCCCGACGACGAGATCTTCGAGACCTGCATCTACGATTTCGATACGCTGCACAACCGTCTGCAGGAGACAGCGTTCCTCAATAAGAACCTCAAAATCGTGCTGACCGACGAGCGCGAGGCGACTCCCCACGTGGAGGAGTTTTGCTACGAGGGCGGCATCATCGACTTCGTCAAGTTCCTCAACGAGGGCAAGGACGTCCCCGAGGCCTTTAAGGAGCCCATCTACATCGAGGGCAAGTCGGACCCGGACGCGCCTGTGGCCAAGATGGGCGAGGTCGAGGTTTCCCTGCAGTGGAATAGCGGCTACGGCGAGAACGTCATGTCGTTTGCCAACGACATCTACACTCCCGAGGGCGGCATGCACCTTGAGGGCTTCCGCACCGCGCTCACCCGCGTGATCAACGATTACGCGCGCAAGCAGAACCTGCTCAAGGAAAAAGACGCCAACCTGACCGGCGACGATGTGCGCGAGGGCCTTTCGGCCGTTATCTCGGTCAAGCTGCCCGATCCGCAGTTTGAGGGCCAGACCAAGGCCAAGCTCGGCAGCTCCTATATGCGCGCGCTCACGCTCAAGATCGTGACCGACGGCCTTACCGATTACCTCGAGGAGCATCCCAAGCCCGCTCGTGAGATCGTCAAGAAGGCGCAACAGGCCTGCAAAGCGCGCAACGCCGCCCGCAAGGCGCGCGAGGCGACCCGCCGCAAGAGCCTGCTCGAGACGGCGTCCCTGCCCGGTAAGCTCGCTGACTGCTCGGTGCGCGATGCCGAGCTGACCGAGCTCTTTATCGTAGAGGGCGACTCGGCAGGCGGTTCGGCCAAGGACGGCCGTCGCCGAGACATCCAGGCGATTCTGCCCCTGCGCGGCAAGATTTTGAACGTCGAACGCGTTGGTGACCATCGCGCGTTCTCGAGCGACACCATCCAGTCGCTGATTACCGCGATCGGCTGCGGCGTTACGACGAGCGCCGGCGACGGCGGCGACTTCGATATCACCAAGGCGCGTTACCACAAGATCATCATCATGACCGATGCAGACGTCGACGGTGCGCATATCCGCATCTTGCTGCTGACATTCTTCTACAAGTACATGCGTCCGCTGATCGATGCCGGCTACGTCTATGTTGCCTGCCCGCCCATCTTTGGCATTAAGGTGCGCAACAAGATCCACTACGTGTATCCCAACGGCCGCCAGCCCGAAGACGAGATCCTGCGCGACTCCATCCAGAGTCTGGGCCTGAACCCCGACGATAACGACGAGGACGGCAAGGCCAAGGACGGCAAGATCACCAAAAAGCGCAAGGGCTATACCGTCCAGCGCTACAAGGGCCTGGGTGAGATGGACCCCAAGCAGCTTGCCTCGACGACGATGGACCCCAAGACCCGCATCCTGCAGCGTGTGTCGATCGAGGACGCCGTGGTGGCGGACCGCGCCGTGCGCGAGCTGATGGGTTCCGAGGTCGGCTATCGCCGCGAGTACATCGAGAAGCATGCACATGATGCACGCTTCCTTGACGCTTAAGAGGAGGTAACGTGGCAGACGATATCAGCAATAACGAGGGTATGGGCGAGGCCGGCGATGCCGGCATGCCCGACGATTTGAAGCGCCTGCTTGCCCGTGCTGAGCAGGGCGAGGACGGCGACCCGGACGCCTATAACCCCGATGCCGATGATGAGGAGGAAGAGGACGACGACGCCGAGCTCGAGGAAAGCTTTGGCGAAGTCGACCGTGGTGCCTCGGCCGGCGAGGATATCAATGGCGGCCAGCTCCAGATTTCGGAGTTCGGTCGCGAGATGAAGCAGTCGTTTATCGAGTATTCGATGTCGGTCATCACAGCACGCGCCCTGCCGGACGTGCGCGACGGCTTAAAGCCGGTGCACCGCCGCATCCTGTACGCGATGAACGAGAGCGGCATCTACCCCAACCGTCCGCACAAGAAGTCCGCTTGGACGGTCGGCGAAGTTATCGGTAAGTACCATCCGCACGGTGACTTCGCGGTCTACGAGGCCATGGTTCGCCTGGCGCAGTGGTTCTCCATGCGCACGCCGCTCATCGACGGTCACGGCAACTTCGGCAACATCGATGGCGACGGCGCGGCGGCCATGCGTTACACCGAGAGTCGCCTGGCCAAGCCCGCCATGGAATTGCTGCGTGACTTGCAGAAGGATACCGTCGACTGGCAGCCCAACTACGACGAATCACTCGCCGAGCCCGTGGCGCTGCCTGCGCGCTTCCCCAACCTGCTGGTCAACGGCAGCCAGGGCATCGCCGTCGGCATGGCCACCAACATCGCCCCGCACAACCTCACCGAGGCGATCGAGGCCACCTGCTACCTGATCGACAACCCCGAAGCCACCGTCGACGAGCTCATGCAGATCATGCCCGGTCCGGACTTCCCCACCGGCGCCATCATCATGGGCAGCGCCGGCATTAAGCAGAGCTACGAGACCGGCCGCGGCTCCATTACCGTGCGCGCCAAGGCTCACGTGGAGTCCACCAAGACCGGCCGCAGCCGCCTGGTCTTTACCGAGATCCCCTACATGGTCAACAAGGGCACCCTGCAGGAGAAGATCGCCCAGCTCGTCAACGACAAGCGCATCGAGGGCATCTCGGACATGCGCGATGAGTCCAACCAGAAGGGTATCCGTCTGGTCATCGAACTCAAGAAGGGCGTCATCCCGCAGGTCGTGCTCAACAACCTGTACAAGTACACCTCGCTGCAGACGACCTTTGGCGCCAACAACCTGGCGCTCGTCAACGGCGTTCCCAAATGCCTGAGCCTGCGCGAGATGCTGCAGCACTACATCGACCACCAGGTCGACGTCGTCACCCGCCGCACCCGCTTCGACCTTAAGAAGGCCCAGGCCCGCGCGCATATCCTCGAGGGCTACCTGATGGCCCTTGACCATATCGACGAGGTCATCAGCATCATCCGCTCCTCGCAGACCGACTCCGAGGCCAGCAGCCGCCTGATCGAGCGCTTTGGCTTTACGCCCGAGCAGACCACGGCCATCCTCGAGATGAAGCTGCGCCGCCTGACCGGCCTGGAGCGCGACAAGATCCAGGAAGAGCTGGACGGCCTGCGCCGCGCCATCGCCTACTACGAGGACCTGCTGGCGCACGAGGAGAAGATCCTGGGCGTCATTAAGGAAGAGATGCGCGAGATCTCCAAGAAGTTCGGCGATAAGCGCCGCACCGAGATCAGCCATGTCGAGAAGGACCTGGACGTCGAGGACCTCATTGCCGATGAGGACATGGTCGTGACCATCACCCACACCGGCTATGTCAAGCGCATCCCGGTGGCCGCCTACCGCGCCCAGAAGCGCGGCGGCAAGGGCGTGTCGGGCGTCAACCTCAAAGAGGACGACGTCATCGACGAGATGTTTATCGCATCCACGCACGAGTACGTGCTGTTCTTCTCGAGCAAGGGCAAGGTCTATCGCCTGAAGGTGCACGAGCTGCCGGTTGGCACGCGCCAGGCCCGCGGCACCGCGATCGTCAACCTGCTGCCTTTCGAAGAGGGCGAGAAGATCGCGAGCGTCATCAGCTGCCGCGAGTTCCCCGCCGACGAGTACCTGATGTTTGCCACCAAGAGCGGCATGGTCAAGAAGACCGTGATGAGCGCCTACGACCGTAGCCGCCGCGACGGCCTGATCGCCATCAACCTGAGGGACGACGACGCACTGCTCGCTGTACGTCGCGTGCGCGAGGGCGACAAGATCATCATGGCAACCACCGCGGGCAAGGCGATTATGTTCCCCGAGGACCAGGTGCGCGCCACCGGTCGCGATACCAGCGGCGTTCGCGGCATTGGCATGAAGGAAGGCGTGAGCGTTCTGGGCATGGAAGTCACCAACGGCAATGGCGACCTGTTCGTCATCACCGAGCGCGGCTACGGCAAGCGCACGCCGGTTGCGGACTACCCGGAGCAGAACCGCGGCGGTCAGGGCGTCTACACCATCCAGATGACCGAGCGCAAGGGTAACCTCGCAGCCATGAAGACGGTGGGCCCGCAGCATGAGCTGTTCATCGTGACGGAGGGCGCGACGGTCATTCGCGTCAAGACCGACGAGATCAGCCAAACCGGTCGCGCCACCCAGGGCGTCAAGATGATGACCGTCGACGACAACGACCGTGTATGCGCTGTCGCCCGCATGACGGCCGCCAAGGAGAAGCCCGAAGGCGAGGACGCCGAGGCCGAGCCCGCAGCCGACGACGAAAAAGCCCCGGTCGACCTAGGCGACGGCAACGAAGTGCCGCAGGATCTCCTAGACGAGTAAGTGGCCCTTGCTGGCAAAACCTTCAGACCCCTTATATCGGCGGTCGGCGCACTGCGCGCCGACCGCTTTTTGACAATCTTTAGAGCACCGTTCGCCCCGGTCGCGCGGCTGCAGGCGAAGTCGATCGCGAGTTCCGCACGAGCCGGAGAGCACTTAATGTGCTCTCCGTGCGAGCAGGACTGTCCGAGCAGGCGACTTCGCATGCCGCCGGGCAGCCGGGGCCGACACCACCCCCAAAGATTTTCAAAAAAGTTGTTGACGCGCGCGTAACGACTCGTCTAATATATCCCTTGCGCGATGGACCTGTAGCTCAGTTGGTTAGAGCGTCCGGCTGATAACCGGGAGGTCACAAGTTCGAATCTTGTCAGGTCCACCACTTTCTTTCGCAATAAACACCCCAGCGAGAGCCGAGTCGCCGCTGGGGTGTTTATTACTTTCTCCGTGGGGGTTTAGCTCAGCTGGGAGAGCGCGGGCTTTGCAAGCCTGAGGTCAGGGGTTCGATCCCCCTAACCTCCACCATGATGGACCTGTAGCTCAGTTGGTTAGAGCGTCCGGCTGATAACCGGGAGGTCACAAGTTCGAATCTTGTCAGGTCCACCATCAAAACTGTGAAGAGCCTCGAGGCATTGCCTCGGGGCTCTTTTCTTATCTGCTAGATCATTCTTAAAGCAGCTAAAAGAGCCCGTTCCAAAAAGACTTGCTTGATTTTGTGTGCTGGCAAGGGCGCGGGGACAATGGCCTTTGCACTATACGACCCAGCAAGACGGATGGTCCTAACGGTGAGCTCGCGGTGCTCGATGCACGGGTGTGTCTGCGTCTGGCTTTTATCGATTTATAATGAAAATGAATATTTTTAAATTGGTATTGTTTTCAAAATAGGCTTATAGGACAAAATGTGTGTCTACTTTAGGGGCGTCGGCGCAGGTCGATGCC
>CABPCW010000099.1 GCA_902406155.1 uncultured Collinsella sp.
TCCACGCGCCCGGCAAGGCCCGCCGCGGCAACGGCCTCGCGGCAGCGAGCAGCGACATCGGCCACGCTCGTGCCCTCGAGCATGCGGAAGTTGATGTTGGCCCACATATCCTGCGGCATTACGTTGGCGCCGGTGCTGCCACCCTCGATCTGCGTGGGCGCGCAGGTAGTCGTCACCAGCGGATAGAGCTTTTTGCTGGCGAGGCAATCACGGACAATGGCGTCCCCGTTGGCGGCAATTTCATCGGCCGTGTAGAGCCCCAACTCGACGAGTTGGGCGGCAAGCGGATCGGTCACGCGCGTCGGCCACTCGATATCGCAGATTGCGGTGATGGCACGGCTGAGCACCTCAAGCGACGTGCCGCCGTAGGGGTTGGAAGAATGCCCGCCCGCGCTCTTTGTCTTGAGCACAATGTCGGCATAACCTTTCTCAGCCAGGTCAGCGTGCATGAGCCAACCCTCGCCCGCGCTATACTCGGCAGCCGGAACGATGCGGTAGTCACCCTCGTCGATCAGGTACTCAAGCTCAATGCCGCGCCCCTTGAGCGCACGGCCGATGGCGCCTGCTCCGTACTGCGTAGTCTCCTCGTCCTGGCCAAAGGCCAGGAGCAGCGTGCGCTCGTGCTGCCAACCGTGCGCCAGCGCATACTCGACAGCCTCGAGAATGCCTGCGACCTGATCCTTCATGTCGATCGCGCCGCGGCCCCAGATGTAGGTGTCGTCCACGTGCCCGCTAAAGGGGGCATGTGTCCAGTCGGCCTCGGTATCCGGCACCACGGGGACCACGTCCATGTGGCCCATGAGCATGACGGGTTTGAGGGCGGGGTCGGAACCGCCAAGCGTCACCAGCAGCGAATGATCGATAAGCTCGACCTCGCCCGCCGCAAACACGCGCGGCCATGCCTGCTGCATATAGGCGCGCAGGTCATCGAAGGGCTGCCAGTCCACCGCCTCGGCATCCATGCTCGAGACGGTCGGAAACGACAGCACGCGGCCCAAGCGCTCGCACGCGCCGGCCTCGTCTATATCGGCAAAATCGTCCTCATGCGCAAAGAAGCGCCAAACCTCGGCCATGACATCCTTTCGATTGTGATGACGAGGGCCGCCCCACCGGAGCGGCCCTGTCACATAAGCGTTTGCGGTCGGTTATTTGTCCTCGAGATAACGCGAGAGGAACTCGCGGGTGCGCTGGTGTTTGGGGTTGCCGAAGAGCTCGGCCGGCGCGGCGTCCTCGAGCACCACGCCCTTGTCCATAAAGACCACGCGGTCGGACACCGTGCGGGCAAAGGCCATCTCGTGCGTGACGACGACCATGGTCATGCCGTCGGCCGCGAGCTTGCGCATGACCTCGAGCACCTCGCCCACGATCTCGGGGTCGAGTGCCGAAGTCGGCTCGTCGAACAGCATGATCTGCGGATTCATGCACAGGGCGCGCGCGATGGCCACGCGCTGCTTTTGGCCACCGGACAGGCGACCCACGGCGGCGTGCGCGAACTTTTCGAGCCCCACGCTCGTCAGATGCTCCATTGCGACCTTCTCGGCCTCGGCCTTGCCCATCTTTTTGAGCGTGACGGGCGCAAGCGTGCAATTGTCAAGCACATCCATGTTGTTGAACAGGTTAAAGCCCTGGAACACCATGCCGATGTCCTCGCGGAGTTTATTGATATTGCAGCGCTCGGCCGTAAGGTCCTGGCCGTGGAACCAGATGTGGCCCGCGTCCGGGGTCTCGAGCAGGTTGAGGCAGCGCAGGAAGGTCGACTTGCCCGAGCCCGAGGCGCCGATAATGGTGACGACCTCGCCGGGGTTAACTGACAGGTCGATGCCCTTGAGCACCTCGAGCGAGCCGAAGCTCTTGCGCAGGCCCTCGACGCGGATAAGCGGCTCATTGGTCTGTGCGGCGGCCACAGCGCCGGTGGTAGTGGTATCTGCCATGATGATTCTCCTCGTCTTGCGCCTAGTTGGAGCTGGGCAGCGTTGCCGGGGCCTCGGCGCCGAGCTTTTTGCCAAAGGCCTCGAGCAGGCGGCTCGCCACGAGCGTCAGGATCAGGTAAACCACGAGCGCCACGCAGTAGACCTCCATCTGGCGGTAGTACACGCCGGCGACAGTGGTGGTGGCGTACATGAGGTCAAACACGCCAATGACCGAGAGCACCGACGAGTCCTTGATGTTGATGATGAGCTCGTTGGTGAGTGCGGGGATCGCGTTTTTAATACCCTGGGGGAACACGACCTTGCGCATGGCCTGCCACTGCGACAGACCCAGCGAGCGCGCCGCCTCGGCTTGACCGGGGTCGATGGACTCGATGCCGCCACGCAAAACTTCCATCATGTAGGCGGTGGAGTTGAGCGAGATGGTGACAAGGCCGGCGGTGAAGGTACTCCAGATCTGGTTGGCCTGGGCGGTTTCGAAGCCCATGCCGCGCAAAACGGTGAAGCCCGCGTAATAGATGAGCAGGCCCTGGACCATCATGGGCGTGCCGCGCACGATGGTGGAGTAGATGGTCGCAAAGCCGCGGCCGATGCTCTTGAAGAAGCGCGTGAGATCGTTGTCCACACGGTCGAAGGTCTGAATGCGCAGGAACACAAAGAGCAGCGCCAGGAAAAAGGCGATGACGGTGCCGAAGGTCGCAAGCGCGATGGTGATCTCGATACCGCGGATAAAGAAGTCCCCGCTCTTGTAGGTCATGTAGACCAGACTCGACAAAAAGTCGCTGGGGTTGGAGTCCGAGACAATGCTCACCCGCACCAGGTCGATAAACGACATGACGCAACGGTCGATAAAGAAGATCGCCGCAATGGCGACCACGACATAGCTGCCCTGGCGCGCGCTGCGACGAAAGCGCTCGGAAGCAAACGGCGACGTTTCGCGATAGTCATTCCAATGCATGAGTTTGGTGACGAGCGCCGCCGCCGACACGACGAGCCAGGCCCAAAGGATTGCCCAGAGGCAGTCTTGGAACACGCCCGTAGGCGCCAAGAAGCTCAGCGGCGTGGGGTTGCGCTGGCTAAACGCCAGGCCGAGCGCTGCGATGACGCTCGTGCCCAGGTACACATAACGGTGGTCGGCCTTGGTAAAGGAGGCCAGACGATTGACGGTTTTCATGCTGCCTCCCTATGCCGGCTGACGGTCGAGGCACGCGTCCCACATTTGGTCGCGCTCCTCTTGGCTGACGCCCTTGAGCGTTTTGTCGATGAGCTTGAGCAGCTTGTCCGAGCCCTTGCGGCAGCCGACGTTTGTCGTAACCTCCTGCTTAAAGCCCTCGCCCTCGGCAAAATGAATGGGGACAATGCCCGGGTTTTGGGCCATATAGCCCTTCTCGTTCTCGGTGTTGTAGGTCACGGCGTCGCACGTGCCCTGCAGCAGATTCGAAAACACCGTGGGGACGGAGTCGACCGGGTTTTTGTGCACAACGCCCGGGATCTCGTCAATGACAGTGTCGAGCATGGTGTCCTTTTGGCCGAGCACCGTGGCGCCGCTAAAGTCGCTGAGCTTGGTCGCGTTTCGGTAGGGCGAGCCCTCTTTTACGAACAGGCCAAAGTAGCCGATAAAGTACGGGTCGGAAAAGCCGACGGACTCCTCACGCTCGGGCGTGGCGCTCATGCCGGCGATGATGAGGTCGATCTGGCCGTTGTTGAGCGAGTCAATAAGGCCCGAGAAGCTCTGCTTGACGGCAACGGGCTCGCCGCCGAGAGCCTTGCAGACGATCTTGGCGATCTGCACGTCGTAGCCATCGGCATAGGCGCCCTGCACGTTGTCGATGGGGATCGTGAACTCGCTGGCCTCGGAAACCTGCCAGTTGTACGGGGCGTAGGCCGCCTCCATGCCGATGCGGATCTTATCCTTGCCGATCACAGAATCGGACAGGTCGTCGCGACCGCCGCCCGTCGTGGACTGAACTACTTCCAGCGTGGAGGGACGCTGGCAGCCGGCAAGTGCGCCGGCGACGACGGAAGCGCTCGCAGCGAGAGCGCTACCCAAAAAGATGCGACGGCTGCACACCAGCTGTGGATGCGCGTCGCGTTGATGGGGAGAATGCATAATCTGCCTTCCCTGTTGAATCGTATGCTGACGACTTAACAGGATATACGCCAGCGACCAGCAGCGCAGCACAAGCTCGAAAAATTAATAGACACACGGTAGTCATTGGGAACGTCGATGTTTTGGCGATGCCAGCGAGCGACGTCCAGAGCGAACAAGTTGGCATGAAAAAGGCAAGGCATAGACCTTCTGGTCATGCCTTGCCTTTTGAATGGCAAATTGTCGCTCTGGGTGGCGCGCAGCGTCGACCGGTCCGCCGTTCGCTAGAACGGCGGAACCTCTAGAGCAGGGTGACGCTAAAGCTGCGAACGTCCGTCTCGCCCGGCGCCAGCGTAATGGTGTTGACCTTGTGCTCAAAGACATCGTCCTCGGTGTCCATGGTGGTGTGGCCGGTCCAGGGCTCGAGCGCCACAAACGGAGCGTCGTTGGCGGCAGACCACACGCCGATGTACTTAAAGCCCTCAAAGTCGATCTTGACGCCGTGGCCCGACTTGCGACCGCGCAGCGTGAGCGTAGAACCCGGGGTATCGGTGAACATGATGGCGTCGTTATCGAAGCTACGGTGCGTGATGGGCAGCACGTCAGAGTTATCGGGGGCCTTGTAGCTACCCTCAAACGTCATGAGGCCATCGGGCGTGATGATGGGGGCCTCGTTGGTCCAAGCCTCGGTAAACGCCAGCTCGTAATCCTCGAATGCCTCGTCCTCGGCACCGGGGGCGGGCACGTTAAATGCAGGGTGGCCGCCCACCGAGAACGGCAGGTCCACGTCGCCGGTGTTCGTAACGGCAAAGGTCTGCGTGAGCGTGGCGTCGCCGGTTAGGGCATAGGTCATGCTGAGCTTAAAGTGGAAGGGGAAAGCCTTGAGCGACTCGGGCGTGTCGGTGATCTCGTAGGTGACGGACGAGCCGTCCTCGGAGACCTCGACCAGCTTGTGCTCGACGATGCGCGCGAGTCCGTGGCGCGGCATCTCGCAGGTGCCAGCCGCAGACGTCGCAGTGTTGTTGCGCAGCGAGCCCACGATGGGGAACAGAATGGGCGCGTGCTTGCCCCAAAAGGCCGGGTCGCCCTGCCACAGATACTCGTTGCCGTTGAGGGCAAGGCTCGTGAGCTGGGCACCCATGGAATCGATGGCCGCGGTGAGGCCGCCGCACTTGATGGTAGTGACGGTGGACATGCTACTTCCTCCAAAAATGAACAACAGTATCGAGGGCTATTGTCCCACTCTTGGCGGCGGGGTTGAGCGTCAGGCGCAGTTATTGAGCAATAGCGTAAAGGTCAAACCCGCCCTGCGGCGTGCTATCGACCGTATCGGGCGCCCGTGAATTAAAACTCACCGGAACCATGCGCTTTGAGGCGCGGTAACGCGTGCCGTCGGTGGCGACGGGCGGCTCATCAACCGTGAGCTCGTAGTCGCCGGGCTTGAGCTCGATACCGTCACCTTCGGAATTGACGTATTGATACTCGTCGATTGCTTGTCCCCTGAGCGTGCGGCCCACGATATGGACGAGCATTTGGCTATCGCCGCGCGCGGTATCCCACGTCGCGCCGTCCTTAACCTCGACCGACACATGCACCGAGCGCGTGCGGCTGAGCGATTGCTCGACGGACATCTCGACCTTGGCGGCGTCTTTGCGCTGTTGCTCCACGTGGCTCCAGACGTTTCCAATTGCCGAGCAAGCGATGACGCCGGCCATGAAGGCGATGAGGATGGGGCCGAGTGGTGAGCGGCGGGCCGCGTCTTCCTCGCGAGCCAGGTTGGGGCGATGCGTGGGGGCGGGCGCCTGGGCACCCTGCGCGGGCACGTCGAGTATGCTGCAGGATGCCGTGCTGCCGGGGTCGATGTTATGGCGCGGCTGCGGGGTCTTGGCCGGCGAGATGGACATGTCCGCCGGCTCACCGAGTGTGGCCGTGGCATCGGC
>CABPCW010000100.1 GCA_902406155.1 uncultured Collinsella sp.
TTTATTGCGCCGGCGGGGACGATCTGCCCCCGTTCGACGTGCCGGGTGCGGCGTCCGCGCCCAAGCCCGCTGCAGCTGCCCCCAAAGAGGAGGACGCTCCTGCGGCTCCCTGGGAGTCCAACCCCGGCGCGGGCAGCCCCTTCGGCCATCAAAGCGCAGCCCCAAGCATCCCGCAGACCGAGGACGAGGCCAAAGCCCTCATCCGTAGCGTCTTCGGCCAGTCCACCATCTTCAAACCGGTGGAGTAGCTGTACGGGCGGGTATACTGCTCAGGAAGAGACTTCTTTGCTTTGAACGGCGCTCGTTGGACCTAGGGCCTCTAGCCCATCAGGGACTCTTCTTCCGGGCGCATCTGTATTTCGGACATGTGTAGTGTGGTGCCGCGTATATCGCATTCGAGCAGACAGGCGCGTGACGGTCGGCCTAGGATGCTGAGGTCGATACGATACGTCGCATGGCTGTCCGTGTGCTCGACTTGTTCGGAGCTGACGCTTGCTCCGATTGCCGAATAGTCGCCCAGTTCGGCATCGACAATCTTGGAGTCCTTTATCTTGACCTTGAACTCTTGGTAGAGGGACGGGCTGTTGTAGTAAATGGTTCGGGTTCCGTCGGCGCACTCATCGGTCGTCTCCCATTTGACGACGGGCTGGTCCGAGCCGGCTACCAGCAGTTCTGCTCCAAAGGCTATGGCATGGGTGATGATAACCAGTAATACCCAGCCGGCAAAGAGATAGAGAGCCAAATATGCAACGGGGTGTTTTGAGCGGATGTTTTGGAGTACGGCTGAGACATTCACGAGGGCACCTCCAAATTGTCATCTATGACAATCAAATTATACCCCGCCGCCATGCGCACCGCCTCGAGCAGCGGCTTGGCATTTAGCCGTGCGGATAAATTGTCTGATTCCTGCTCAACTAGATTTAGCTTGAGATATTATGCAAGTGTGAATTATTCGACATTGCATAATTCGGGAGTGCATAATGTTTGTCGGACGCGAAGCAGAGCTTGCAAAACTTGAATCCCTTTATGAGCGGCGTTCATTTCAGATGGCCGTCGTGTACGGTCGTCGGCGCGTGGGAAAGACGACGCTGATTAACGAGTTCTGCCGCGGCAAAAGGACGCTCTCGTTTACCGCTCTCGAGCAAAGCGATGCCGACAACCTTGCGGATTTTAATCGCGCTATCGCCAGCTTTTTCAATCTCCCCACATCGATTGGCGGGTTCTCATCCTGGACTGACGCGCTTTCCTTCATCGCCGACCGAGCGCGCACCGAGCGGTTTGTCTTTGTTTTCGACGAGTTTCCCTATGCGGCGATGCGCAACGAGGCGCTGCCCTCGATTTTCCAGGTCGCCATCGACCGGGCCTTCAGGGAAACGAACGCATTTCTCATTCTTTGCGGCAGCAATCAGGGTTTTATGGAAAGCAATGTGCTGGGACGCAAAAGCCCCCTGTTTGGCCGGCGCACGGCTCAAATCAAGGTGCGCGACCTTGGATTTAGGGATGCAGCCAAGATGCTTCCGGGTCTGAGCGCTCATGAGGCTTTTAAATTTTACGGCTGCTTTGGCGGTGTCCCGTACTATCTGCAGCAGCTGGATTCGAGCATAGGACTCAAGGAGAATCTGGCCCGGCTTTACTTCGATCCCATGGGGTTTCTCTATGGCGAGCCTGAGGGCCTGATTCGTCAGGAGTTTCAGGAGCCGGCAATGTATAACTCGATTTTGCGGGCTGTGGCTGCCGGTGCAAACCGCGCAAAGCAGATCGCAGATCGCGTGGGTGTTGCCCAGACAACGTTGCCCCGCTATCTCAAGGCACTGGAATCGGTGGGAATTATCGAAAAGGTCGTTCCGTTTGGCGAGAGTGTCGAAACCAGCAAGCGCGGAATCTATCGGCTTTCCGAGCCGTGCTATGCATTTTGGTTCCGGTTCGTCATGCCGTATTCGTCCGATATCGAGGGCGGTTTGGGCCAGGCAGTTGTCAACGCGCTTCCAGAAGAGCAACTGAACGAATACCTGGGTCATCGGTTTGAGGCGTTGTGTGCCGAGTGGCTGGTTGAGCAGGCGAAACAGGGCAAGTTGCCAATTCCGGCAACGGCAGTGTCGTCGTGGTGGGGAACGAATCCCGACAAACGGGCTCAGGATGATATCGATGTTTTAGCTGCCGATCGGGTGTCAAAGCGTCTGGTGATCGGGGAGTGCAAATACAGGGAATCGTTTGACGAGTCGGCAGAGATTGACGACCTCGAAAGCAAGCGAGGCTTGGTAAAAGGGTTCGCAGCCTCTCATTTCATGTTGTTTTGCAAGCATGATGTGAGCGCCGCGACAAAGAAGAAGCTCGCCGGACGCGAAGATTGGCAAATCGTCACGCTCCAGGACATGTATATCGACTGAGGTAACACGTCCGCCCCGCTTGCTGGCCTCGCGCCGTGGTACGATTTTTGAGTTTGAAAGTCCCGCCGCGCTCCGGCTGCCCTTGCAGCTCGGCGTGCGGCCGCACGTAAAGGAGCCGTCATGGCCGGTATGAACATGCAGCAGATGATGAAGCAGGCCCGCAAGATGCAGGAGCAGCTTGCCGCTGCGCAGGAGAACCTCAAGTCCCAGACCGTCGACGCCTCTGCCGGCGGCGGCATGGTCAAGGTGACCGTTAACGGCGAGATGGAGCTCGTCAACCTCACCATCGACCCCGATGCCCTCGATCCCGAGGACGTCGATATGCTGCAGGACATGATCATGGCTGCCGTCAACGAGGCCGTTCGCGGCGTCAACGAGCTTGCCAGCAAGCAGATGGGCGCCATCACCGGCGGCCTCAACATCCCGGGCATGCCGTTCTAAGACACGCATATATATGAGTGCGAATCACAGTCTGCAAAAACTGCTCGATGAGCTGGGTCGTCTGCCGGGCATTGGTCCCAAGTCGGCCCAGCGCATCGCCTATTACCTGCTCGAGGCCGATGCCGAGGAGGCCCGCCGCCTGGCCGAGGCCATCCTGGAGGTTAAGCAGGAGGTCCATTTTTGCAGCCGTTGCTTTAACTACGCCACCGCCGACGAGTGCTCCATCTGCCAGGACCCGATGCGCGATACCACTCGCATTTGCGTGGTGGGCGAGCCGCGCGACGTCCAGGCAATCGAGCGCACGGGCAGCTACCATGGCCTGTACCATGTGCTGGGCGGCGTGATCAGCCCCATGGACAAGATCGGTCCCGAGCAGCTGCATATCCGCGAGCTGCTTGCGCGCCTGGGCCACGAGGACATCCACGAGGTCATTATCGCCACCAACCCCAACATTGAGGGCGAGACCACGGCGAGCTACCTTGCTCGCACCATCAAGCCATTGGGCGTTGAGGTATCGCGTCTTGCGAGCGGCCTTCCCGTGGGCGGCGACTTGGAGTATGCCGACGAGCTTACGCTCGGCCGCGCTATCGAGGCCCGCCGCGCGATCTAAGCGGCGTCAGCTTCGCGGCATGTCCCGTCGGCCTGCCGCACGGGGCACTCATAATTGGGTGCGCGTTCATTTATTTGTTGTGCAACAAACCTGCTTTTCATCCGCTTATCGCGTGGATGGGTCCGCTCGCACCTCGTATTTGCCCATTCGTTGCGCAACCTTTTGGGTTCGCTGATACACTCAACTGTGGATATGAAAGAATGCGCCGCTCCTGAGCGGCGTGTTTTTGTTGGAGGAGAACGCATGCGGCCCGGGGGCACTCAGACAAAGCATGGCGCCGCGGTGCGCATGCGACGCCGGCTGGGCCTGGCGCCTCGGGCGTGTGCGCTGCTGTCTTGCTCGCTCGTGCTGGCCATAGCTGGCGTTTCTGCCTATGGCATGACCGTGCCGTCCATGATGCAGGCACATGCCGCACGCGAACCGCGCGTGGGGCATGAGGTCAAAAGTGATCTGGGCACCACGACTGGATATGCTTGGGCAAGTGTGGTCGCGCATATTGTGTTTGGCGCCGACGACGCGGACGGCGCCGAGGCCCCGGACAACGAAGTCACGCTTGCCAATGGCAAAACCATCGTGCTCACCAACACCAAGATCATCGATCGATTGTCCAACAATAGCGTGGCGGCAACGGTGAATAAGGTCGAGCGGCAGAAGGAGCAGGACGCCCAGCAGTCCGGAAAGCCCGGTAGCTCGGATACTTCTGGCTCCGGCTCGGATTCGTCGAGTTCGGGCGGCGGCTCTGGGTCGGGTTCCTCTGCCGGAGGGTCTGGAAACGGCGGCTCGACGGGCGGCAACGCTGACAACGATGCAAACTCCGGTGGCCTTTCCGCTGCTGAGGAAGAGAGCATTCACAGTTGGCTTGTGACCAAGTACAACATGCTCGACGGCTATGTTTCTCGTGCCAATGACGTGGTCTCGACCTATAACTCTACGGGAGATCCCAGGCCGTGCGACAGCCTGGTCGGGGAGATGTTTGTCATTCGAGCCGAGTTTGGTCGTCAGACATTCTCGCCCCGGTCAAAGTGGTATCAGCAGTATGCCAATCTGTGGGGCTGTTACACCAACCTATGTCAATGGGTCGGCCATTACGGCGATGATGACGTCGCGCTCGGTAACTTCAACAATAACGTGGCGGCGCTTGCCCTATGATGACCGATCTTGCATCCACCACACCACAATCGCTCGGTCGCGATCCCATGGTCGGCCTGCGCCTGGCGCGTGTCGACGGGTTTGAGCCGGCCATTGCGCTCGGTCAGGACGAACTGCCTGCCTATCTGCGTCGTTTTACGATACTGTTTGCCGACGATGCCACCATGCGCCGTGGCGGTATCGGCCGCGTGACGCGTGCCGTCAACGCCCAAGGCGAGGCCGTAGCACTCAAACAGCTCATCTTGCCGACGCGCGATGAGTTTGACGACGATGCCGCCCATGAGGCGCTGGTCGCCAAGTTCAAAGCGGCATTTCGCGAGGAATATGAATGCCATCGCGCCCTTTCGGGCCTTAAGGGCTTTCCCCGCCTCTATGGCTGGGGCGAGGTTGACGGTGTGCCTGCAATTGTCATGGAATGGGTCGAGGGCGAGACGCTTGCCCGCTTGCGCTCGCGCTTTGCCGTGGACGATGCCGGCCGCCTATCGCCGCTTGTGGCGGCGCGCTTGGGGCGCGACCTGTTCGACCTGCTCTGCCGCATGAGCCTGGTGGGGGAGGGCTTTGTCCATCGCGATATCTCGCCCGCTAATATTATGGTGCGTACGGCGCGTCTACCGCTTGACCGGCAGCTTGCCGAGGGCACCTTTGACCTGTGCCTGATCGACTTTGGCTCGTCGCTGGCGCTCGAGCCTGCGTCGGCCGTGGCCGGTACCGGCGGCAAGGCGTCGTTTACGGAGCGCTATGCCACGCTGCGTCGCGCGACGGTTGCCTATGCCCCGCCCGAGATGCTCACCGACGATATTCCCGACCTGCGCGCTTTGCGTATGTCGCCGGCGATCGACGTCTATGCCGCAGCAAGCACGGTTTACGAGCTCATTGCCGGCGCCGCGCCATACGAAGCCGCGCCGAGCACTTCGGGCACCTCGGGTTCGCGCAAAAAGACGCGCGACATCGCCAGCCCCTACCGTCTCAAGATGGACACGCTGCCCGACTATCCCATTGGTGCCCATGCGCCCGGTTGCGATTTGACTCAGCTGCTTCGTCGTGAGCCCGATGTGGCGCTCGCTGCGGCCGAGCAGGCCCAGCAGCTGGGGCTTGAGCCGGATTCCGAGGAGCTACGCGATGCGCTGGCGTTTGTCGATGCCCAGCTGTTCGACGTGGTGATGGCCTGTCTGTCCAGCCATCAAAAAGATCGTCCCGAGCCGGCGGCGGTCGAGGCGGCGCTCTCGGCGTTTTGTGACCACTATGCGCAAAATGTCGGTCGTTCGCTCCGCGGCG
>CABPCW010000101.1 GCA_902406155.1 uncultured Collinsella sp.
TATTGAAAATGCTATTTTACAGGCTGCCGTGGGGGAGAAGCAGGCCGCGGCTGAGGCCGCTGCGCGTGCCGTGGCTGATGCCCGCGCCGACGTGGATGCTGCCAGCGCTGCGGTTACTGCGGCGCAGAGTGTCGTGACTGCCAAGTCTGATGAACTCGATGTCGCCAAGGGCAAGGCTGCCGCTGCCAAGCGCGCGCTGGACGCCGCTCGTGCCGGTGTCGGCGACAAGCAGGACGCACTTGCCGCGGCCCAGAATGAGCTGGCGGCATACTCAGCCGATATCGCTGCTGCTCAGCGTGCGTTTGATGCGGCGTCGTCTGCACTCGAGGACGCTCGTGCCAATCAGCGCGAGGCGGAGGCTGAATTTGCTGTTGCCCAAGGCGATGCAGATCAGGCTGATATCGATGCTGTTGCCGCTCAGGCGGAGCTCGATATGGCCCAGCAGGCTGCGAGCGATGCCGACGCCGCCGCGGCAACGGCTCAGGCAAAGTCCGATGTAGCTGCCGCCCGCGCCTCTCAGCTTAAGAATGCCGCAGCATCACTTGCCAAGGCTACTGAGGACAAAGCCGCTGCTGCTGCCGCACTCGATGCTGCGGCGATGGCTGTGAGCGAAGCCGAGTACGACGCGGTGGAGGCTGACGATGCCGTGACGGATGCGGCCGCCGCCCGCGATGCCTCTGCCGCCGCGGTCACCCGTCTGCGCAGGATCAATCTTGCCGAAGCCATCGTCAACGGCAGCGCTGACGATGCAGACGAGGCGCTCAACGCCAAGATCGCCGCAGCTCACGATGCCGCCGAGCGCACCGCGACCGCCAAGGCCGAACTCGATGACGCCGTGGCTGCGACGGATGCCGTGGCGCCGGCATACTTGGAGGCGCTCGCCAACTACACCGCCGCCAAGGTCGAGCTCGACCAGGCTATTGCCGAGCTTAACGCCGAGATCGCTCGCCAAGAGGCCGCCGACCGCGGAAACGACGAGCAGACCCAGCCCGTCACGCAAGTGACGTACCAGGCCAAGCATGCGGAGGCAAAGACCGAGGCCACGACTTGGCAGACGGCGATGCCCGCCACGGGCGATGCGTCCGAGCTGCTGGGTGAGACCTTCGTGATCGGCGGCACGGTCCTGGTGGCCGCCGGCGTATTCCTGTCCGATAAGCGCCGCCAGCTGATCCGTTAGGGACAGGGAAGCGCGCTGTTTTTGGCGCGCACCGCAAGGGCATGGGCTCTGCGGCGCGCGCCACTTTCACCTTCGAGATTGATTAAGGAGGGACATATGCAAATTAGAGGAGAGGCCGCGATTGCTTGCGGATTCATGGCGGGCCTGGCAACGGGGCTGCTGTTCGACGGGTGCTTTGACGGCTACATTAATCGATACCGCGATTCTGGTTTTTCGAGAAGCAAGCCTTGGAAAACGGCATCGGCTCCTCTAGAGGTGGCCGCGCCCATCGAGCCTCGCAGCGTAGATGCCTCAAAAATCAAGGTAATCGTTACCAAGAACGGCAAGATTTATCATCGTGCGGGATGCAAAAGCCTTCCCCGGAACGCTATTAAAACAAGCGTGCCATTAGCGACCGCACTCAAACGAGGCAAGACACCCTGCCCAACATGTTGCCCGCCAACGTCCTAGGCGATTCCCAAGATATGCTCTGCAACGCCATGGGTTTCTGCAAACGCACGGACCCTTGCTTTCTCTTTTTTAGGTAACGAGCTGAATACTATGGCGAACTTTTCCTCGTCTAACAGAGGAAGCATGTTTTCTACGGCATGGGCGTCCTTCTCGGCCTTTTTGCCGCGTTCGCCGTTGATTGTCATCTTGTGGATCGCATAAGCCTCAGGGGTCGGAACGGTCACAATGTGGTTCAGACAGCGCACGTCGATGGTGTTTTTCAGAATGACGTCCATGTGCCATAGAGCTTGGGCCGTCACCCCGATGTTCGTCTTGAGAGCAGGCTCTTTTCCCTCACCCATTTTTCTGATGAGAAATTCAACTTCAAGGCCGGTAATATCTAGCAACTTTGTTGTTCCGGTCATGCGATCGGATTCGACAAAGAAACCTCGTTCTTTTGCAAAGGCGGTCAGGCGCGCCGCTGGACTGGGGCGTCGCAGGTTTCGAACGAGGAAGTCGACATCCATTGTTTTGATATTTGGGCAAAAGCCTGGAAGTACATCGGCTTCTCTGTAGGCAAATTCCGCCCAGGACCCGGTGAGGATAACGTGGTCTATGCGCCCTGCTTCCTCGACCAGGTCGAGCACTTTTAAGAAAGCTTGTTGCTGCTCAGTCAACATTCGGCACCCTTCCCAACGCACGTATGATTTGCTTTTGAGATCGCTTCTGTTCTCTGATGGCGGCCGCAAGAGCCCTTCGACGTTCGATTTTGGCTCGCAGATCATCAGCCTCTGCAGCAGGGACATAGTCACTTTTGACTTTGTCGCCGACCCGATAGTTGAGGTAGCAGTATTCGCGGCCCTTTATGTTTCGCATGCGGATGCTGCCCTTTGGAAGGAGGCCAATTTCCTGCTCCATGAGGCCCAGGAGGCGGATCGAGCGTGCGTATTCCTCTTCTAGGACATCTTCTAAGACGGACATGGTGCCTCTCTTCTGAGCAGTTACCCTACATTCTATCAAATGCAATTATTTGTAGGGTAACTAATACGTGTCCGCACGACATGGGACACTTAATCTGCCGTCCAACCCTGCCGCGGCGGCATGTATCTGAACAACGACCCTCTAAGGAGTTCGATACCAATGAGTGACAACACCAAACATCTCGCAAAGAAGTGCGTCAAGGACGCGGGGCCGTGCCTTGCGCTGTGCGCAGCCGGCGCAGCGGTCGCGCTGTTGGCTGTTCTGGGGCCATTCGACGTGCTTCGAAGTGCCAGTTCCCTGGACGTCATCATCGCCCTTGCCGGCGCCATGATGACCGGCGGCGTGCTCGATTTGATTTTTTGGGTCTTTGACCCGTTTGGATGGAAGAACGAGGGGTAAGCCCTAAGGGGTGTAGATATCGGGGCCTGCCTGCAATTTCTGCTATCGATTTGCCCAGAGCCGCACAGCGCGGAGGTGTTGCTAGATGTCCATTTTCGTTACCGGAGACGTTCACGGTGTTGCCGAGTACGGTGCGAGCCGCTTCTCGTCGCGCGCTTGGCCATTGGGTCGAACGCTGACACGCGATGACGTGGTGATCGTTGCCGGTGACTTTGGCTTTATATGGAGCGGCTCGAACACCGACAAATACTGGCTCGACTGGTTTGAGTCCAAGCCCTGGACCACGTGCTTTGTCGACGGCAATCACGAGAACCATCGTCTGCTGGCGGGGCTGCCGATGCGAGAGTGGAATGGGGGTCTCGTTCACAAGGCTCGCCCACACGTGCTGCACCTGATGCGCGGCGAGGTGTTCGACATCGCGGGGACCACAGTGCTCGCCATGGGTGGCGCCGCGAGCCATGACAAACAGTGGCGCCAGGAGGGAAAGACGTGGTGGCCCGAGGAGATGCCGAGCGAGCGCGAGATGAACCATTGCCGCGCCTCGCTCGACCGCGTGGGCTGGAAGGTCGACTATGTTGTGACGCACGAGGCACCGGTCGATTTGGCGGACGAGCTGTGCATGGAGTGCAATCGCGAGTTCTACGATGATTCGCTACAGGTCTTTTTGGGCGAGCTCGACGGGCGGCTCGACTACCGCACCTGGTTTTTTGGCCATTACCATGACGATGAATGGCGCGATGACAAGCATCGCCTTATCTACCAAGATATTGTGCCGATCGAAGTGCGATGTACCGACAAGCAGGGTGAGACTGCGAGTGGCTATTTTGAGCAAAAGCGTTAGGAGGTCCCCATGATCTGGTTTACCAGCGATACTCACTTTGGACACGAGAACATGCTACGGCTTAGCGATAGGCCTTGGTCGACTGTTGTGCAGATGAACGACGCCATGGTCGCCAACATTAACAGCAAGGTTGCTGTGGACGACGAGCTCTACATTTTGGGTGACTTTAGCTTTAAGATGACGGTCCAAGAGGCCTACGAACTGCGCAAAAGCATCGTATGCAAGCGCGTCCACCTGCTGCCCGGCAACCACGACAAAGACTGGACGCAGCCTGCGGTGGCGGATGCCTTTATTGTCGAGCCGTCCATTTGCGTGCTCAAGATCGACCGCCAAAAAATCGTGCTGAGCCACTATCCCATGGCCGACTGGCAGGGCATGTCGCACGGCAGCTGGCATTTGCACGGGCATATCCACAGTTGCGGCGGCGCGTACAACAATTTCAACCGCAGGCAGGGACTGCTGCGCTATGACGTGGGTGTCGACGCCAACGGCTACGTCCCGGTGAGCCTGGGGGAGCTCAAGACGTGGTTTGCGCAGGTCGACGAGCCGACGTGTTGCGTTAAGTGGCCGTGGTGGGTCAACGTCACGGACGATGAACAGGTCGAGCGCGATCTCGAAGCCTATAAGAGGGAAGTGGTGGTCCGATGACGGTCTATGTGACGGGCGATATTCACGGCGGCCTCGACATGCAAAAGCTGCGCGATTGGGACTTTGGGGATAGCTTGACGAGCGACGACTATCTGATTGTCGCGGGCGACTTTGGCTTTCCGTGGGATTTTTCTGCCGAGGAATGTGCCGATATCGCTTGGCTGGAGTCGCGCCCCTATACCGTGCTGTTCGTCGACGGCAACCACGAGCGCTACGACCATTGGACAGAGCGCCCCATGGAGCTGTGGCACGGTGGGCTGACGCAGCGCCTGTCGGATACTTCCCCCATACGGCGCCTGACGCGCGGCGAGGTTTTTGAGCTCGACGGCTCAACGGTCTTTACCATGGGCGGCGCCACGAGCGTGGACAAGGAATACCGCATTCCGTATTCCAGCTGGTGGCCGCAGGAGCTGCCGGGTGAGCGCAACTTTGAGGAAGCGCGGACAAAGCTCGACAGCGTGGGCTGGAGAGTCGACTACGTGATCACCCACACCTGTTCCACGCGCATGCTCTCGTCCACGCTCTATCCGGCACCTGGCTGGAATTACCCCGAAGTCGATCGGCTTACAGCGTTTTTCGATGAGCTGGAAGATCGCCTGGGCTACAAGCGCTGGTACTACGGACATTTTCATCGGGATGCCAACCCGGCCGAGCGTCACACCGTGCTCTACGACTGCATCGTTCGCCTAGGCGACGAACTCCAGCCCTGGGACGTTGCGTAGGGGCGGGACGTTTGGCTACTCGGCCGTTACGGTGATGTTCTCCCGGTGTGCGCGGATGACGTCCCAGCTAAAGTGCTCGACCAGCTGCTCGGCAGAGTGCGGCGTGGTGTCCGGCGCGATACCCGTTTGTCCGGCGAGCCAGCCCAGCAGCGCTTCGGGCGTGCCAAAGCGGGCGCGTAGTTCGCCTAGGTCCAGATCGCGGTCGCGCTTGGAAAGGCGGCGGCCGTCCGGCGACATGAGCAGCGGAATGTGCGCGTAGTGCGGCGTGGGAAGTCCCAGCAGATGCTGCAGGTAGATTTGGCGCGGCGTGGAGCCCAGCAGATCGCATCCGCGCACGATCTCGGTGACGCCCATGGCGGCGTCGTCGACCACCACGGCTAGCTGATAGGCAAAAACGCCGTCGCTGCGGCGGACCAAAAAGTCGCCGCACTCGGTGGCGAGCGCTTCGCATTGGGCCCCGTACGTGCGGTCTACAAACTCGACCACGTCGTCGGCGAGGTCATCGACGGTGGGCACGCGCAGGCGCGTGGCCGGGGCGCGCAGGGCACTGCGGCGGGCAACTTCTTCGGCCGAAAGGTTTCGGCAGGCGCCGCGGTAGATAGGCGTGCCGTCGCTGGCGTGCGGCGCGCTCGCCCTCGGGCTACCGTT
>CABPCW010000102.1 GCA_902406155.1 uncultured Collinsella sp.
TCCGATCTAAGGCGAAGCCTTCCGGGCCCTTTGCAATGCAAACATGCTTGCAAGTACGACTTAACGCACCTGGGCGACGTAAGCGACGTTGGTCGAGGAGACCTTGTCCTCGAGCTGGACGCTCATTCGGGGATCGCCGGCGGTAGCGACGGTCAAATCGCCAGCCTCGACGTAGCCGAGCTCCTTAGCGGTCTCGATCGCCTTGACGATCGTGCCGTTGACGGTGCCCTGGGTAATCTCGGCCTGGTGCGGGATAACGCCCCAGTACATGATCATCTGCTGGACGGCCCACTCGTGGCGGGAGAACGCGCAGATCGGCATGTTGGGGCGGAAGTGCGAGATCAGGCGAGCGGTACGACCGGTGGTCGTCGGCACGGTGATGCACTTGGCGCCAACGGTGGTGGCCATGTTCACAGCGGACATACCCACAACGTTGTTGACAACGCGGGTGCCGTGAGCATCGGCCGGAACCTCGAGCGGAGCGTGGGCCGGGAGGTACTTCTCGGTCTCGAGAGCAATGCTGGCCTGCATCTTAACGGCCTCGACCGGGTACTTACCGGCAGCGGACTCGCCAGAGAGCATAACGGCGTCGGTGCCGTCGTAGATGGCGTTAGCAACGTCGGCAACCTCGGCGCGCGTCGGGCGCGGGTTCTGCTGCATGGAGTCGAGCATCTGCGTAGCGGTGATAACGGGCTTGTAGGCCGCGTTGCACTTGGCGATGATCTCCTTCTGGATGTGCGGAACGAGCTCGGGCTTGATCTCGATACCCAGGTCGCCACGGGCGACCATGATGCCGTCGGAAGCCTCGAGGATCTCGTCGAAGTTCTCGACGCCCAGGGCGCACTCGATCTTCGGGAAGATCGTCACGTGCTCGCCACCGTTCTCGCGGCAAAGCTTGCGGATGCCGCGGACGGACTCGCCGTCACGGATGAAGGAAGCGGCGATGTAGTCGATGTTCTCGGTCAGGCCAAAGAGGATGTCCTGACGATCGCGCTCGGTGATGGCGGGCAGCGAGATGTTGACGTTGGGCATGTTGACGCCCTTGCGCTCGCCGATCAGGCCGTCGTTCTTAACGACGCAGGTCATGTCCTGGCCGCTGACGGACTCGACCTCGAGGGCAACCAGGCCGTCATCGATCAGGATGAGGGAGCCCTTCTCGACCTCGGAAGGCAGAGCCAGGTAGTCGAGGGAGATGTGCTCAGCGGTGCCGTGGAAATCCTCGGACGTGGGCTGAGCGGTGACGACGATCTTATCGCCGGTCTTGACGGCAACCTTCTTGCCGTCGACCAGAAGGCCGGTGCGGACCTCGGGGCCCTTGGTGTCGAGCAGGATGCCGACAGGCAGACCGAGCTCCTTGGAAATACGGCGGACGCGCTCGATGCGACCGTGGTGCTCGTCGTAGGAGCCGTGCGAGAAGTTAAAACGGGCGACGTTCATGCCCGCCTTGATCATCTCGCGGATGGTCTCGTCGCTATCGCAGGCGGGACCCATGGTGCATACAATCTTAGTGCGCTTGTACATTCAGACCTCCATCTGACATCGTCTTGCGCTGATAGATAAACCATAAGAAATAAAACCGAGATGATTATAACGAAATGCCGACCGAATACCCCAAAAAATCGACCGTATGCCGAAATGGAAGTTCATTTTTTGCGGGAAAAACGGTATATGAAAAATCTTTACCAACCACTCCAACCGCTGCTATCTGGGAGATATGTCAGTTTGGCGATGTGCCGAAGAAAAAACGTTTTACCAATGTTGAGCATCACACGGTCTGCACCGTTGCGTGCGGACCATATTTCCAAACCGATTGTTTTGGCTAGACGCGTCGCTTTGGGGTACCATAGCTCCACTATCAACTGCCGCTCAGCACGGCAGCCTTGATGAGCCCTTGCCCTTCTCCTGGGAATTATGATCGGGCATCAATCTGCTGAGTGGCCCGAATCCCAGGAGGGGACTCTATATGCAAAAGGAATACCTGTCCGCCGCGGCGGAGGTGCTCAGCGACCAAGGTGTCGATGAGAACCTCGGCCTGAGCAACGACGAGGCGTCTTCGCGCCTCGCCAAGACAGGCCCTAACAAGCTCGAGGAAGCCGAGAAGACACCGCTGTGGAAGCGTTTCTTTGAGCAGATGGCCGACCCCATGGTCATCATGCTGATCGTTGCCGCCGTCATCAGTGCGCTCACGGGCATGGTCAAGGGCGAGCCCGACTTTGCCGATGTTGCCATCATCATGTTCGTCGTTATCGTCAACTCGGTGCTGGGCGTGGTCCAGGAAGCCAAGAGCGAGGAGGCCCTCGAGGCCCTGCAGGAGATGAGTGCGGCGCAGTCCAAGGTGCTGCGCGACGGCAAGCTCGTGCACCTGCCGAGCGCCGAGCTCGTGCCCGGCGACGTGATCATGCTCGAGGCGGGCGACTCCGTCCCGGCCGACTGCCGCGTGCTCGAGAGCGCCACGATGAAGATCGAAGAGGCCGCGCTCACCGGCGAGTCCGTGCCCGTAGAGAAGCACGCCAACGTGATCGAGCTCGCTGCGGGCACCGATGACGTGCCGCTCGGCGACCGTAAGAACATGTGCTATATGGGCTCCACCGTCGTGTACGGCCGTGGTCGCGCCGTCGTGGTCGGCACCGGCATGAACACCGAGATGGGCAAGATCGCCGGCGCCCTGGCCGAGGCCAAGGAAGAGCTCACGCCGTTGCAAGTGAAGCTCGCCGAGCTCAGCCGCATCCTTACCATTATGGTTATCGTCATCTGCGTCGTCATCTTTGGCGTTGATATCATCCGCCACGGCGTGGGCAACGTTCTTACCGACCCGACCGCCCTGCTCGATACCTTTATGGTCGCCGTCTCGCTCGCCGTCGCTGCCATCCCCGAGGGCCTGGTCGCCGTCGTGACCATCGTGCTATCGCTTGGCGTGACCAAGATGGCTAAGCGCCAGGCAATCATCCGCAAGCTCTCTGCCGTCGAGACTCTCGGCTGCACGCAGACCATCTGCTCCGACAAGACCGGTACCCTTACCCAAAACAAGATGACCGTCGTCAAGCACGAGCTCGCTGCGCCCAAGGAGAAGTTCCTGGCCGGCATGGCGCTGTGCTCCGATGCTCAGTGGGACGAGGAGCTGGGCGAGGCCGTGGGCGAGCCGACTGAGTGCGCGCTCGTCAACGACGCCGGCAAGGCGGGCCTCACTGGCCTGACTGCCGAGCATCCGCGCGTGGGCGAGGCCCCGTTTGACTCGGGCCGCAAGATGATGTCCGTGGTCGTCGAGACCCTGGATGGCGAGTACGAGCAGTACACCAAGGGTGCGCCCGACGTGGTGATCGGCCTGTGCACCCATATCTACGAGGGCGATAAGGTCGTCCCCCTGACCGAGGAGCGCCGCGCCGAGCTCGTGGCGGCCAACAAGGCCATGGCCGACGAGGCCCTGCGCGTACTGGCGCTGGCAAGCCGCACCTACACCGAGGTTCCCGACGACTGCAGCCCCGCTGCGCTCGAGCATGACCTGGTCTTCTGTGGCCTGTCCGGCATGATCGACCCGGTCCGTCCCGAGGTGGCCGACGCTATCCACGAGGCGCACGACGCCGGTATCCGCACCGTCATGATCACGGGCGACCACATCGACACCGCCGTGGCCATCGCCAAGCAGCTGGGCATCGTCACCGATCGCAGCCATGCCATCACCGGTGCCGACCTCGATCGCATGAGCGACGAGGAACTCGACGCGCACATCGAGGACTTTGGCGTGTACGCCCGCGTCCAGCCCGAGCACAAGACACGCATCGTCGAGGCTTGGAAGTCGCGCGACCAGATCGTGGCCATGACGGGCGATGGCGTCAACGACGCCCCGTCCATCAAGCGCGCCGACATTGGCGTTGGTATGGGCATCACCGGTACCGATGTCACCAAGAACGTCGCCGACATGGTACTTGCCGACGACAATTTCGCCACCATCATCGGTGCCTGCGAAGAGGGCCGTCGCATCTACGACAACATCCGCAAGGTCATCCAGTTCCTGCTTTCGGCCAACCTTGCCGAGGTCTTCTCGGTGTTTATCGCCACGCTCATCGGCTTTACCATCTTCCAGCCGGTGCAGCTGCTGTGGGTGAACCTGGTTACCGACTGCTTCCCTGCGCTCGCGCTGGGCATGGAGGACGCCGAGGGCGACATCATGAAGCGCAAGCCGCGCAACGCCAAGGATGGCGTCTTTGCCGGACATATGGGTCTGGACTGCGTGGTCCAGGGCCTAATCATCACCGTGCTGGTGCTGGCGAGCTTCTTTGTGGGCGTGTACTTTGACATGGGCTACATCCACATCGCCGATATGATCGCCGGCAATGCCGACGAGGAAGGCGTGATGATGGCCTTCATCACGCTCAACATGGTCGAGATTTTCCACTGCTTCAATATGCGCAGCCGTCGTGCGTCGCTGTTCACCATGAAGAAGCAGAACAAGTGGCTGTGGGCTTCCGCCGCGCTGGCGCTGGTGCTGACGGTGATCGTAACCGTGCAGCCGACGCTTGCTGAGATGTTCTTTGGCCCCGTAACGCTTGAGCTCAAGGGCGTTGTCGCTGCCCTGGGCCTTGCCTTCCTGATTATTCCGCTGATGGAGATCTACAAGGCGATCATGCGCGCGGTGGAGAAAGAGTAACGTACCTGTCCGGGCCCGCCCCTGCGTGTTTTCTTCTTCGCTGGTCCTCGCGCTTCGCGCTGCGGGATCGCTCAGAAGAAAACACTCCCGGGGTGGGCCCTACGGTATCCTTACTGGCTTTTCTCCCGCGCGGATGAAAAAGGGCTGAGGGAAAGAAGGTGAGCGGCCGAGCAATTGCTCGGCCGCTCGTTTTGAATAAAGGATGTGCCCTTTGGAAATCCCTCTCGGCGGGCGGGCCCTGCGGTGACGTTGCTGACTTTTCTCCCGTGTGGATGATAAAGGCTGAGGGAAAGTGTGTGAGTCGGTCGAGCATTTGCTCGACCGACTCTTTTTTGTGGGAAAATACCTGCTCAGTTGTGATTTTTGGTGCTGGGAGGCGTTTGTGGCTAAGGCTAAGGCTAAGGCGAAGAAAAAGACGACGGGGGCGCGGGCTAAGCGTGATCGTCGTCGGAAGCTCGCGACCGAACCCCCTGCATCTGCTGAGGAGTTGCTGGCGAGTGTACCGGGGCTTGACGCGCTGCAGGATGTTCCGGCGTTTGATGACCTGCCGGTCGATGAAGCTCAGCAGGCTGCCTTTGATGATTTCTGCGCACATGCCGAGGAGCCCGAGCAGATGCAGCTTGGCGCCGTGGTGCGCCTGGACCGCGGGTTTCCGCTGGTGGCGACTGCCGATGACACGTTTCGTGCCGAGCATGCCGTGGGGTTTGCCAAGTCGCGCGGCGAGGATGAGGTCCTGCTGCCTGCCGTGGGCGACCGTGTGGCGGTGCGCCGCGCTCCCGGGCACGATATGGGCGTGATTGAGTGCGTGCTGCCGCGCCGTACGAGTTTTGAGCGCTGGCGCGGACGCGCTCGCGGTGAGCGTCAGGTGCTCTGCTCCAACGTGGATAGCGTGCTGATCGTGCAGGCGCTCGGTGCCGGCGAGGTGCTGCTCGACCGCGTGGCACGCTCGCTGGTGTTGGCGCTCG
>CABPCW010000103.1 GCA_902406155.1 uncultured Collinsella sp.
CGCGCATAAAGAAAGCCTCCCATTTCTCATGTCCAAGAAATGGGAGGCAGTTCAATGGAGATCGGGCTTATAGGGCTCAGCAAAGCCGAACCTACACGGTCAAACGACCCGCAGATTACATCTGCTCGGGTGCGGAAACGCCAACGAGGGTAAGCACCAGGGCGAGCGTCACGCGGACGGCGTCGCAAGCGGCCAGACGGGCGCGCGAAAGCTCGGGGTCGACGGGACGGCCCTCACTCGGCAGCACCTGGCAGGCGGCATAGAAGCTGTGGAAGTCACCGGCGAGCTCCTCGGCAAAGTGCGTCAGACGGAACGGAGCGCGGTCGCGAGCGCAGCTACCGATAAGGTCGGTGAGCTCGTTGAGCTTACGCGACAGGGCGAGCTCGGTCGGGTCGGTCAGCAGCGAGTAATCGACGTTCTCGCCAATGGCCTTGGCGGCGACGGCCTTCATGCCCATCTCGTCAGCCTGCTCGGGCGTAACGTCAGCGGCACGGCGCAGGATTGAGCACACGCGGGCGTGAGCGTACTGCACGTAGTACACCGGGTTGGAGTTGTCGCGCTTCTTAACTGCCTCGATGTCGAAGTCGACCATCTGGTTGGAGCTCTTGGAGATGAGCGTGTAGCGGGCGGCGTCAGAGCCGACCTCGTCGACGAGCTCCTGCAGGGTCACCATGGTGCCCTTGCGCTTGGACATACGGACGGGCTTGCCGTTGCGCAGCAGGTTGACGAGCTGGCCCAGCAGAACCTCGAACTTGCCGGGGTAACCGAGAGCGTCGCAGACGCAGCGGACGCGCTCGATGTAGCCGTGGTGGTCGGCGCCCCAGATGTCGATGACGTGGTCGACGCGCTGGAACTTGTCCCAGTGATAGGCAACGTCGGAGGCGAAGTAGGTGTACTCGCCGTCGGACTTGATCAGGACGCGGTCCTTGTCGTCGCCCAGATCGGTGGAGCGGAACCACAGGGCGCCATCCTTGGTGTAGAGGTAGCCCATCTTGTCGAGCTTCTCGAAAGCGCGGTCGACGGCAGAGGTGCCGGCGGTCTCGCCCTCGGTGTCCTTCACGTACAGGGAGCGCTCGGAGAACCAGCGGTCAAAGTCGCAGTTGACGGCGTGGCAGAGGTCGCGCATGTTGTCGACCATCTTCACGTAGCCGCGCTCGCGGAAGCTCTCCATGCGCTCCTGCGGATCGGCGTCGATCCACTTGTCGCCGTCGGTGCGCCAGAACTCAGCGGCCTCGTCGATGATGTAATCGCCGCCGTAGGAGTCCTTGCCCAGAGTCTCGGCAAAGTTGTCCTGGTAGGGATGGGTCTCGGGGTGCTCGTCGTTCTCGTCAGCAACGAAGGCATCGCGGTCGGCGATCAGAATCTTGTGAGCCTCGTCGATATCCACGCCCTGCTTGGCGATGATGTCGGCAAGCTGCATATAGCGCGTGCTGATGGAGTTACCAAAGGTGTTCATCTGAGAGCCGTGGTCGTTGATGTAGAACTCACGCTGAATCTCGTAGCCGGCATGGTCCATAACGCGGCAGAGAGAATCGCCCAGCGCGGCCCAGCGGCCATGGCCGATGTGCATGGGGCCGACGGGGTTGGCGGAGACGAACTCGACCTGGGTCTTCAGGCCGCCACCGACGTTGGACTTAGCAAAGTCCATGCCCTTCTCGCGGGCCTCGCCAAAGATGGCGTTCTTGACGGCAACGGAGAGGTAGAAGTTGATGAAACCGGGGCCGGCGATCTCGACCTTCTCGATTGCGGGGTCCTCGGGCATATGGGCAACGACGGCCTCGGCGATCTTGCGCGGGGCGCAGTGAGCCAGCTTGGCGGACTTCAGGGCCATGGTGGAGGTCCACTCGCCATGAGAAGTATCAGCCGGTCGCTCGATGGCGCAATCGTCAAGTTCAAATGCGGAAAGGTCGCCGGCCTCCTGGGCCGCAGCAAGCGCAGCGCGTACCAGCTCTTCAATCTTCTCGGGCATAGATCCTCCTTGTGTTAAAGCCCCCGAGCTCTTGGTCACTCGTAGGGCAAAAGCCAGAGTTTGTAGCACTCTATCACAAGCGACGCACACTGTCGCAGGGTAAAGCTAATAGATATTGCATATGCACAAAAATGACTACTGCCTACGATGAGTCACTCAAAGATGGCGGTCTGCCTGCAGATTATGCACGCGTTTGAACTGCATAAACATGTGAATGAGCGGTGCATCATATCGAATACTCTTACCTATCGGAGTTGTGTGCTTTTCCTGCATAAAGTCAGGGTTTGCGCACGTCAGCGTGGTATTCTAGACATACGTAAATTCGTATAAGTTGGAGGTAGCATGTTCTCAATCGGTCAACACGTCATTCATCCGGGTCAGGGAGTCTGCACCGTCGTCGGTTTTAGGGACGACACACCGCAACCCATGTTGTTGCTCGAGACCAAGCAGGGACATGCGCAGACGATTCTCATGTACCCCGTGGCGCAGGCCGACCGTTTGCATGCCGCCATCTCCCAGCAAGATGCCGAGCGCCTGCTGAGCCACTACGATGAGCTGGAGTGCGACACCTTTACCGAGCGCAATAGCTCGCTCGAGGAGACGCACTTTAAGCAGCAGCTCAAGCTGGGCGCGCCCGAGACGGTTCGCGTGGCAAAAACCATGATGCACCGTATTCGCCAGGCCGAGGAAGCAGATAAAAAGCCCAGCTCCTACTACATGCGCGTGCTCAAGGAGGCCAAGCGCCGCTCCATCGAGGAGTTCGCCGTGGCCCTGGGCGTCACCGAAGAGGCCGCCGAAGCCCGCCTATCCCAAGCCGCCCTCAACTAACCTGCCAAAAAGGGACAGGTTTATTTTGGCAGGTTTTATCTGGCCAAACGTCGATGAACAATTAGAAAATGGCCGGGCTCTCCGTTTTGTTTTGAGCGCCCGGCCATTTTTCTATCGCCACAGAAATGCATGAAGCCAATTTGCGACGTCTTCACACAAGAACGATCCGGCTCGACGCTGGCAACGTACGCATCCGCATCGAGGGCGCTCGGCCCGCTCAATTACCATTAAAAAGCATCAATTTGAAAACGCAATAACATTTCGGCAGGTAGCAGCTATAGTCGTTGAACTGAATCTCGACAACCAATACCTCCGAATAAGGTATCTTCAGCCCATCCGAGCTAAAGGAGGGGTCATGCCGAGAAAACCTCGTTCAAAGTCACCGATTGGTTTTTTCCACGTCACATTGCGCGGAAACGGAGGGCAATTGCTGTTTGACGATGCCGAGGACCGAATCGCCATGCTTCAGATCCTCGATGCGATCCTCCCCAAACACAATATCGAGCTTATGTCCAGAGTGTCGCAGGATGTACTCCGACGGAACTCAAATCCGTCTCCAAGCCACTTCGCAATGAGGCGATTCTCGCGCTTCGAAAAGAAGGGCTAACGGTTAAGCAAGTTCAGCTGCTGACCGGGCTGGGAACATGGATTATCAAGAACGCATCCTAGCGTCGCGTTTACCGAGTTACGGATACGGCGAAGCGCAGCTGCCTGCCGCGAGGCGCCGCCATTCGCCAGTGTCACCATGCCAAAAAGAAAACGTTTCCACTGAATTGCGTTCAACGGAAGCGTTTTCCCAGATAAAACCTACCAAAATAAACCTGTCCCTTTTTGGCAGGTTAGGCCTGGAAGGTGTCGCGGTCGGGCGCGAAGGACTGCATGGCCGCGATGGTGCGGTCGAAGAGCTCAGGAAGCTCCCAGCCCAGCATCTCGGCGCCCTGCGAAATCACGTCGCGCGAGCAGCCGGCGGCAAAGCGCTTGTCTTTGAACTTCTTCTTGAGCGACTTGGTCGTAAAGTCCATGACGCTCTTGCTCGGGCGCATGATGACGGCGGCGCCGATCAGGCCGGTGAGCTCATCGCAGGCAAACAGGATCTTTTCCATCTGCAGCTCGGGCTTGGGCAGCGAAGAGTTGAAGTCCGACGTGTGCGTTTGGATGGCGCGGATAAGCTCGGGAGTCGCACCCTCACCCTCGAGAATCTCGGCAGCATAGATGGTGTGGTTCATGGGGTCATCCTCATGCTCCTCCCAATCCAGGTCATGCAGCAGACCGACAATGCCCCAAAACTCTTCGTTTTCGGGGTCGAACTCGCGCGCAAAGTAGCGCATGGTGCCCTCGACGGTCTCGCCGTGCGTGATGTGGAACGGGTCCTTGTTGTGCTCGTTGAGCAGTTCAAACGCGCGGTCGCGGGTGATTCCGGCGGAAAGCGTCTGGGACATGGCAGTACCTCCAGGTGAGTCGGTGCTAGGACACGGTGTCACTATCGTATATCGCCGCGGGCCAAGTCGAAAGGCAGAAAAGGCATGCGGAGAAAAAAGCCGGGCGAACGTGTCGCCCGACAAAACCGCAGATAAAACCTGCCAAAATAAACCTGTCCCTTTTTGGTAGGTTTAGGGGCGGACCTGGCCGGTGCCGCGGAGCTTGTATTTGTAGGTGGTGAGGGCCTCGGCGGCAAAGGGGCCGCGGGCGTGGAGCTTTTGGGTCGAGATGCCAATCTCGGCACCCAGCCCAAACTCGCCGCCGTCAGTGAAGCGCGTACTGGCGTTGGCGTACACGGCCGAGGCATCGACCGCATCCAGGAAGCGCTCACAGGCATCCTCGTCCTCGGCAACGATGGCCTCGGAGTGCATGGTTCCGTAGCGGTTGATGTGCGCGATGGCTTCGTCCTCGTTCGCCACGACCTTCACGCTCATCTCGAGCGCCAGGTACTCGCGGCCCCAGTCCTCCTCAGTCGCGGCAACATAGTCGTCGCCCTCGGCAAGCCCAGCGTCGGCGCATGCTGCGCACGTGGCATCGTCGCCGTGAATCAGCACGCCGTGGCCGTGCAGCACGGCAACGACTGCGGGCAGGAAGCGATCTGCAACGGCACGGTCAACCAGCAGCGATTCGGCGGCATTGCACACGCCCACGCGCTGGGTCTTGGCATTGACAATAATGTTGAGTGCTTTATCAAAGTCGGCGGATTCATGCACGTAGATATGGCAGTTGCCCGTGCCTGTCTCAATCACCGGCACGAGCGACTCGCGCACGCAGCGCTGGATCAGGCCCGCACCTCCACGCGGAATGAGCACGTCGACGATGCCGCGGAGCTTCATGAGCTCGCCGGTGGCCTCGCGGTCGGTGGACTCGATCATCGAGATAGCCTCGCGCGGGAAACCCTTGGCCTCGAGTGCATCGGCCAGCAGTTCGGCAATCATGGCGCACGAGTGATAGGCCAGTGAACCGCCACGCAGAATGCAGGCGTTGCCGGTGCGGATGCAGATGCCCGCGGCATCGGCCGTCACGTTGGGGCGCGCCTCGTAGACCATGGCAACCAGACCCAGCGGCACAGTCACACGCGTAAGGTCCACACCGCTTGCAAGCACGCGATGGTCGAGCACGCGGCCCACGGGATCGGGCAGCTCAGCGAGCTTCTCCAGGCCGGCGGCCATGCCCTCAACGCGCTCGGGCGTCAGCAGCAGGCGGTCGAGGAGCCCTGCCGAGGTGCCCGCATCGCGCGCGGCGGACATATCGAGCTCGTTGGCGGCGACGATGGA
>CABPCW010000104.1 GCA_902406155.1 uncultured Collinsella sp.
TCTTTCCGCAGGACGGCAGGACCCCCGCAGCACGAAGTGCGCAGCGGGGGTCCTGCCATGTCCGAGGACGATTTGGGGGCAAAGCCCCTGGCCTCCCCGGCGGGTATACGGTGCGGCGACTACAGGTATTCGATCTGGGCACCCTCGGTGTCGCACGTCAGAATATGCGTCTCACACTTGGGGAACTGCTCACGCAGCTTGACCTGCAGGAACTTTGCCACGATGGTGTCGTCAGTCACGGCCATGAGAGTCGAGCCCGAACCACTGATCCAGATGGTTTTGGCGCCGCCGTTAAGGCAGGTGTCGCGCACAGCGTTGTAGTCGGGAATCAGACGGCGACGATAGGGTTCCTGAATACGGTCGTCATTGGCGGCGGCAATCAGGTCGAGGTTGCCGGTCTCGAGACCGCGCGTCATACCGGCAATGCGGCCCATCTGCCATACGGCGGTGGAGAGTGGAATCTCCTGCGGCACAACCTTGCGCGCCTCGCTCGTATGCACCTCGTAGGGCGGAATCACGGTAATAAAACGCAAGCGATCGCTCACCTCGTAGCGCAGGCACTGGGGCAGCGAGTCGGTCGGCGTAAAGGAGCAGACGGCGCCGCCCAGGATAGCGGGGGCGACGTTATCGGGATGGCCCTCGACCTCGGTGGCGATGCGGACGAGCTCGGCGCGGTCGACGGTGTGGCCCGTTAAAGCGGCGGCCGCCATGATGCCGGCGACGACGCAGGTGGAGCTGGAACCCAGGCCGCGAGCGACGGGCACGTCGGTCTGAATGTCGATAGCAACGGGGAAAGCCGGCTCGCCCCACGCGGCCAGTGCATCGACAAAGCTCACATAGACCAGGTTATTCTCGTCTTGGAACTCCTCGGGGCAGCCCGTGATGGTGAGTTTGTCGGCTCGCTCGAAGGTGAAGTGCGAGTAGAGGCTGACGGCCATGCCGAGGGTGTCGTAGCCGATGCCTAGGTTGGCGCTCGTCGCTGGGACGGTGATTTTGATCATGTGAGTCCTCCTGGCGTGCCTGGCTGTTTAGTTCGCTGCTCGGGCAGTCCTGCGCAAGACGGAAAGCACATTAAGTGCTTTCCTTTGCGTGCGGAACTCGCGACGAACTAAACAGCCAGGCACGCTGTGCGCGTTCGTCATCATCCCGGGGGTTATCTGATAAAAGAAGGTGCGCCGACTTTCGCCGGCGCTTAATAAGGGATCTAGTTGGTGCTCATTCGTTTTGCTGCAGACTCGACGTAACTGTCCATCTCATCGACGTCGCAGACGTCTTCGAAGCGGACGGGCTTGGACTCGAGCTCGGCGAGCTGGACCGGGGCAACCGTGTTGGTTGCCTGCTCGAGTACACGCATAGCCTCAAAATCATCCTCGGGAACATCGAGGCTCAGGGCGTCGCAGCAGGCGCGCGGGAACTTGTAGGGGCTGGCGGTCGAAAGCAGTACGCGGGCCTTGGCGCCCTCGGCGGGGGCGACCTGTTCAAAGACGTGATAGCCGCAAGCGGTGTGCGGGTCGATCACGTAGCCGTTCGCGTCCCAGCAGCTCTTGATGGCGGCGCGGACCTCGTTCTCGCTGGCCCAGCCGCAGCCAAACACACTCTGGATCTTTGCCAGCAGGTCGGCGGGAACCTCGTAGCGGCCGGTCTGTGCCAGCTGCTCCATAAGGCCGGCAACAAGCTCGCAGTCGCCATTGGACAGGAAGTACAGCATGCGCTCCAGGTTAGAGCTGATGAGGATGTCCATCGACGGCGAGATGGTCGTGAAGAACGGACGGTTGCGGTCGTAGACGCCGGTGGTCAGGAAGTCAGCAAGCACGTTGTTCTTGTCGCTCGCCACGACGAGCTTGGCGACGGGCAGGCCCATGCGCTTGGCGTAGTAGCCGGCAAGGATATCGCCAAAGTTGCCGGTCGGCACGCAGAACTCCACGGCATCGCCGGCCTCGATGGCGCCGGCGCGCAGCAGCTGCGCATAGGCGGCAAAGTAGTAGACAACCTGCGGCACCAGGCGCCCGACGTTGATGGAGTTGGCGCTTGAAAGCACCGTGCCAGCGGCCTCCAGGCGCTCGGCAAGCTCCTTATCGGCAAAGATGCGCTTGACGGCACTCTGGGCGTCGTCGAAGTTGCCGCGGATACCGCAGACGGCGACGTTATCGCCCTCCTGAGTGGACATCTGCAGGTTCTGGACGCGGCTGACCTTGCCTTCGGGATAAAAGACGGTGATGCCCGTGCCCGGAGCATCGGCAAAACCGGCGAGTGCTGCCTTGCCGGTGTCGCCTGACGTGGCGGTGACGATCATGATGCGCTCGGCGCCGCCGTCCTTGGCGGAAGTGCGGGCCATGAGGCGGGGAAGCATCTGCAGGGCGACGTCCTTAAAGGCACTCGTGGGGCCGCCAAAGAGTTCCATCACATAGGTCTGAGGGGCGTCAGCGCCCGGCGCAGCGTCGAGTTTGACGAGCGGCGTAACCTCTTCGCTCGCGAACGTGCCGCGATATGCCTCGTCGACACACGCCGATATTTCTTCGGCCGTGTAATCATTCAGTAACATTCCCAACACATCTTGAGCGATTTCAAAGTACGATTTATCTGCAAGCGAGCTGATATCGACCTGCTGGGTGCCGAGCTCGTCCGAGACAAACAAACCCCCGTCGGGAGCGATGCCGGTACGGATTGCCACCTTACTTGAGCACGATAAAGTGCGTCCACGTGTACTATGATAAGTTCCCATATAACACTGCTCCTTGGATGCCTTGGTCCCAATCGGTGAAACCATGGTATCAGAGCGCGCAAAATAGGTTCGCAGAGGCTTTTTAGAAAGGTAACCTCCAGCCCATGATTAAGATTGCCAAGTTTGGCGGCTCGTCGGTCGCCGACGCCGAACACTTTAAGAAGATCAAGGCCATCGTCGATGCCGACCCGGCTCGCCGTTTTGTGGTGGTTTCTGCCTGCGGTCGCCGTTTTAAGGGCGACACCAAGGTGACCGACCTGCTCTACCTGGTTAACGCGCACGTTAAGTACCACGTGTCGTGCGAGGAGCTGCTCGAGGACATTGGCCAGCGCTACTTTGATATCGCTGACGAGCTAGAGCTCACCTATCCCATCCGTGAAGAGTTCGCGGCCTTTGCCGAGCGCGCCCGCTCGGGCGGCTACTCCACCGAGGAGCTCGTGAGTCGTGGCGAGTACTTCACCGCTCGCCTGATGGCCGAGTATCTGGGCCTGCCGTTCCTGGACGCCGCGACGGTCGTGGCGTTCCATCACGACGGTACGCTCAGCATGAACCGCACCTCCGAGCTGGTGCAGGAGTACGGTCAGCAGGGCGGCTTTGTCATGCCCGGTTTCTACGGCGCGACGCGTGAGGGTCAAATCAAGCTGCTCGACCGTGGCGGCGGCGATATCTCGGGCTCGATCCTGGCCAAGTGCCTAGGCGCCGACCTGTACGAGAACTGGACCGACGTTTCGGGCTTCTATTCTGCTGATCCTCGCATTGTGCCCGAGGCTCAGCCCATCGCCCGCGTTACCTACGAGGAGCTGCGCGAGCTTTCGTACATGGGTGCAAGCGTCCTGCACGAGGAGGCCGTGTTCCCTGTGCGCGAGGCAGGCATTCCACTGGTCATCAAGAACACCAATGCGCCGCAGGACCCCGGCACCATCATTAGCGAGACGGCTGACGAGGGTGAGGAAGAGCCCATCATTACCGGCGTGACCGGTAAGCGCGGCTTTGTCGCCATCAACGTTGCCCGCGACCGTACCAAGCCGCGCGTCGGCTTTATGCGCCGTGCGCTTTCGGTCTTCGAACGCTATGACGTTTCCGTCGAGCACATGCCCACCGGTGTCGACCGCTTTGGTGCCGTGGTGCAGGAGCAGGACGTGCGCGATTCGCTGTACTCGCTCGTAGGCGACATTCAGCAGGAGGTCGAGCCGCTCGAGATCGAGGTGGTCGAGGGCTTGGCACTTATCGCGACCGTCGGTCGTAACCTGCGCGGCCGTGCAGGTATCTCGGGCCACCTGTTTGGCATGCTTGGCCAGGCGGGCGTGAGCGTGCGTATGATTTCGCAGAGCTGCGATGAGATCAATATCATTATCGGCGTCGAGGAGAAGGACTTCGACTTGGCGATTCAGACCATTTACCGTGCCTTCTCCGACGAGAACGGCATTGTGAAAGTCGCGGACCTGGAGGCTCTCGCGCCGGTCGAACCCGCCCTGGCCGCCCTCCACAAGTAGCGGCCATTCCGGCAGATTTTGGGACATGCCCCAAAATCTGCCGTGGGGCGTTTCATTTCGGTTTCGTTTCGACGGGGCGGCTTTCATGCCCGTCCCGTTTTTGTATAAACTGGGCAAGAACATTTAGCCTGCTCGGCGTGCGGGCAAAAGCCACAACCTTAAAAGGGGGAAGCATGAAACAGTACACGGTTGCTATTTTGGGCGCGACGGGAGCTGTTGGCACCCAGATGCTCGAGTGTCTCAACGAGCAGGAGTTCCCGGTCGGCAAGCTCAAGCTGCTAGCGAGCGCGCGCTCTGCGGGCAAGACCGTCGAGTTCCGCGGCGAGCAGGTTGTGATCGAGGAAGCTTGCCCCGAGGCCTTTGAGGGCTGCGACATCGTACTCGGCGCTGCCGGCGACGATATCGCGAAGGGGCTGCTGCCCGAGGCCGTCAAGCGTGGCGCCATCGTGGTAGACAACAGCCATGCCTTCCGCATGGATCCCGAGGTGCCGCTGGTCGTGCCCGAGATCAATGCCGACGATATCAAGTGGCATCACGGCCTTATCGCCAATCCCAACTGCGCGACTATCATCGGCCTGGTTCCTACCTGGCCGCTGCATCAGCTCGCCGGCGTGAAGCGCATGATCGTCTCGACGTATCAGGCGGCTTCGGGTGCCGGCGCTCCCGGTATGGCCGAGCTCGAGGCTCAGCTGGCCGCCCTGGGTCGCGGCGAGGAGATTCCCGAGCCGCGTGCATTTGCCGCCCAGCTGGCGAGCAACCTGATTCCGCAGATTGGCGGCGTCAAGGAAGAGGGCTTTACCTCCGAGGAGATGAAGCTTCAAAACGAGGGCCGCAAGATCATGCACCTGCCCGAGCTGCGCGTGAACTGCACCTGCGTGCGCGTGCCCGTGCTGCGCTCGCACTCCGAGAGCATTACGCTCGAGTTTGAGCGCGATATTACGGTCGAGGAGGCTCGTGCTGCGCTGTCTGCCGCTCCGGGCGTGAAGCTGGTTGACGACATGAGCGCCGAGGATGCGCACGATCGCTTCCCCATGCCGATGGATACGTCCGACCAGGACCTGATCTGGGTCGGTCGCGTGCGTCGCGACATCTCGAACCCCGAGGCTGCGCGCGGCATCACCTTCTGGTGCTGCGGCGATCAAATCCGTAAGGGCGCGGCAACCAACGCCGTCCAGATCGCTAAGCTGCTCTGCGAGTAGCGGTGGACCTGTCCGGCGGGGGCCGGGCTTAGTTTTCAGAACGTCCTCGACCATGTGTGGCGCCTTGTCCTGCTCCTTCGGAGCCGCGGACAAGGCGCCACACTGGTCTGCGGAGTGTTCTGAA
>CABPCW010000105.1 GCA_902406155.1 uncultured Collinsella sp.
CGCGTCATTTCGATGCTACGGCAACAAGATGCGCGGCGTGCGTATCTTTGACCCGCTCCCGCACCGGCTCCTGCCGCTGCTCCCGCGGCCGGCACATGGACCTGCAGCTGCGGCGCCACCAACACCGGCAAGTTCTGCTCCGAGTGTGGCAGTCCCGCACCCGCCCCGGCACCGGCCAAGTGGTTCTGCCCCAACTGCGGCAGCGAAAACGGCGGCAAGTTCTGCAGCAACTGCGGAACGCCCAGGCCCCAGCCCCTCTATCTGGTAATTGGCGGGGGATCCGCCACCCCCGCATTTGCTTCTATGGGTTTCGTTCGATAAAGGAGGACACCATGAAGACAACGTTCAAAAAGTCCGTACTCGCATTTCTGACATGCGTCCTTGCGCTCGCCTTTGCCCTGACGGGCTGCAGCGGCGGCGGCAAAGACCCCAAGGCCAACTTCGTCGGCAGCTGGGAACTCTCGGGTGGAACCCTGGAGGGCGAAGAGCTGACCGATGAGTACATGAAGATGCTCGAGGATTGGGGTGTGCACTGCGTCCTGATTCTCGATGAGGACGGTACAGGTGCCCTCGACCTGTTCCTTGAAGTCGTCGACCTTAAATGGGAGGCAAAAGACGCCACCACCGTAACCATCACCGCCGAAGACGAGTCGCATGACATGAAGCTCAAGGACGGCAAGCTCATCCTCGAAGAGGATGACGGCAATCTTGTCTTTACCAAGTCCGACAAGGACCTGTCCGGCACGGTGAAGAAGGATCGCGAGGCGGCCGAGAAGGAAGAAGAGATCGACGAGGCCGTCGAAGACGACGACGTCCAGAAGATTGAAATCTCCCCCGCCGTCACCGTTGCCGATGACGACCTGTGCACCATTACCATCACCGAGAAGTTCAAGGACGAGTGGGGCGACATCGGTTTTGTCGTCAACATCACCAACAAGAGCGACAAGGACCTGACCTTCTACGCCCCCAGCGGCAAGACCAACGTCAACGGCACCATGAAGGAACCCTGGTTCTCGGCTCACCTGATGCCCGGCACCAACGCCACTGAGGAATTCACGTTCTCGAACGGCACGCTCGATAGCCTTGACGACCTGGTCAACACGACCATCGGCATCGACGCCTACCTGACCGATTCCTACGAGGACGTCGCCTCCTACAGCGCAACCATCGCGTAGCGGTAGACCACGACAGCCGCGGATTGGCGGACACATCCGCGCACACCAGACGGGGCCGCAGGAGATGATCCTGCGGCCCCGTCGCTTTTATGCCGATGCGCAACGAGCGCTAGCGCTCTATGTTGGGAACGATGCTGCCCTCGGTCACCGCATGTACGGCCAGACGCATGATGTTGTCGTAGCCGGTCTTGCTCAGGATCTCCGAGATGCGGCGCTTGATGGTGCCCTCGCTCATAAACAGCTCGGCCGCAATCTCGCGGCGGCTTTTACCCTCGCAGGCAAGGCGCAAGATCGACAGCTCGACATCGTCGAGGGCCGCCGTGCCCGAGAAGATGCTCTCGGGCGGCTTGGGAAACGTGCAGTAACCCGCCAGCGTGGAGCGCATCACGGCGAACAGCTCGTCGATACCGACGTTCTTGTACACAAAGCTATCGACGCCCGCCTCGCGGGCCTGATCGACAAAGGTGATCTCGGGCATGCCTGTCATGATAATGATGCGACACTCGGGCAGCTGCTCCTTGATGCGTGCCGCCGCCACGATGCCGTTTGAATCGTGCTCGGTGCACACGTCCATCAGTATCATGTCCGGGCGCTCCTTGAGCGCGACACCCAAGGCCTCGGAGGCATCGGCGATCGCGGCAACGACGGTCATATCGGGCTGGTCGCCAACGGAGCGCGCCAGGCTCTCGCGCAGGATGGCCTGATCTTCGACAATTAACACGCGGATCATGAGTTTCTCCTTTGGGACGTGTCGCTAGCGTTAAGCGGAATGGATACCGTAAGCGTAAAGGGCGGGGTGGCGTGGACCTCTAGGCTGCCACCCAGATCTTGCGCGACATGCCTCATACCTGGGATACCCGTTCCCTCGCGATACGATACGGGGGCCGGGGACCCGTCGTTAGAAATCGTCATGTGCGCGACGGCGTCAGCATCCGTCCTCTCCTGCCACAAGCGCACATGGACCCGATGCGCCTGCGCATGCTTGGTGGCGTTGGTCGAGGCCTCGCGGATAATCTGCAAAAAGGCAGCGGCGACACGCGCGTCCTCAGGCAGCGCACCCTCAACATCGATCTGCACGCTCACCAGGCCAAAAGCATGGACGATATCGCCCAGTTGCTCTGCCGGTTCGGTGTCGCCCCCGCTGCGCAGATCGGCAGCGATTGAGCGCAGCAGCGGGTCGATCTGCTCGAGCGACTCGTCGTCCAAGCGCCCCTCCTCCAAATAGCGATGAAGGATTGATAGGCGCTGGCCGATCACATCGTGAACGCGGGTGCGCATGCGCAGATAGGCCGCATTGTCGGCAACTTTTTTGACTTCTTCGATCTGGGCCTGGAGCTCTTGGCCCGCAAGCTCAAGCAGGTGATTGGCCTGCGCCAGGCGGTCATGCGCATGCGCATACTCTGTCACGTCCAGACCGATTATGCGCTCGAACGAACGGCCCGAGACCATAACGTCATCGCACACAAACAGGCGAATCTCGGCGGGAGAAACCTCGACCACCGCACGCGCCTCACCAAAGCGGTCCAGGTTGATCCGCACGCGGTTCTTACCGCCTTCGGGCATTTGCATGCTGAGCTTGCGCAGGTCGTTCCATGTACCGCTCATATCGCCTAGGTCGGTGGGCATATGAAGCTCCACCAGGTTTTTGCGCATGCAGCGGTTCATGAGCAGTGGACGGCCCCTCGAGTCCAGATACAGGATGCCCACGGGAATCACGTTGATGGTTTCAATCGTCGAGAACGCGGTGATGTCCTCTTGGCGGTTACGGACGTCCATCAAGAGCGCCGCGATGGAGCGGAACAGGAAGAAAGCACCCTCTGCGATAAGGACAACGGCCCACGCCGAGCCCATGGCAAAAACCACCGGCGGTGTAACGGCGACAACAAGCAGCAGATCGGCCAGCATGACAGGGCGACGATAGTGCACCATAAGCACCACGCCATAGGCAAAGATCGCGGCATTGAGCCACAGCACTCCGCCCATTGCCCTGGCGCAAACGTCAAGCAGCGCCACCAGATACGAGCCAGACGACGCGAATAAGATGAGCGCCGAAATCATCAGGTGAAGCACAAGGCTCGTCTCGTAGGCACAAATCACCTTACGGTGATAGGACGAGCGGCGCGATGCGATGAGCGGGACGTGGATCGTCTGCAGACACGCAGCCAGGGCAAAGACAACATCGAGCGCAACGATTTGGGGAAGGATGAACGAAATCTGCATCTTCACTCACCCGCCCTCGGCATCAAGACGATCATGCGCAGCTGGCCGGGCTCGCCCTCAAGGCGGTATGCCACGTTGCGCCCTTGCAGAGCGCTTTCGAGCTCTTGCGCAGCGGGCGTCTGCGAAAGATCTTCATCATCGTTGGAAAAAGCGTGGCGCGCAGCTCGACACTGCACCGGTCATGGTCGCCCAAGTGATACATAAGCGCCGGATGGTCGGTGGTGTAGGCAAAAAACGCAAAGTCATACACGCAGTCGTACAGGGCGCTTACCGTACTGGCGTGCATCGGGCGCCGTATGGCGATAATCGAGGCGCAATCGACATCGATGGTGCGCAGGTCACTTGCAAGCTCGTTGGCGATGAGCTGAATGCGGTCGCGGTCAAAACCGCTCTCCCCGTGCTGTGCCAACGTGAGCGACCCCTTGCGTTTGCAATAGGCGACGAGCATCTTGGCGCGCTGCAGCATGCGGTAACGCTCGTGCGAAGATGCCTCATCGGTCAACGGCGGCAGCGAGCTCAGCAGGTCGTACATCCCTTCGAGCGCACGGGCAAGCGCTTGGTCCACGTCTTGGACCAGTAAGGTCTCGGCCTCTTGGTCTGCCAAATGTGTCTTAAGGTCGTAGTCGGCGGCAAGCAGCTCATTTTGGCGTTGCAGCTCCATGCGACGATGCGCCAGTTCGCGATTGAGTTCGTTGAGCTCCGAGACGTCCTGGGCAAGGAGAGCCGATCCACCCAGCAGCGGAAAGGCGCGATACATTACATCGGGATCGGACGCCACGGCAAAGGCGTGAGCGTGCCCGTGCTCTTGGGCCCGCAACTCCTCACGCACGCCTACCGGCATTGGCTTTGACACCGGCGTGACATAGACTTCCTGCAGGTCACGCGTTAGAACTTTGAGATCAAGCGGCAAGATGCCGAAAATACCGGCGATATCGTGGTACGACGGGATGACACCGCAATCGAGACAGATTTCCATCGCCACCACGCACAGGACGCAGTAGACAAGTGAAAAATTAAGCCTCCATGCCCAGGGCACACGCAGCGCATATGAAATGGCAAAGAACGCGCCGCCCAATAGGACAAGCGCGGCCGTGCCCGAGAAACGCTGAATACGAAAAGACGAGGACCGTCCTACCAAGATAAAAAAGGCAACGAAGTTAAAGGCTGTCCATACCAGAACGGTACCGTAGCCCCAACCATATGTGTAATCGTTGCTCCAGGTTCCACTCGATCGATCGAAATGGAAGACCTGCTGATGAACATCGTTAGTAAGCACAAAGCCGATAAGCAGGACAGCCATGACCCACAAAACGGTGCGGTACCGACGCCCCATACGATGCTGTTCCAAACCCGCGAGGCGCAGACCGCACAGCTGGTAGATCAGCGGAATGAGCGTCATGGGCACGTAGTACAGGTACCACAGCACGGTGGCATAGAACGGCGTGAACGACTTATATTTGAGGATGACCTCGATCATCCACAGGGCACAAATGGCGGCGATGGCAACAAGGCGGCGGCGCAAGACGTAGTCCAAGCAGCGTAGGTACGCCAACACACCCCAGATTGAAAATGCAATTGCGGCGACAAGCAGCGGGAGAGAGCTCGAGTGGACGAGCGCATCCGCGACCTCTTCGGACACCTCGCTATAGGCGGGCACGGTGTTGGAAAGCTTGGGGTCGGAGGCGAACAGTGCCGGCAAGACTGCCAAAAGCATGAGGAACAGCACGGTGATGGCGCCGGCGATAGCAAAGACGCGGTGACGGTACACCTGATGTGTTATACCAACAAGGAATCGCGGCATGGCGAAGAGCCTGCCGCCCCTGGGATCCGCCACGGGTGCGGATCGGGCGGCCGCGTGGCCGATATGTCGCTCGCGGGTACCCATAGTGCTTTTAGTGTACCGACAGGCGGGCCCAAAAAGCGGGCCACATGTCCCAAAATCCGCAGACGGCAAAGGGTGTCCCCAGCGACTAGTCGTTTAAGAACGTCCATTACAGTCGAAATTGTCAGCCCGGGCCCGTCTCGGGCTACG
>CABPCW010000106.1 GCA_902406155.1 uncultured Collinsella sp.
GTTACGGACGTGCCCAGGATGGGGGCCGGTCAATACGGGGCCCGCTCCATTTGTCAATTCCTTCAAGCGAATGTGTCGGGAATGTTTCAATGCATGAATATGCAAGCCATTTACGTATTAATGCATCTTTTGGTGCTAAAGTTTCAACCCACTTCATAACGACCGCTGCGAAATGCGCATCGGTGCATAAATCGCAGACAAGGAGTCTGATATGTCTTTGAAGGTTGGAATCGTCGGCGCGGCTGGATATGCCGGAGCCGAGCTCATTCGCCTCGTCCTCGGTCATCCCGAGTTTGAACTTGCTGCCATTACGTCCAACGCCGATGCCGGCCAGCCGTTGTCTGCGGTGCACCCGAGCTTCACCGGCGTAAGCGATCTTGTCTTTACGACGCATGATGCCCCTGAGCTCAAGAACTGCGACGCGGTCTTTTTGGCCGTGCCGCACACGGCTGCCATGGCACAGGTGCCCGCGCTGCTTGCATCGGGCGTCTCCTGCTTTGATCTTTCGGCCGACTACCGTCTGAACGACGCGTCCGTTTTTGAGGCTTGGTATGCCGCCGAGCATACGAGCCCCGAGCTGCTCAAGACCCGTGCCTTCGGTCTGCCCGAGCTGTTCTGCCAGGACTTGGAGACCGCCGCATCCGACCATGCCGACGGCAAACCCGTGCTGGTCGCCTGCGCCGGTTGCTATCCCACCGCAACGAGCCTTGCCGCCGCGCCCGCCGTGCGCGCGGGCTGGGTGGCCGAGAACGGCCCCGTGATTGTCGATGCCATTAGCGGCGTGACGGGCGCCGGTAAGTCCTGCAACGCCCGCACCCATTTTTGCAGCGCCGACGAGAACTTGGAGGCCTACGGCGTGGGCAAGCATCGCCACACGCCCGAGATTGAGCAAATCCTTGGCCTGACCGATCGCGTCGTCTTTACCCCGCACCTGGCACCGCTCAAGCGCGGTCTGCTCTCCACGGTGACGCTGCCGCTCACGCCGCAGGCTCTCGATACCTTGACCCTTGAGGACGTTGTCGACCATTACAAGCAGTTCTACGCCGGTCGCACCTTCGTGCGCGTGCTCGATGCCGGCCAGCAGCCCAAGACGGCTTCGGTCGTCGGCACCAACGCTGCCCAGATTGGCCTCGCGCTCAACAAGCGCGCGGGCGTGCTGGTGGCGACGGGTGCTATCGACAATTTGTGCAAGGGCGCTGCGGGCCAAGCAGTCCAGTGCGCCAATATCGTCTTTGGCTTTGACGAGCGACGAGGCTTGCCCACAGTGGCGTGCCCGGTGTAGCACATTCGATTGTTAACGATTTGGTAGTCGGGCATCGAATGGGGCGCCACTCTTAAGCTGGTCTCATGATCACGACTGGCATGGCGCACCAACCGATGTCCGTTTTTTGTTTGACATAAGGAGTCATAAAGACGATGAATACCGAGCTGTTTGATATCAAGATTCGCGCCGTCGAGGGTGGCGTTACGGCTGCGGCTGGTTTTAAGGCTGCAGGCATCCACGCTGGGTTCCGCAAGAACCCCGAGCGTCTGGATTACGCGCTCGTCGTGCCCGATAAACCCTGTCCCGGTGCTGGCGTGTTTACCACCAATCGCTTTTGCGCGGCGCCCGTGCAGGTGAGCCGTGCCAACCTGGGCGGTACCGACAAGGGGTACGGTATCATCGCCGGCATTTCGGTCAACTCTGGCAATGCCAACGCCGCCACGGGTGAGACCGGCCTTGCATGCGCGCGCGAGACGTGCAGCATCGCATCGCAGGTCATCGGCTGCGAGCCTCAGCAGATTCTGATTGCCTCCACGGGTGTGATTGGCCAGATTCTGCCGATCGACACGTTTGAGACCGCCATTCCTGCTGCCTACGAGGCGCTCTCCGCCCACGGTGGCGCCGATGCCGCTCGCGCCATCATGACGACCGACACGCACTCCAAGGAGTACGCCGTGTCCTACGTCAGTGAGGCTGCGGGTCATGCGAGCAATGTCTATACGGTAGGCGGAATGTGCAAGGGCTCGGGTATGATCATGCCCAACATGGCCACCATGATCGCAGCTATCACCACCGATGCCCCCGTCGAGCCGGCGGCACTTCATGCCCTGCTGCTCTCGACCGTCAAGCAGACCTTTAACAAGGTAACGGTCGATTCCGACACCTCGACCAACGACACCTGCATCATGCTTGCCTCCGGTGCCGCTGCCGCAGATGCCGAGCCTATCGTCGAGGGCTCCGATGCTTTTGACGAGTTGGCATTTGCCGTGCACGAGGTGTGCGAGAGCCTGGCGCGCAATATTGCCGCCGATGGTGAGGGCGCATCCAAGCTTGTTACAGTCAACGTTACCGGCGCCGTGAACGACGAGGAGGCCGATATCGCCGCCCGTGCCGTTGCCAACTCGCCGCTCGTTAAGACCTGCATCGCCGGCCACGACTGCAACTGGGGCCGCGTTGCTATGGCGCTTGGCAAGTGCGGCGTGAAGTTTAATCAGGAAGACGTTTCCATCGACATGATGGGCATGCCTGTCTGTCGCGACGGTCTGACTGTTCCCTTTGACGAGGACGAGGCTCTACGACGTTTCGAGGCGCCCGAGATCGTGATCTCGGCCGACCTGGGCGCAGGCGACGCGGCAACGACCGTGTGGACCTGCGACCTCACGCATGAGTACATCTCCATCAACGGCGACTACCGTTCCTAGATTCCGGGCACGCTGCGCATCTTGCCGCGATTGCGGACAGCGGAGCACGGCGCGATAACGATATGAAAGACGAGGCAGATTATGAAATTCGCACGCGATTGTCGTTCGAGCGAATCCAACGAAGCAACCGCGCAGCTGCTGTTCGAAGCGCTGCCGTGGATTAAGAACCTGACCGGCAAGACGGTTGTTATCAAATATGGCGGAGCCGCCATGGTTGATGAGCAGCTGCGCCGCGACGTGATGAGCGACATCGTTTTGCTCAAGATCATCGGTATGCGCCCCGTCATCGTGCACGGCGGCGGCAAGGCTATTAACGAGGCGCTGAGCCATTACGATATTCCCGTCGAGTTTAAGAACGGCCAGCGCGTGACCACGCCGGCGACGATGGATATCGTGCGCGAGGTGCTGGGCGGCAAGGTTAACCAGGAGCTGGTTGCTGCCATCAACCACCACGGCAACCTGGCCGTGGGCGTGTCGGGCAGCGATGCCGGCGCGCTCATCGCCGAGCCGCTCGACCCCGAGCTCGGTCGCGTGGGCAAAGTGACGCACGTCAACACCGACTATATCGAGCGCTTACTCGATAGCGAGTACATCCCCGTCATCGCTACCGTCGCGGCGGGGGAGGACGGCGGTTTCTTCAACATCAACGCCGATACCGCCGCCGGTGCCGTTGCGGCAGCGCTCCACGCGCACAAGGCGATCTTTTTGACCGACGTCGACGGCCTGTACAAGGACTTTAGCGATAAAGACTCACTCATCTCCAACCTAACACTCGACGAGGTTAACGAAATGCTCTACGGCGGCGAGGTCGATAAGGGCATGATTCCCAAGCTGCACGCGGCCGTCGATGCGCTTGCCGGCGGCGTATTTCGCGCTCACATCATCAACGGCACCACGCCGCATTCGCTGCTGCTGGAGCTGCTGACCGATGCCGGCGTCGGCACCGTGATCCATTCCACCGAGACGGCTTACGAGTTCGATACGCATCCGCATCCGCTTTCGACGTTTGCTGCGCGTCTGACCGAGAACCTCGACGAGGTCGAGAAGCTTCAGACGGTCTAACTGACCCTCAGCCGCCCCATTTCTGCACCCATAGGCCTGCGCCGTCCGGCGCTCAACGAAAGGCATCCCATGTCACTTGCAGCTCAGCAATCGCTTGAATCCCATTACGTTATGCATACCTTTGGCCGCTCTCCGGTCGAGTTTGTCGAGGGTCACGGCATGAAGCTCACCGGCGACGATGGTCGTGAGTACCTCGACTTTCTTGCCGGCATCGGCGTGTGCAGCCTAGGTCATGGCGACCCGGCTGTGCTCTCGGCGCTCGAGGCACAGACCAAAAAGCTCATGCATGTCTCCAATTACTTCTACATCGAGCAGCGTGGACAGGTCGCGGCGCTGCTGTCCAAGCTTGCTAACGACGACGTAGATGGTGCGCGCGTGCTTGCCGATGCCATTGTCGCCGGCGATGAGACCACGGCAGCTGCTCTTGGTGCCCCGGCTGCGGATGAGCAGGTTTGGGAGACCTTCTTTGCCAACTCCGGCGCCGAGGCCAACGAGGGCTCGATGAAGCTCGCGCGCCTGTACGCCAAGCGTGCCGGTAACGGCGGCAACACCATCGTGTGCATGCGCGGCGGCTTCCACGGCCGTACGCTCGAGACCATTGCCGCCACTATGCAGGATTGGCTGCAGGATAGTTTCCGCCCGCTGCCGGGTGGCTTTGTGGCCTGCACGCCCAACGATATCAATGAACTGCGTGCGATCTTTAAGCAGCTGGGGAGCGAAATATGTGCCGTGATGCTCGAGCCGATCCAGGGTGAGAGTGGCGTGCACCCCATGACCGAGGAGTTTATGGCGGCAGCGCGCGACCTGGCACACGAAGTGGGCGCCGTGCTTATAGCCGACGAGGTCCAGTGCGGCATCTTCCGCTCCGGCAAGCCGTTTGCATTCCAAACCTATGGCGTGGAACCCGACATCATGAGCCTTGCCAAGGGCATTGCTGATGGCGTGCCCATGGGTGCCGTCGTAGCAAAGAAGGAGATTGCCGACGTGTTTAAGCCGGGCGACCACGGTTCGACTTTTGGCGGTAGCTGCTTGGCCATCGCGGCGTGCGCCGCGACGCTCTCCGCGCTCGTGCGCGGCGGCTATGCTGAGCATGCCGCCAAGGTGGGCGCCTATATGGAGCAGGCGCTGGCCAAGCTTCCGCACGTTACCGAGGTGCGCGGTCGCGGCTTGATGCTCGGCTGCGACTTGGATGACGCTGCGGGCGATGCGCATGATATTGTTGCCCGCGCGCTTGCCGCCGGCGCTGTGATTAACGCTACTGGTGCCCACACGCTGCGTTTCCTGCCGCCGCTTGTCTGCGAGGAAGTCGACGTGGACGGCCTGATCGAGATCCTGGCGGGCGTTTTGGGCTAACACGGCGCAATAACTTAATTTGGACCGGGTTCTGGACTGCGGGCGTGCCATATGCGGCACGATTCAGCGGTCCGGAACCCGTTTTGCTACCGATTTACCATGACTGGGATGGGCCGTGTGCAAAAAGTGGCAAATATGAGTACTGGCACTAACCTTGTAACATATAAAATAGGCGTTTTTAGACGAGTTGGGCCACATATGTCCAGTTTTGTAGTTAGTAAATGGTGGCGCGCGCAGACGTGGTGTAAGAGCGTCCCGAGGTCCGTCGCTGCAAGTCC
>CABPCW010000107.1 GCA_902406155.1 uncultured Collinsella sp.
GCACCGGGCGCGACGCCCACGCGACCGAGGCCATGTACGAGCTCTGGGGCATCGAAGGCCTGGTGGACGTGCTCGTGGGCTGCGGTGGCGCCGAGGTCATCGACCGCGCGCACGACATCAACGAGCTGAGCTATCCGCTGCCGGGCGAGACCATCGCACGCATCTGCAAGCACATGGCGGGCCTGCCGGCAACGCCCGTCTGCCCCCGAGACGGCGTGTTCTACGTGCCCGAGAGCAACGCGTGCGTCGAGCACCTGTCGCGCGTCGACGGCGTGCCCTACCAGGTGGTCGATTTTGCCGAGTTTTTGCGCGAGCCGCAGCCCAAGGTGATGTTTACCATGGCGCCCGAGGTAATGCCGCGGGTGATTGAGCGAGCATTGACGTTTGCCGATGATACTGTTAAGGCGGCGGCTCTGCAAACCACGCAGCGGCTCTACGAGTTCATGGATCCGCGCGTGTCCAAGACGCGCGGCCTTGTGCGCGTGGCGGAGCTCAACGACATGGAGCTCCAGGACATCTGCGTGTTTGGCGATGCGGACAACGACACCTGCATGGTGGCTGGCGCCGGCGTGGGTGTCGCCATGGCAAATGGCAGCGACGCCACCCGCGCCGCCGCCGATTTTGTAACCGCCAGCAACGACAAAGACGGCATCGCGATCTTTATCGAGGAACATCTGCTGTAGCGCTGGGGGAGAACTACCGCAGAAGGGGGCAGGCTCTTTTTGCGGTGGCCTCAGGCGATTTGGGCGAATTGATACCTAAAATCTGTGCGAAAATTCAAATATTGTTGTCTGAACATCACGCTTCTAACTACCGATGGGTTAAAGATATTCTCATCAATTTGGTAGGATATTCATCCCGGTTAATGGCCTACCGCTCACGGTCGATTTTCGACCGTTCACAGGATGTTTGCTCTTGAGCAAAATGTTGTGCAAATAAATCTAATGCCATTAAAAAATAATAGGCAACTAAATTACCAGCAGAAACAAAAAATGGATAGCGAATAAACAAAGGCAAATCTGAGTAAATGTCAAGAGAATTAAGAACTTGCACAAAAATGTCGGTTTTGCTGCTCAGATGTTTAAACAATCGTTATAATTGCATCACTTAGCGAGCGCAATTACAGATTGCGCAGATACGTTTGATAGTGAAAGAGCAAGATCGCGGTCTCTTGGGGAGGAGACATCGATGACAGCAAATTCAGACAAATCTAAGCAGAGTAATAAAGCGACGCGCCGTGTACTGGCAGGCGTTTTGTGCGGGGCCTCCGTTTTGAGCCTGGTACTGTCGCTCGTCATGCCTCCGATCTCGCAGGCCATTGCCAACGATGCCCAGACGGTTTCTGCCGAGGAAACTGTGATGGGGGGGGGTTCCTCAAGTGAGTCTACTGGTATAGACAACAGTACTAACGGGGATGCCGGCACAGACGCCGAAAACCAGAACAGCGACGATGCTGCGAGCGACGACGACGCTCGGCCGGAGGAGCAGTCCAAGGACGAGTCGCAGGCGGAAGATAATGATGCGATGGATGTTAACGCTGTCGCGTCAGCCGAGAAGGCTGCAGAGAGCGAAGAGACAACCACAGCTATTACTAACATTACTAACGCCGATGATTTGTCAGCTAAGCTTCAAGGCGTTGGGGAAAACCAAACTGCCTGCTTCGAGCTTACAGCTGATATTGGCTATGCTGGTGAAATCAAACTTGAGAAGAGCGGCAGCAATATAACGCTGAACTTAAACGGTCATAAGATCAAGTGCTTGAACACCGACAAGCCGTTATTTGATGTTGCTAACGGCGCAACACTTACAATTAAGGACGAAATTAAGGACTCCGCGCCGGTGACTGAGACGGTCAACGATGTCCAACAGCTGACTGATCAGGGGCAGAAGCTGGATCCCAATAATTATGGCAAGAAAGTCGAGCTAAATTACGTTGGTGGCATTCCGTCTAATCTTACCTACTACGTGACCAAATCGACTCCGAGTGGTACAGGGACAATCGAGACGCTTGTCAGACATAACGTCGATATTAAGGGCGCCATCGTGGCGTGCGACGGCAACGCAAATCTAAAGCCCATCAATCTGTATAACAACAACGGCAAGGGTGGCACGTTTAACCTTGTGAGCGGCGTGATCACGCAAAAACAAGGCAGCAGCGTTAGCAGCTTGGTCTATGCCGAGAACGGCTCTACCGTCAACATGCGCGGCGGCTATGTGTGTGGAGCTTCTGGCTCGGGTGCGGGCGGCGGAATTGAAATACACGGTAATTCGACCCTCGAGGTTTCCGGTGGCGTAATTGCCGGCAACAGTGCTCCTAGTGGCGGTGGTGTGTATGCTAAAGACTCCACGGTCAACATAACTAATGGCGTAATCTCCGGCAACAGCACGCTTGCTACTGGTGTTGGTTTCGGCGGCGGCATCATGGCCGAAGGCGGCAGCGTTACTGTTTCTGGTGGCTACATTACTAACAATAAATATGCCAATTACTGTGGTAACGATGGTAATGGCGATCATGGCGGTGCTGGACTTGCCGCTAAAAACGGTACTCATGTCACCATTTCGGGCGGCCAGATCACGGGCAACTATTCTGAGGAAGCCGGCGGCGGCGTCTATGTGACCGACATCGAACACCAAGGGGCGAGCTCGCGCAAGACAATGGCATGGCTCAACATTACGGGGGGAACTATTGCCTCTAACGTGAGTTTTCGCTCTGAGGGTGCCGGCATTCGCGTGGGCCAGATGGTTGACGCGATGATAAAAGGAGCGTCAAATTCAAATCCAGTCTATATCACTAATAACCACTGCATGTCTCGCTTTGACTGGGGTGGAGGCGGCATCTTCGTCCAGGGCGATTCTAAGGTCGCGTCTAATGCTGGTAGGCTATTTGTCTATAACTCCTATATAAGCAGCAATGAGGCCGGTGGCTACGGTGGCGGCGTTGCGGTTTGCCCGACGGGTAAGACTTTGGTGACAGGCACCGACGGCACGGCGATTTTCGGTAATACTTCTGCCGGAAATGAGCAAAACGCGAACGATTACGAATCCGTGAGTAATACAGGCAATAACGGCACCCCCCATCTTTCCGGCGGTGGTCACGGTAAGGACCAGGACTCCGACGCCTACAATGCCGAAGTGTTTCGCAAAAACGGCCACGCGGACTTCTTCCTTGCGGCGGAGGGTCATACGACTCCGATCGCGGCGGTGATTGGCAAAATGCTTGGCGGCGGCGATGCTAAGTATCGGGGAAGCTTAGAGCTTCAGAAAGCCATTACTATCCCCGCTAACGGTGGCGTGCAGGTATATAACAGCATCGGCCTGAGTTCGGATGTTAAGGCTCAAGACCCCGAGGCGATCAATGCGCGAAAGGCTGCGCTAGAGGCGGGCGCGACGTTTATCACGGGCAATTATTCCTGGAACCATGGCGGCGGCATCATGTCGAACGGCGACCTGTACATGGGCGCGCCTGAGGACACGTATGTCTATCCGAGCCTCAAGCTCAAGGCGACCAAGAAGCTGGAAGGCCGCAAGCTCAATGATGGGGAGTTCTCCTTTACGGTGTATCGCAAGGATTCAGACGACCCTTTGGCTGGCACGACAGCTGGCACGACATTCAATCGCGACGTTTGCACCGAGGTTGGAACAGCAGCAAATGATGCAGAAGGCAGCATTACGTTTGACCTTGGTGAACAATTCGCATCGAGTGGCGCGGGTAACGAAATCACATACTACTTGGTCGAAGATCCCGGTGGTGATTCTGGCATCACGTACGACTCCAGCGTGTATAAGATTGTGGTGACGGCCGAAGATACCAAGACCTTGCTCATGTCTGTTCCGAGTAAAGAAAACTCAAGCCAACTGAAGGATCTTTACATCCATAACTACACGATTAAAAACGTCGGTGTAACCAAGTACGAATTCCGCGAGTCGTCTGGGAAGTGGGAGAACGTAAAAGCGAGGAGCAAGGTGCAGAAGAGTGGAGACTATTATCCAATTATCTGTGAGGGTGACTCCACGACTTTCACCAACAAGTTCACTCCGTACGACTCGAAGGGCTCCTGGACGCCTATGGCGACTAAGGTCGTTGAGGGTGGCGAGATGAAGGAGTTCACGCTCCAGCTTGCGACCGACACAGATTTTACGGATATCGTTAGCAGCAAGTCCACCACTGCCGACGGCGACAAGTCCCAGACCCTGAGCTTCGACAAGATTGATTACAAACTCGATCAACTCGACCAGCTCGCGTCTGGCCCCACAGGCCGTGGTGCTTCCAAGACCTTCACGTACTACGTGCGCGAGAAAGACGACGGTTCGCTGTTCTCGCACTATACGTACGACAAGTCGGTCTATCAGATTACGGTTAACGCGACTGACGACTCTAACCACCATATCGACGTCACCGCGGCCTACAAGCAGATTCAGGATCGTGATGGCAATGAAGTGACCACTGACACGCCCCACGACCTCACCGGCAAGTCCACTCCCACCTTCACCAACACCTACTCCACCTCTTTGCCCCTTTCTGGTATGTCGGGCGTCACTCTGACGTACCTTGCAGGCGCGGCGGTGATTTGCGCTGCTGCGGCCTGGATGCACATTCGTCGCAAGGCGAATGCGAAGGGAGGCGAGCGTCGTGAATAAGAAAGTTTGCTCCTTCCCGATCTTGTTTGCGCTGCTTGCCCTCCTGATCGGCACCTGCGCGGTTGTGTTCCCCGCATCCGCGCAGGCCGCGCCGACCTCGACCGGTTCCATCACGGTGAGCGGCACCGTGGCGAGCAGCTACAACGCCTACCAGATCTTTAGCGCCAACGTCGTCGACGGCGACAGCGACGCCAAGATCGCCACCGACCTTGTCTGGGCAAGCGACGCCGTGCGTGACGCCGCGCTGCCTGTGCTGCACAGCGCCGGCATGCCCAATTCCCTGACCACCGCGCAGGAAGCTGCCGAGTGGTTCAACACCGATTCCCACCTTACGAGCGCGCTGAGCGCACAGCTCGCTCGTTCCCTCCAGAGCTCTGCCGCCGAGTCCGTGGCCCTTAACGCGGGCACGGCGGCCGAGCTGTCTTGCGGCTACTGGCTCATCGTCGCCAAAGACGACGCCATCGCTCAGGGCGAGGCCGGCACCGCGCCGATCATGGCCCTGGTCGGCGGCAGCGCCGTCGCCGTCAAGCCCACGCACCTCCCGAGGTAGCCAAGCCGGAAGACCCCAAGCC
>CABPCW010000108.1 GCA_902406155.1 uncultured Collinsella sp.
CTCGCACGGAGAGCACATTAAGTGCTCTCCGGCTCGTGCGGAACTCGCGATCGACCTTATGCCCCGCCCCTCGGGACTAAGGATACATGGTAGAGGCGCTCGTGCTGCAAAATTCATGAGCTGGTGACCTATTCTGCGTCCCAGGTCAGCTCATCTTCACCACCGGTTAATAAAAAAGAAGTGCCGCTTGGGGGGGCGGTACTTCTTTTGGTGCGTTGTTATTTGGCTGTGGCTTTTCTCGTTAGCTTACAGGCCGCAGGCTGCTTTGAGTTCTTCGACTCGATCGGTCTTCTCCCAGGTGAAGTCGGCGTCTTCGCGGCCGAAGTGGCCGTAGGCTGCCGTCTTCTCGTAGATCGGTCGACGCAGGTCCAGGTCGCGGATGATGGCGCCCGGGCGCAGGTCGAAGGTCTTCTCGACGGCCTCGACGATCTTGTCCTCGGCAACATGCGCGGTACCGAAGGTGTCGACCATGATAGACAGCGGCTTGGACACGCCGATGGCGTAGGCCAGCTCGACCTCGCAGCGGTCGGCCAGGCCGGCGGCCACCACGTTCTTGGCGACCCAGCGCGCGGCGTATGCGGCGGAGCGGTCGACCTTGGTGCAGTCCTTGCCGCTGAAGGCACCGCCGCCGTGACGGCCGTAACCGCCGTAGGTGTCGACGATGATCTTACGGCCGGTGAGGCCCGTGTCGCCCATGGGGCCGCCCACGACAAAGCGACCGGTGGGGTTCACATAGATGTCGGCGTTGTCCCACGGCATGTTCTCGGCAGCCATGACGGGGGCGATGACGTGCTCGATGAGGTCGTCCTTGATCTTGCCCATGTCCTCGATCTCGGCGGCGTGCTGCGTGGAGATGACGATGGTCGTGACCTCGACGGGCTTGCCGTCCTCGTAGCGCACCGTGACCTGGGTCTTGCCGTCGGGGCGCAGGTAGGGCAGGGTGCCGTCGTGGCGCACAGCGGCCAGGCGCTCGGCCAGGCGGCTCGCCAGGTAGTGCGGCATGGGCATGAGGGTCTTGGTCTCGTTGGAGGCATAGCCAAACATCATGCCCTGGTCGCCGGCGCCGATCAGATCGATCGGGTCGGTGGTGGCGCCGGTCTGGGTCTCGAAGGACTCGTCGACGCCCTGGGCGATATCGGGCGACTGCTCGTGGATGAGGCTCATAACTCCGCAGGTATCGCAGTCAAAACCGAACTTTGCGCGGTTGTAGCCAATGCGGCGGATAACGCCACGGGCAATCTCCTGCACGTCGACGTATGCCTGGGTGCGGATCTCGCCGGCAACGATGACGGTGCCGGTGGTCACGAGGGTCTCGCAGGCACAGCGGACGTTCTCAACGTTTGCGGGCACGCCGTTGGGCGCAATGTAGCCCTGCTCCTGCAGCTCAATTTCTTTAGCGAGGATTGCGTCGAGGACGGCGTCGCTGATCTGGTCAGCGATCTTATCGGGATGGCCTTCGGTCACCGACTCCGACGTAAAAACAAAGGACCCGTGTTGGGGTGGGATGGAACGAAGTTCTTCTGGCATGATAGCCCCTTTCAAAATACGTGTCCCGGCGACCGTTACCATTCCGCCGAGCTCTATATGCAAGGGCACATCATATCGCGTTAATCGAATATTCACACCCTTTCCGCACCTACTCATTGGGGACAGACTTAAATGAGTAGGGGACAGACTTAAATGACCAGCCGGGTGCTTATTGGGTGGTCATTTAAGTCTGTCCCCAATGAGTGGGTCGGTGCCCTTTGTGCGGAGGTTGCTTTGTTGCTTTATACTGATGCGGTTAGACATCCATCCTGCAATCGAGGAGATATCCATGGCATCAGACGTTCGCGTCCGCTTTGCACCCTCACCCACGGGTAAGCTGCACATCGGCGGCGCCCGCACCGCTATCTATAACTGGGCTTTTGCCCGTGCAAACGGCGGCACGTTCATCCTGCGCATCGACGACACCGACCCCACCCGTTCCACCGACGAGAACACGCAGATCATTCTGCGCGCCATGCGTTGGCTGGGCCTGGACTGGGACGAGGGCCCCGAGGTGGGCGGCGACTATGGCCCTTATGCACAGACCAAGCGCCTGGACCTGTACAAGCAGGCCGCCCAGAAGCTCTGGGACGAGGGCAAGGCCTATCCCTGCTTCTGCACCAAGGAGCAGCTCGACGCCGATCGCAAGGCCGCGCAGGAGCGCAAGGACCCCTTCCAGGGCTACCAGCGCCGCTGCCGCGATCTTGATCCCGAGGAGGCACGCCGCCGCATCGAGGCCGGCGAGCCCTACGTCCTGCGCATCAAGGTGCCCGAGGACCGCGGCGACGTCGTCATCCACGACGCCGTCCACGGCGAGGTGACCTTCGACGCCAAGGAGCTCGACGACTTTGTCATCTTCCGCTCCGACGGCACGCCCACCTATAACTTCGCGACCGTCGTCGACGATGCCATGATGAAGATCACCCACGTCATCCGCGGCGACGACCATCTGTCCAACACCCCGCGCCAGGTCATGGTCTACGAGGCCCTCGGCGCGCCCGTGCCTACGTTCGCCCACATCTCCATGATCTTGGGTGCCGACGGCAAGAAGCTCTCCAAGCGCCACGGCGCCACCTCGGTGGAGGAGTACCGCGACGCCGGCTATCTGTCCGACGCCTTCGTCAACTATCTGGCGCTGCTCGGCTGGTCGCTCGACGGCGAGACCACGATCATCCCGCGCGACGTCCTGGCCAGCAAGTTTTCGCTCGACCGCATCTCCAAGAACCCGGCGACCTTCGATCCCAAGAAGCTCGACTGGGTCAATGCCGAGTACATCAACGGCATGTCCGACGCTCAGTTTGCCGACGAGATCATGGTCCCCGAGCTGCACGAGGCGGGTCTCATCGAGGGTAATGTCGAGTACGGCGAGGATTGGATCGATGCCCTTGCCGCCATCGTCAAGCCGCGCACCAAGATGCCGGCCGACGCCGTGAACGTCGCCGCTCCCATCTTTGCTACGGCCGAGACGCTCGAGTATGACGAGAAGTCTGTCAACAAGGGCCTGGCCAAGGAAGGCATGGGCGCCATTCTGGATGCCGCCAAGGCCGCGCTCGAGGGTGTGGACGAGTGGACGGCTGCCAACATCGACGCCGCGCTTGAGCCGCTGCCCGAGCAGATGGACCTCAAGAAGCGCGTGGTGTTCCAGGCCGTGCGCGTCGCCGTTTGCGGCAACATGGTGAGCCCTCCGCTGGGCGAGACCATGGCGCTCGTCGGCCGCGACGACTGCCTGGCGCGCATCGACCGCGCCCGCACGATGGCGCTGTAGCAGCTGCGTAAACGCATGTATCCGAGCCCCGTTCACCCGAGCGGGGCTCTTGTTTCTAAAGACGTATGGGATGGGAGGTACAGAGACCATGGCCGAGCAACTGTCGCTGTTTGGTTCGCCGGAACCGGAGGAAGCTCCGAAGTCCGCGGCCCCTGCCGTCGCCCCGGCGCAGTCTGAGCCCGTTGCCGCCCATGCGAGTGTGGTCCTGGACATCCCTACCCGTGCGCTGTCCGAACCGTTTGCTTACGGCATCCCCGAGCCCCTTGCCAACGATGCCCAGATCGGCTCCACCGTCCTAGTTCATTTTGGCAACCGTGCGGCCGCGGGCTACATCGTCGACATCGCGCCCGAGCTGGGCGACCTGCAAGGTAACGACGCTCTCGACCCCGCGCGCGTCAAGCCTATCGAGGCTATCCTCAGCAAGCCGCTCTTTACCGCCGAGGCTGCCCGTATCGCACGTTGGATGAGCCGCGAGTACGTCGCGACGCTTTCCGAGTGCCTGCGCCTGTTCTTGCCTCCGGGCGGCAGCCCGCGCGTGGTCAAGGGCGATGACGGCGTGTGGACCGTTGAGCGCCCCGCCGTCAAGCCTATTCAAAACCGCTGGGTCATGCTTACGCCCGAAGGCTTTGACTACACGCCGCCCAAGACCGCGGTCCGCCAGCGCCAGCTCATCGAGGCGCTTCAGTGCGGCCCCGTTACGACGCGCGACCTCAACCTGCTCTACAACAGCATGTCGGCGACCATCAAGGCGCTCGAAAAACGCGGCGTCGTGGTGGTGGAGGAGCGCCGGGCGTGGCGTGGCTGTAGCGAGCAGACCACGCTGTCCTCCGCGAGCGGCAAAGCGCCGGTCTCGCTTACCAACGGCCAGCAGCAGGCCCTCGCGCAGATTGAGCGTGCCCGCCTTGACGCCCACGGCGACGTAGTCCTTGTCGATGGCGTTACCGGTTCCGGCAAAACCGAGGTCTACCTCTCGGCGATTGAGCGCGTGCTGGCGGCCGGCCGTTCGGCATGCGTGCTCGTGCCCGAGATTTCGCTGACGGCCCAGACCGTCGGCCGCTTCCGTTCGCGCTTTGGCGAGACGGTTGCCGTGTTCCATTCGCGACTTTCTGCTGGCGAGCGCCTGGACCAGTGGGATATGGTCGCCAGCGGTGCCGCGCGTGTGGTCGTGGGCGCCCGCTCGGCGCTCTTTTGCCCGCTCAGCGACTTGGGTCTTATCATCATCGACGAGGAGCACGAGACCAGCTACAAGCAGGGCTCCAGCCCGCGCTACCATGCGCGCGAGGTGGCTGCCGAGATGGCGCGCCGCTATCGCTGCCCGCTCGTGCTGGGCTCGGCCACACCTTCTGCGGAGGCCCTCGATCGCTGCCGCCGCGG
>CABPCW010000109.1 GCA_902406155.1 uncultured Collinsella sp.
CGGTCCGACCGGGCCGCGCGGCAAGGAGATATATTGCCAGACCGGAGGGCCCCCGTGGGCGGGAATCTGGGCGTACACATTTCCTACACATATTAAAACCCTGCTTACGTTTGCCAGCTGTTCTATACCGCTCACCGAGGGCCTCTTTATAGCGAAGCGTCATATGGCTAAAGCTGATAGGCTCCCTTAGCCAAGGCACAGCCGGCATCGAGCAACTCATCGCGCTCCTCCACCGAGAACCCCTCGGCGTATACGCGAACCACCGGTTCGGTCCCGCTGGGACGGATCAGCAGCCAGGTGTCATCCTCGAATGCCAAACGTAAACCATCCATATGGCTTACAGCCTGCGGCGCCTTGCCGCAAATCGATTTAGGATTCATGCCAGGGAGCAGCGTTCGCAGCGATTCGGCGTCTTCGGCCTCAAGGCGCAAATCGCGACGCCCATAGCTCGTCTTACCAAAACTGGCCTCGAGCTGATCGACCAAAACGCCCAAGGGCGCGCCCGTCTTTGCCATAAGCTCACACAGAATCAGACAAGCAAGGATTCCATCACGCTCAGGCATATGCGCGGCGATGCCGATACCGCCGGCCTCCTCGCCTCCCATGAGGACGCCGCCCTTCTTCATCTCTGCAGCTATATATTTGAAACCGACCGGCTTAACGGTCACACGACAGCCAAGCGCCTCAGCGATGCGGCGCACGAGCGTCGAGCACGAGAGATTGACGACAACACGCCCCTCCAAATTGCGGAATTGAACGAGGTCGCCCAAAACAAGCGCCATGATTTGATGCGGATGTATATATCTACCGCGTTCGTCGACCGCACCGATACGGTCGGCATCGCCGTCGGTCACCAGGCCTGCGCACGCCCCGTCCTCGACAACCGCACGCTCGCAAGCGTCCACCCACGGCTCAACAGGGTCGGGGCAAATGTCCTCTTGATCGGACGACTGTCCGGCATGAATCTCGTGCACCTCGACGCCTAGCTCCCGCAGCAGGTCGGCAAGATATCCCTGGGCCGCGCCGCCCATGGGGTCAACTACCACACGCAGGTGAGCGGCTCGAATGGCCTCGGCATCGACAAACGATGCCACCGCCTGCATATAGTCAGGAATAATATCCGCGGTGCGATAGCGTTCCTCGATCCCCATCGGCTCGGGGGCCATAGTCTCTTCGAGCTCTTCGATGACATCCTGATTGGCCGTCGAGCCATCTCCCATGCGCAGCTTAAGGCACAGATACCCCTGCGGATGATGGGATCCCGTCACCATGAGCGCACCGCAGGCCTCGCCGTCATACGCCGCCGCCCACGTAAGGGCGGGGGTCGGAACAGGTCGAGATGCGAGCACTGCGTCCAATCCGTGAGCGGCAAGCACGCCTGCCGCAAGCTCGGCGAACTCGCGCGCCTGCGGCCGGGTGTCGAACCCTATATATACTGTTTTGCCGGGATTGATCTTTTGCCACAACTCGCCGACGGCATCGGCAATGCGGGCAACGTTGTCAGCGGTAAAGTCGTCGTCGACGCGGGCGCGCCAACCATCAGTTCCAAAATGAATTATCGCGCACACGCGCAGACACCTCACAGTGTTTGGATCATGGTACGCATGGGGTATACCCGCAACGCTCGCCCAGCAACCTGCCAATACCGGCATTCACCATTTGGGCAAATGCTACCGCCGATGTGCAAGCAATAAAAAAACCGTCCCGTATGGAGCGGTTTTGACCTTTATATATCGAGCGCCTCGGCCATCGCCGCCGTGGTGATCGCCGTGGTTCCACAGCAACTGCCCACCATTGCGGCACCGGCATGTCTCCATTCGATGCAAGCGCGGGCGAAGGCTTCGGGGTTCTCGCGCCACACAGGGCCATCCTGAGTTTGGACTGGATCGCCCACGTTGGGGCGTACCGTGACGGGCGTAGTCGCCGACGCAACCATCCTGGGCACCGCCACGTTCGCGGCCGCAAGTGAACAGCAGTTAACGCCAACCGAGTTTGCGCCGTGCTTTTCGGCGTACAAAACGGCAGCCTCGATGTTGAGGCCATCGCCTAGCAGGTCGCCTTTATCGTCAACGACAAAACTCACCAAAACAGGCATACCGTCGGCGGCATCCCGGGCGCCGGCAAGCATGGGCTGCAAATTACGGATAGACGTCACCGCTTCGATCAGCAGACCGTCAACACCAGCATTGAGCAGGTCGTATGCCTGCTCTCGCGAAATGCTTCGGATTTCTCGATATTCGGCAGAGTCTTCGGCAAACCACTCAATGCCGATTGGGCCCATCGAGCCCAGCAGCAGCTGAGGGTGCGCCTGACGCGCATCGTCGACGGCACCGCGATTGACCTCAGCCACGGACGGCGTAATCTGATCTTGCCTGAGGGCATAGCTTGATGCCTGAAAGGTATTGGTAATGAGCACCTGCGCACCGGCGGCGACATACAGGCGATGGATACGAGAAACAGTCTGCGGCTCGGCAAGGTTCCAAAACGCCGGTGGGATGTCGGCGGCGTCGTATTCACTCATCAGCACGCTGCCCATGGGACCCTGCGTCAACAGGGTCTCGCTCGACATGCGGCGCATAAGTTCCTCGCCGCCGGGGCGGTTGTAATAACTCGTATCCATATATGTGTTTCGCTATTCCTCGACGCTGATTCCCTGTTTTTCGAGATAGGCGAGCCAGCGGCTCATCGTATCCTCGGAAAGCGCATGTTCCATCATGCACGCCTCGGAATCGGCCCGCTCAAAATCGACGCCGAGCTCCTGGACCAAAAACGTGCGGATAAGGCGATGACGGTACCAGATAGCCGTGCCGACCTCGCGACCACGGTCGGTCAGGATGACCTTGCCGTAATGCGATTGCTCGACAAGCTCGGACGCCTTAAGCGCTGAAACTGCCTTATTGACCGATGCCTTGGAGACACCAAGACGCTGCGCGATGTCGACCGATCGCACGCCACTGGTCTCCCCTTCTTCGCTTTCGATGCGAACCATGCACTCCAAGTAGTCTTCGTTAGCCACTGTTAGATGCAGCTCGCGCGAGCTATTTGTCGTATCCATGACCTTCCGTCCCTTCTGCGTTCAAAGGCTGATTCTACCCCATCCAAGCGTCGCGGTATGCCGTGGCACACCGTGCTAGAGTTCTTGTTGCACACGACGACCAAGATTGGAGCGGTCCTTATGGAAAACAACACCACGAACCCCGACGTCCTTGAGCGCTTTTTGCGCTACGCCCAAATCAACACGCAATCCGAGGATGCAAACTGCGACCAGGTGCCTTCGAGCACCGTTCAGTTTGACCTTGCCAACATCCTGGCCGAGGAGCTGCGCGAGCTTGGCGCGGCCGATGCCCATGTGACCGAGCATGCCTACGTCTGCGCGCATATTCCTGCGAGCGCGGGCGCGGAGGGCAAGCCCGCCCTGGGCCTGATCGCACACCTCGACACCACCGAGGTTGCGCCGGGCGCCGGCGTGAAGCCGCACATTGTGCACTACGAAGGCGGCGACCTGGTCTGCGGTACTGTTGACGGCAAGCCCGTGGCAATGAGCACCGCCAAGCTTCCCGCCCTGAACGACCTCGCGGATGAGGACCTGGTCTGCAGCGATGGCACCACGCTTCTGGGCGCGGACGACAAGGCAGGCGTCGCCGAGATCATGTCGCTTGTCGCGCGTATCGCTCAGGACCCTTCTCTGCCCCATCCCGCACTCGGCATTTGCTTCTGCCCTGACGAGGAGATCGGTCACGGAGCCGAGCTGTTGGATATCGATACCTTTGGCTGCAGGTACGCCTACACGGTCGACGGCGGCCCCATCGGCGAGCTGGAGTGGGAGTGCTTTAACGCCGCCGAGGCGACCATCCGCTTTGAGGGCCAGTCCATCCACCCGGGCGACGCCAAGGGCCGTATGGTCAACGCAGGCAATCTGTTCTGCGACTTCAACGCGTTGCTCCCCTACGTGCAGCGCCCGGAGTATACGGAAGGCTACGAGGGCTTTTATCACCTTGAGGGCGTATCTGCAACCGTCGATCACGCCACGGCGCGCTACATCGTCCGCGACCATGACGCCGCCAAGTTCCAGCAGAAACTCGACCTTATTGATGCCGCCGCCTCGATGCTCAACCAGCGTCTGGGTGAGGAGCGCGTAACGGTCGAGATTAAGCAGCAGTATCGAAATATGGCCGAAATCGTTCGTGACTATCCCGAGCTTATTGATGTTGCCAAGGAAGCCTACCTTGCCTGCGGCGTTGAGCCCCAAGTGCTGCCGATTCGCGGCGGCACCGACGGCGCGCAGCTGTCGTTCCGCGGTCTGCCCTGCCCCAACCTTTCCACCGGCGGCTATTGCTATCACGGCGTCAACGAGTTCGTCCCGGTCAGTTCGCTCGTCAAGATGACCGACGTGCTCCAGGAGCTCGTCGCCCGCTTTGCATAAGCCTGGCTGCACAAGTCCAAAAGACGAATCGCCCCGTCCTCAACCAAGAACGGGGCGATTTTTTGCTGCAATGAGAACAGGTTGACGCACGCCAGCCTCTTAACGCAGGGAGTGTCCCTAACTGCCGGCAGAAAAGGAACGTCCCCAAGTGCCGCAAAATGACGAGATCCACTCTCGCTTTGTGGGTAGTCATTGGGGACGTTCTTGTTTGACTAGTCGTTTAAGAACGTCCCCAATGACT
>CABPCW010000110.1 GCA_902406155.1 uncultured Collinsella sp.
TCTGGTGCTCTCGCCCTACTACCCGGCGGGCAAGATGGCCTGGATCCTCGCGAACGTTCCCGCTGCTGCCGAGGCTGCCGCGGCAGGCGAGCTGTGCCTGGGTACCATCGATGCCTGGGTGGTCTGGACGCTCACGGGCGGCGCGGAGTTCCGCTGCGACTGGTCCAACGCCAGCCGCACGCAGCTCTTTGACCTGCGCCGTGGCTGCTGGAGCGAGCCGGTGTGCGAGGCCTTTGGCGTTGACGTGGCCTGCCTGCCGCAGGTGACCGATTCCGACGGCCTGTTCGGCATGACGGACCTGGGCGGCTTTTTGCCGGCACCCGTGCCCATTCACGGCGTGCTCGGCGACAGCCATGCCGCCTTGTTTGCGCAGGGCTGCCATAGCCGCGGCATGGCCAAGGCGACCTATGGCACCGGCAGCTCGGTCATGATGAACGTTGGCGACGAGTTCGTTGCCAGCTCGCACGGGCTTTCGAGCTCGCTTGCGTGGCGTATGGACGGCGTGACCGAGTATGTGCTCGAGGGCAACGTGAGCTACGCCGGCGCCGTCAAGACGTGGCTGCGCGACGACCTGGAGCTCATCAACAATCCCGAGGAAGTCACCGACCTGTGCTACGCCGCCAATCCGGCGAGCCGCGTCTACTTTGTGCCGGCGTTTACCGGCCTGGGCGCGCCGCACTGGGCAAGTGATGCCGAGGGCTGCGTCTTTGGCATGACGCGCACCACGGGTCGCGCGGAGTTCGTAAAGGCCGCCGATGAGTCGATCGCCTATCAGATCTTCGACGTTATTGATGCGATGGTCGAGGATTCGGGCGCGGCGCTTGCCGAGCTTCGTGTTGACGGCGGCCCCACGCGCGATGCGTATCTGATGCAGTTTGAGAGCGATTTGGTCGGCTCGCCCATCCGCATTGCGAGCAATGACGAGATGAGCGGTCTGGGCGCAGCTTGGGCCTGCGGCATTGCGCTGGGCATGTACGCGCGCGATGTCGTCGACGTCTATGGCGCCCGCGGCATCGTGGAGCCTGCCATGCCCGCAGACGAGCGAGCCAAAAAGATCGCCGGCTGGCGGCATGCCGTCGATGCGACCATCGCGTACACGGCCTAAAATGATTTTTCTGGGACGGGGATTAAAAACTCATTGATCCCCGTCCTAGGCAGCTCATTTGGGACGGGGCTTTTTTGACTGGTATGATTGGTGCGACCATTCGAACCAGCTAAAAGAGCCCCGTCCCAAATTGACTGCCGAGAGGAACTGCCATGGAGCGCATCGCGAGTTTTTCCGTTGACCATCTGCTGCTCGAGCCCGGCGTGTATGTGAGCCGCATCGACCGCGATCCGGCGACCGGCGCTGCCGTCACCACGTTTGATCTGCGCCTGACCACGCCCAACAAGGAGCCGGTCATGAACACGGCAGAGTGTCACACCATTGAGCATCTGGGCGCCACCTTCCTTCGCAACCATGCCGAGTGGTCGAGCCGCATTGTCTACTTTGGTCCCATGGGCTGCCGCACGGGCTTTTACCTCGTCGTTTTTGGTGAGCTGACGAGCGAGGAAATCTTGCCGCTCGTGCGTGAGCTGTTCGAGTTTGTTGCTGGCTTTGAGGGAGATATCCCCGGCGCTGCTCCCGAGGAGTGCGGCAACTACCTGGACCAGAACCTCCCCATGGCCAACTGGCTTGCGCGCCGTTATCTCGACTGCGACTTGGCCGATATCGACGAGAAGCACCTGCACTATCAGCAGGCGTAAGGGCTTTATCGCCCAAAACGCGTGCATTGGGCGCCTTCGCTTATGCGGGGGCGCCTTTTTGTTGAGTGGTCGGGACGAGCGTTCAAAATCGCTCATGTTTGTTCTAGAATGTTCGTATAGTCACATTTACGAACAGGAGCGAACATGCATATCTACTCTGTTAACGATCCCGAGTTCAAATCCTATGGCAACGTTTGGGATGACGTTCCGTCCGAGCTCACGTCGCCCGTGCTCGAGGCGCTCTCTGCCACGCCCATTCCTGAGGGCAGCAAGTACGTAGCGAGTGCGCTGGAGCTCGAGGGCGTCAAGGATGCCGACAAACTGGGTTTTCTCATGTTTGGCGGTCGTCCCTTCCAGCTCGGCTGGTGCAATGGCCACAACACGAAACTCAACTGTCTGGAGTATCACCGCGCCAGCGAATTCAACCTGGGCGCTCGCGACTTTATCCTGCTTGTGGCGCATCGCTGGGAGATCGAGGACGGCAAGCTCGACACCGCATGCGTCAAGGCGTTCCGCGTGCCGGCGGGCAAGGTCGTCGAGGTTTTCAACACCACGCTTCACTACACGCCGTGCATGGTCGACGACGGTGGCTTCCAGGTGATGGTGGCGCTGCCGGCGGGTACCAACGGCCCGCGCCCCGAGGCTGCAACCGACATGCCTGCCGTCGGTGACAGCTACTGCTACTGGAAGGCCGACAAGTGGGTCCTCTGCCACGCCGACAGCCCCAAGGCAGCCGAAGGCGGCTACGTGGGCCTCATCGGCAAAAACCTCGACATTACCTGCGACTAGAATCTTCTGTCTCGATCTGTAACATCTAGCGGGCTAAATCGTCTCTACCTGTTACAGATTTAGACAAACTGCAGGGGGCTGCCCGAAAATCTCGATCCGTAACACCAGGCCCGATTTTGGCTGCCTACCTGTTACAGATCGAGACAAACCGCCCCCCACCGCCACAAAGGCGCCTGTCTCCATTGTGGTGGATTGAGCAGGCGGGTATCAAAAAGTGTCAGGCGGGGCGGCCGGCAGGCGCCTGCGCGCGAAAAGAAGTATCGACTTGTGCTGTTGCCGTTGAGCGACGCGTTGTTCGCAGGGATACTGAGCCTATGACAACAGCGTGCGAAAGGATTGATGCATGGCTTTCCGTAAAGACTTCCTGTGGGGCGGCGCGACGGCTGCCAACCAGTGCGAGGGCGCGTACAACGTTGACGGCCGCGGCCTTGCCAACGTGGACGTGGCTCCGCACGGCCCCGAGCGCTATGCGGTGGTCTCCGGTCAGCGCAAGATGCTCGACTTCGAGGACGGCTATTACTATCCCGCGCAGACCGGCATCGATTTCTATCACCATTACAAGGAGGACATCGCCCTCTTTGCCGAGATGGGCTTTAAGACCTTCCGCATGAGCCTGGCGTGGACCCGCATTTTCCCCAACGGCGACGAGACCGAGCCCAACGAGGCCGGCTTGGCCTTTTACGAGGACGTATTCCGCGAGTGTCAGGCGCACGGCATCGAGCCGCTCGTGACCATCACGCACTTCGACTGCCCGATTCACCTCATCAAGGAGTACGGCGGCTGGCGCAACCGCAAGCTCATCGACTTCTACAAGAACCTCGCGGCCACGATCTTCACCCGCTACAAGGGCCTGGTAAAGTACTGGCTTACCTTCAACGAGATCAATATGATCCTGCACCTGCCGTTTATGGGTGCCGGTCTGGTCTTTGAGGAGGGCGAGAACAAGGAGGCCGTCGAGTACCTGGCCGCCCACAACGAGCTCGTCGCCAGCGCTTGGGCAACCAAGATCGCTCACGAGATCGACCCTGAGGTCAAGATCGGTTGCATGCTTGCCGCAGGTAGCTACTACCCCTACAGCTGCCGTCCGGACGATGTGCGCCAGGCGCAGATTGACAACCAGAGCAATTATTTCTTCGTCGACGTTCAGAGCCGCGGCTACTACCCGGCCTATGCCGTCAAGAAGCTCGAGCGTTTGGGCATCGATGTGGGCATGACGGATGAGGACCGCGAGATCCTGGCCGCCAACACCGTCGACTTCATCAGCTTTAGCTACTACAGCACCCGCTGCTCTGCCGGTGCCGACAACCCCGATATCGAGCGCACCCAGGGCAACGCTTTCGCCGGCGCCAAGAACCCCTATCTGCAGGAGAGCCAGTGGGGCTGGGCTATCGATCCGCTGGGCTTCCGCATCACCCTCAACGACCTGTACGACCGTTATCAGAAGCCGCTGTTTGTGGTCGAGAACGGTCTGGGCGCCAAGGATGTTGTCGAGGAGGATGGCTCCATCAACGACGACTACCGTATCGACTACCTGCGCCAGCATATCGCCGCGATGCGCGATGCGGTGACCGAGGACGGCGTTGACCTGCTGGGCTACACTACCTGGGGTCCGATCGACCTGGTGTCTGCCGGCACGGGCGAGATGTCCAAGCGCTACGGCTTTATCTATGTCGACCGCGATGATGCGGGCAACGGCACCCTCAAGCGTTCCAAAAAGAAGAGCTTTCACTGGTACAAGCATGTCATTGAAACGAATGGTGAGGATCTGTCCTAAGGAAGCCGAGACACTCAACTTCAGAGTTTCCTAACCAAAACGCCCGGCGAGCAGTTAATGCCCGCCGGGCGTTTTGTTAAGAAGTGAAAGCACTCATTGGGGACGTACTTAAATGAGTACCCGCAGAATGAGAGTGGATAATCTCCCGTTTTTAGCCTGTTTGTGGGCTCAAAGTGGGAGATTATCCACTCTCGCCATTTGGGCGTCCAAAAATCCTCGCTCGTTTTGTCTTAGTCATTGGGTGTTCCTATAGTTTTGTCAACCGTCGGGGCTATTCCCTGTAGGGCACCCG
>CABPCW010000111.1 GCA_902406155.1 uncultured Collinsella sp.
GCACGGCGCCCGCGACGCTCGAGCTCGGCGCGCAGCTTGCGCAGGCAGCTCGCGCGATTTTGGAACTGGCTGCGGCTCTCGCGCGCCGTCACGGTAATCCCTGTGGGCACGTGCTTCATGCGCACCGCCGAGTCCGTCGTGTTCACGCCTTGTCCGCCCGGACCCGTCGCGCGAAACACCTGAACCTCGCAATCGCGCGCCAACTCTTCGGCCGCCATCGCGGCATAGCGCGCATACTCGCGCCATCCCATCTTGTTCTCATCCATATCAACACCTCCCCTCATAAAAAATGTGACAAAGGGAAAGTCCCTTTGTCACATCGCATACCAATCGCTTGTGTTGCGCGCTTAGGCGAAGGTGATCTCGCCGGTATCGCAGTCCATATCGGCGATACGGGCTAGGCTTTCAACGCGGAAGCCGCGCTCGCGGAGCTTATCGCCACCGCCCTGGAAGCCCTTCTCCACCGCAATGCCAATGCCGGATACCTCGGCACCTGCAGCCTCGCAGATCTTGATAAGACCCTCGAGCGCGCAGCCGTTAGCCAAGAAGTCGTCGATGATCAGGACCTTGTCGCCCTCGGACAGGAAGCGCTTGCCGACGATGACCGGGTACTCCTTCTGCTTGGTAAAGGAGTAGATGGTCGTGGCATACTGCTCGCCGTCGAGGTTAATGGACTGGGCCTTCTTGGCAAAGACCACCGGCACGCCGCCAAAGTGCTGGGCTGCAATGCAAGCCATACCAATGCCCGAAGCCTCAATCGTCAGGATCTTGTTGATCTCAACATTCTTGAACAGACGGGCCCACTCGGCGCCCATGTGGTCGAACAGCTCAACGTCGCACTGGTGGTTGAGGAAGGCATCAACCTTAAGGACGTTACCGGCCTTTACGATGCCGTCATGGCGAATACGATCCTCAAGCTCCTGCATGGCGCAACCCCTTCTCGCGGCAACGATACCGCGCGATTAATAAACGTTGTTCGATAGTCTACCACGGACCGACCCCCGCCTGTCCCACAAGCCGCATCGCACCACAAACCAGTCTTTTTGGGACGGCGCGAATACGTGGCAGGCAGCCTCCCAACACGCTAATGGCGGGCGCGCATCCTCACCAAACGCACCATGGCGAGCGCAAAACCCACAGCGGCCACAGCCATAAGCACGTAGAACACCGAGCGAAAACCGAATAGGAATACATCCGGACGGCCTGCAACGAAACTGGTTACGGCCTCGCCCATCGCCACGCTCATCTGCCCATACAGGATATGCGACGCCACCGTAATGCCGAATGCCATGCCAGCGTAGCGCGCCAAACTGCCCAAGCTGCCCGCAAAACCGAGCGCCTCGCGCGGGGCCGAACCCATATACAGGGAGTTGTTAGGGCTTTGGAAAATCGACGTACCGAGCGACATAAATGCGACGCAGCACACGATCACAAGGATGGAGGAATGCTCGTTGAGCGTGCTCACCGCAAAGAGACCGCACACGTACACACCCAGGCCGACCGCCGTGGGGCCCTCGCAGCCAACACGGTCCGAAACCGTACCCGAAAGCGGGCCGATAAAGGCATTCACCATCGGCAACGCCAAAAAGAGTAGTCCAGAGATGTCGGAACCAAAGCCGTGGGCGTCCTGAAAATAGAACGGCAGGATAAACTCGGATGCGCCAATACCAACGAACACGATGAGCATGCAGGCGAGGTTGATGGTGAAGGCCGAATTTGCAAAGCAGCGACGAGCAGCCTCGATCAGGGACATGGGGCGCTCGCCAGCCTCCGGCTTAACATGCGGCAGCGTATAGAGCCCCACGATAAACGAGATGACGCCAACGGGCAGGTTGATGAGGAAGATGCTCTCCCAGGGAAAGCTTGCCACCAGCATGCCGCCGAGCACGGGGCCACACATCATGCCGAGGGCCACGAAGGTCGCGAGAATACCCATGGCACGACCGCGCTCGCGCGCCGGAAACGACTCGGTGATGATACCCATGTTGTTAGCCATGGCCGCCGCGCAGCCGACGCCCTGCACAATGCGTGCCAGAATAAGAACTTCGAGCGAACTCGAAAGGCCGCAAAGCAGCGAGCCGGCCGTAAAAACGATTACGCCCAGCTGGAATACGCCCACCTTGCCGCGCACGTCGCCCAAGCGGCCAAACGGCAGCATAGCCACGCATGTCGCAAGCAGATACACCGAGCTTACCAGCTGAATGCGATCGAGGCCCACACCCAGCTCCTTTTGCATCACGGGCAGCGCCACGGTCACGACGGTCGAATCCAGACACACCATAAACGTCATGATGAGCACGGTAAACAGAATCGCCCACTTGTTCTTGCCATGGGTGTCGCCCTCAAGGGCAATGTGCTCGCGGCGCAGCTGCTCTGCGGTTTTCTCCATATCCATCCTTTCGAGTGGTGCAACGCAAAAACGGGGCCCCAATCGCCTGCGAACAGTCGCGATTGGGGTCCCGCCTACGGAATCGGAACTAAAGGTCGCCGAAGCTTTCTGCCAGCATCGGCGACTTGTGCGAACGCTAGCCTAGCACTGCTCGAGCGCCTGCTCAAGGTCGGCAATCAGATCGGCCGTGTCCTCGAGGCCGCACGACAGGCGCACCATGTCGGCGGAGATGCCGCAGGCGATGAGCTCCTCATCGTTCATTTGGCGATGCGTGGCGTTAGCGGGATGCAGGCAGCAGGTGCGGGCGTCTGCCACATGCGTGGCGATCTGGGCGAGCTTAAGGCTCTTCATAAAGGTCTCGGCCGCCGCGCGACCACCGTTAAAGCCAAAGCTCACGACGCCGCAGGTACCGTTGGGCATGTACTTCTGAGCCAGGTCATAGTACTTATCGCCCTCCAGGCCCGGATAGCTCACAAAGCGCACCTTGGGATGGCTCTGCAGGAACTTGGCAACGGCCAGGCCGTTCTCACAATGACGCGGCATGCGTACATGCAGGCTCTCGAGCGAGCTGTTCAGGAAGAAGGCCGCCTGCGGGTTCTGCATGGGGCCGAGGTCGCGCATAAGCTGCGCGGTGGCCTTGGTAATGAAGGCACCCTCGCGACCGAACTTCTCGGCATAGGTCACGCCGTGGTAGCTCTCGTCGGATGTGGTGAGACCCGGGAACTTGTCCGCATGGGCCATCCAGTCAAACTGGCCGTGATCGACGATCACGCCGCCCAGGTAGGCAGCATGTCCATCCATGTACTTGGTGGTGGAGTGCGTAACGATGTCGGCGCCCCACTCAAAGGGACGGCACATCACGGGCGTCGGGAAGGTGTTGTCGACCATCAGCGGCACGCCGTGATCATGCGCGGCCTTGGCAAAGCGCTCAATATCGAGCACGGCAAGGGCGGGGTTGGCGATCGTCTCGCCAAAGACGAGCTTGGTATTGGGCTCAAAGGCCGCCTCGAGCTCTTCATCGGTGCAGTCGGGGGCGACGAACGTGCAGGTCACGCCCATGCGGCCCATGGTGTGGGCGAGCAGGTTATACGTACCGCCGTAAATGGCAGAGCTAGCGACCACATGATCGCCGGCACCGGCCACATTAAAAATCGCGAGGAAGTTCGCAGCCATGCCCGAGCTCGTGAGCATCGCGGCGGTGCCTCCCTCCATCTCGCAGATCTTGGCGGCAACGAGATCGCACGTGGGGTTCTGCAGGCGGCTGTAGAAGTAGCCCGACTCCTCCAGGTCAAACAGCTTGCCCATGTGCTCGGACGTGTCGTACTTCCACGTGGTGGACTGGTAGATGGGCACCTGGCGCGGCTCGGCATCTCCCGGGTGATAGCCGCCCTGAACACATGTAGTACCGATGGTCTGCTCGCTCATATCTAGCTCCCTTGCCTGGGTTACGTTTTATTCGGTTCACGATACCGCTACCCTGCACCCCTCTCAACCCATCCCAAAGGTAGGTTATTGGACAAATTGATCAGGAGTATTTATCTCAAGCCTTGGGCATTTGCTCGATAGATAAAAACGAGGCATACGTGAAGCTCTCGATGATTACATGCCCCGTCACGGGTACCATAGGCGGGTACACCGTGACCAAGGAGACAACGATGAAGCAAATCGATACGGCCCAGCTCGACGCCGCCACCTGTCAGGCTCAGGCTGCCGAATACCACGCCCGCGGTTTTAACTGCGCACAGGCCGTCGCCTGCACGCTCGCGCCTGCCGTCGGACTCGACCCCCAGGTCGCCTTTACCCTCACCGAGGGCTTTGGCGCCGGCATGGGCGGTATGACCGAAACCTGTGGCGCCATCTCGGGCGCCGTGGCCATCATGGGCTTTTTGATGAGCGATGGCATGGAAAACCCCAAGACCAAGGGCCAGACCTACAAGCTGTCGCGCGAGATCGCCAAGCGTTTTAATACGAAGAACACGACGACCGTCTGCGGCACGCTCAAGGGCGTCGGATCGGACAAGGGTCCGCTCCGCAGCTGCCCCGGCTGCATCGACGATGCCATCGAGATCGCCTGCGATGTGCTAAAGCAGCTCGCCGAGTAAACGGCGGCAACATAAAACGACGGCCGGCGCGCTTGGGATCCATCCAAAAGCGGCTTATAGGACAAAATGTGTGTCCCGATAGAACATCCGTTTCCATCCATTAATC
>CABPCW010000112.1 GCA_902406155.1 uncultured Collinsella sp.
CTGACCTACGAAGAAATCTGATATTCCCTGTCGGATCCGCGATGGCGGCAAGGGAGGCCTGGGCCACCTCGGTAGCCGAAAAGTCGCCGGCGGCAACGCCCGCGGCGATCTGGGCGGCGGTAAGGGAATCGAAGCTTAGCGCCATTACTCGCTCTCCCCCTCTCCCAAAATGGACGGCACGCGGAAGTAGCGGTCGCGCGCGCTGCCGGCGTTTTCGAGCGCAACGTCGAGCGGCAGGTCGCGCTCGGGCTCGCGCAGGTCATCGCCCATCACGTTGGACAGGCTTCCGATGGGATGGAACGTGGGCTCCACGTCGGGCAAGTCATATTGCAGGACGGGCTCGAGCATCTGGACGGCGTCGTTCATGTAGGACGTCATCTGGGTGAGCTCGTCATCGGTCAGTGCGATCTTTGCGTACTCGGCGATGCCGCGCACGTCTTTCTCGCTGAGTGCCATAGGCGCTCCCTTCCGCATAACAGATAAACCGCTCTAGTATACAAGGCAACGCCGGCTTGGAGCAGGCACTTTACCCAAATGCAGCGAAAACGTAACGAGGGCGGTGGATGCGTCCCGGCGGTTATGCAGCTAAATCTGCATCGTCACAATGCAAAACCATCCCGCCCGCAACGAAGACCATCACAACATTCGACACTTTTCGCCAAAATCGAGATTTTCATCGAATGTTGTGACGGTTTGGAAGTCCCGGCCACCACAAAGGTGCCTGTCCCCATTGTGGTGGTTCTGGAGAATGTCTTATGCCGAGGCCTTGGCCTTGCGGCGCTTGCGGACCGCGTGGACCACGATGTCCAGCAGCAACAGCACAATGGCCACGACCACGATGAGCACGGCAAACTCGCGCTTGCCCCAGTGACGACCGGCCAGCGACTTTTGCTTGTCGACGTCCTTCTTGCTGTACTTGGTGCGCACGCAATGCACCAGCAGGCGATGGTCGTTCACGCCGTAGGGCGTGCAGGTGACGAGCGTCACCTTGTCGGCGCCTGGCTCGATGGTCAGCGACTCCATCTCCTCGGGCAGCACGACCTCGGAGTCCACCATCTTGTAGGCGAGCGTCTTGTTCATGGTGTGCAGCAGCACCAGGTCGCCGGGCTCCAGCGAATGGATGTCGTCGAACATGCTCAGGTTGCGCATGCCCGAGTGCGCGGTGAGCACGCAATGCGTCGAGGTGCCGCCCACCGGCAGGCTCGTGCCCTCCAGGTGGCCGACGCCCGCCATAAGGACTTCTTCGCTCGTGCCGTGGTAGATGGGCATGCTCACGTCGATGGAGGGGATCTCGACCCAGCTCATCATGGGGTCGCGGTCAAAGATGAGCTGCTGGGCGTAGGGCTCGATCTGGTCGGCGGGAAGCTCGGTGGCCTCGCCCGCCAGCTGCTCGTTAAAGGAGCGCGCCTGGAGCAGGATGCGCTCGCGCTCCTCTTCCGAGAGCGCGTCCACGGTACTGGACACGGTACTGATCTGGTTGAACACGCCCGAGGCCTCGAGCCGGTCCAGGATCCACGGCCAGGTCATAAGGCCCACGCCGATAAGGATGATGACGATGGTGATGAGCCGATCGGCCCAGCGCGGCAGTCGCTTGCGACGGCGCTTGGGCTTTGGTTGAGGTTTGGGCTGAGGGCTTGAGCCGCCGTTGTCCGCGGCGTTATTGCCCTTCATATGTTTGGCGCCCTGCACCATCGCCGGTCACTCCTCTACAACTCAAGTTGTCTAAACAAATAATAGCCGATCAGCAGGCTCCCCCGCCCGACAACACAGCTAGACCGCACCGTCCAGTCGAGGATAAGCCAGCATTTGAGTTTTCAAAATATCACGGATCGGTGGGGCGATTCGGGATACAATGTCAATAGGAAACGACGCATCCCGCGTAAGTACTTAGGAGCGCGGGCGGCCTAGTTTTCAGTTTTTGTTAAATGCCCGGGATCCGACCCCCGGGCATTCTTATTTGCGCTTGCGGCGCAAATGCCGTCCACCGTCCGCACCGCGCGTGCGCCTACGGACCTTAAACCGAACCTCATACGAGTCAAGAAACGCGATGACGAACGTGCCCGCATCGGACGATGGAGGCTGCCTGCGTTATCCAAAAAAACGGGGCAAACTCCAGCGTGGAGTCCGCCCCGAAAAGAGGATGGCAAAGCAAGAACGTGGATGAACGAGAAAAGTGTCCGCAAGTCTCATGGCCATCACATCCCACCTGCCAAAGGGATGGGTGAGCGAGCGTTACTCCTGCTCGGACTCCTCAGCCTGCTTACGGCTGCGGATGAGGTGCGCCACGCCGATGCACAGCACCGCGCCACCAGCGATCCACGTGAAGGTCACGCCATTGAGACCGGTGAGCGGGAGGCCAACCTGCTTGGTATCGCCAACGGTGATGTTGAAGATGCCGTCCGTCTTCTCCGAGCCAGACTTCAACGTCAGCTTGTTATCGCCGGAGTCGCCATCGGTGAGGCCGGCGATAACCTTGTCGTTCTGGCCAGTCGTAAGTACTCCAGTGAGCTCAGTAAGACCAGCACCCGGATCATCGGCATTCATGCTCGGCTTGATCTCGAAGGTGAAGGGGTCGACCTTAGCGTAACCAGAGGGGGCAGAAACCTCCGTGACGGTATAGGTGCCGGCGTCGAGTCCGGTGACCTTGATGACACCGCCGTTGGCAGTCACGAATTTCCAGGGATCAGAACCAAGAGAACCATCCTTCTGGACATACAAACTCTTGGATGCGCCGTCGTCCGCTCCAGTGGCCTGAATGGTGAACTCGGCACCGTCGAGGGCTGCCTCGGTACCCAGGTCGACCTTATTGATCTTGAGGCCGTAGGTGTAATCCTTGACCGTGTCAGGCTTGGTCTCGCCGCGCTCGCTGGTCATGGGGTTATTGGAGTAGTTGAGCGTCACGGCGTTCTCGTTACCCTCGGTGCCCGCGACGACCGCATCCTTGTTGATTTGCGCCTTATAGGAGACGACGATGTAGGAGTCCTTAGTGACGTCACTGACCTTCTTCAGGTTATCGCAGGTCCACGTCGTCGTCTTGCTGCCGTCTTCGGCAGCCTCGGCGGGCGTTTCCTCCTTGAAATACGCAGTGATATCCGTGCCCTTCGCGCGGGTGAGATCACCCTTCGCATCAGACCTGTTCTTATACAGGTAGATCTTAGCGCCCGTCTGCAGCGTCAGACCCTTGGAGATCTGGTCGGAAAACTCGTAGAAATACGTGTCGTACTTGTCGAAGTTCTCGGCGACGGTGCCGTAGAGGTTGCACGTCACGTCCTGGCCGATCTGGGAATCGGCGGCATCGTGCTCTTTGTCATCAGCATCGCTCACGATTTTCTTCTCAACGGTAGGGATGCCCGTTTTCTCGTTGACGTTAACGGGCGTGCTTCCCACGACAGTGAAGATGGGAGACGCGCCCGCCTCGCCGTCTCCGATGGTGCCGGCATCGGTCACAAAGAGCCAGTAACCGTGCTCTAGACCGGAGGCAACACCAGCACTCGTTGTCTTTTTGTCAGTAAGATCGTCCACAGCAGCGGCAATCTTATAAGCAATGTTGTCGGGGCCAACGCAATATGCATCGTTGGTTCCCGTCACCTTACTCGTGATCCAGTCTGCAGCGTCCTGGGCGGTCTTGCCCTTGTAAGTCGGCTCCTCATTCTTAATGACACCCTCGACAGCCGCCTTCACGCTACCGTTTGCCCAGGTGATATTACTCACAACCGTCTTACCTTCGACTGTCGCAACATCAGCCTTAAAAATCTGATAGCCATCGAATTCGGTATGGTTGCCCTCAACGTTCGCAATGGTCACCGAGCCGTTCGCAGTCGTCGTGCCCTCGGCAAACGCCATCGTGACCGGTGCCATCACTCCGCCGAAGCTCAGGGCTGCGGTGAGGCCGGCGGTTACTGCCAGGCGTGCGATGTTCTTGGTTGTTTTCATGTTGGGACCTCTTTCTTGGAGGTTGCTTTAATTCTCGTCATCACCAAAAGTCAGCAGGCTCATTTCCCTGCGCTCTAATCGCTACGGAGGCAGTACGCCATTGAGCAGGGGGGGGGACAATTATTTATCATGGCGACCTCCTCCCCGCTTGATGACGAGCGCGACGACAATAGCCACTACTCCGATGACGGCCAAAGCCGTTACCAACACCAACGTTCTATCTCCCGTCGAGGGCATAAAGCCTCGACTCACTTCGTTACTTGGGGTGTTAAGCACCGACAACTCGACTAAACCCTTCCCGGCATCGGCGGCATCAACTCGCAGAGGGCTTTCGGCCGATACGGTCACCTTAGGCTTGGCGGCGGCCACCTGGTCGACGTCCAGGCCCTCGGCCTTGACCGTCACGGAGCGCGTGCCCTCAAAGGCGGTGTAGCCCTTGGGCGCCTTGAGCTCGCGGACCTCCAGCTTGCCCGAGTCCACGCCCGAGACGGTCACGCGGCCGTCCTCGCCCGTGGTGACGGTGGCCTTGCCTTGCGCATCCCACGTGCCGTCGGCCGCCAGCGCGCGACCGCGGTCGTCGGTGATGCTCAGGACCGCCCCGGGCAGCGGCTTGTCGCCGTCGCTGCC
>CABPCW010000113.1 GCA_902406155.1 uncultured Collinsella sp.
GATGATACCTAGGCGCCCCAGCTGAACCCGCGCGCCGTGAGCGGCGAATCGTGCCAGCCCTGCAAAATGTTCTTCACATTGAGCTCGGTCTGCCCATGCCGCACCAAATACAGATCGGCCACACGCCCTCCCCTCGCACCACCACAAAGGGGACAGGCACCTTTGTGGTGGTTTTGCCGCCGGATCGCACCGCAACGACGCGTAACTACAGCAGCACGTCGGCAAGCGGACGCTTGGGCACGTGATGCATCTGCGCCTCGTCGCGCCAGTAATTGATAGAGCCATCCGGGTTGGAGTCGATCGCATCGATCACCTGCGTCTCGGTTGGCACGCCAAAAGCCATGATCAGCTTGAGCTCATACTTGTCGCCGTCGAGCCCCATCGTATCGATCGCGCGGGGCGTAAAGGCCTTGAACATGCAGGCCGCCACCTCGGGCGTTGCGCTGCGGGCGGCGAGCATCATCGTCTGCGCGGCAATACCCGTGTCGACCTCGGTAATGGGAGCGGCAGGCTTGCCCGGAACGGCGCGCTCGGCCAAAATCGCGATGTAGCCGGTCGGGCGCTCGCCCTCGGCAGGACCCGGCCAATCCTTAAGCGCGCCGGCCCATGCAAGCTCGTCAAATACGCGCGCGCAATCCTCGGCACCGCTCACCACATGAAAGCGAAGACGTTGAGCATTGGCGCCACACGGGGTCAGGTGCGCAAGCTCCGCCAGCTCAAGCAAAAACTCACGCGGCACGCGCATGGACTCGTCAAATCGGCGGCACGTGCGGGCGCGGCGGACCAGCGCGTCAAACGCGTCCAAGCCGAGCTTTTCGCAACCCTGCTTTGCCATCGACTCGGCGCTTACCGGCGCCGCGGGAACAGCTTCGTTCATAAGACCCCCAATAAAAGCCAATTGTTCTTAAGAAAATCTAACCTAAAACGTAGGCAATTACACACAGCGGCGCAATGTTCCACACCTGTTGAATATTCCGCATCCAAACGGGAACAAAGGTAACAATTCGGGAAGATGAGGCTCCCATTCGCCCTTCCCGCCCCACGCGACGGCGCCCTTGGGCGATACTGGTTGCAAGAGCTACGGCTTACGCCGCACGGAAAGGAGACATCATGGGCATCTTTAAAAACGATGACAAGCAATCGAGCGCATTTGGATTTGACGAGAAAAGCATGGCAGGCAAGGCCGTCAAGGCCGTGCGCTGGATTTACGCCATCACGGGCGTCTTGGCGCTCGTCGCCGGCATCGCACTGCTGTTTGCGCCCGCCAAGTCCCTCGTCTTCCTAACGACCGTCTTGGGCATCTACTTTGTGATCACGGCCGCGATCAGGCTGTTTACCGCTGTTTTCGAGCCGCTGCTGCCCACCGGCTGGCGCGTTACGAGCATCATCGCCAACCTGCTCATTATTCTGGGTGGCGTGGTGATCCTGCGCAACCAGGCCTTCTCGACCGCGACGCTCACCACGCTTGTAGTGGTCGTCGCCGGCTTTGGCTGGATCGTCGAGGGCGTCATGTCAATTCTGGAATCCGAACTTTCCGCCAACCGCGCCCTCGCCATCCTGAGCGGCGCACTCTCCATCATCGCGGGTATGTTCGTGTTTATCTATCCGCTGTGGTCGGCCAAGATGCTCGTCATCTTTAGCGGTGCCGCGCTGCTGGTGTTTGGCGTGACGCTGATTGTTCGCGCTATTCAATTTGGCAAACTGGTGCGCTAGATGCCAAAGACGCTTTTTATTGATGCCGACGCCTGCCCGGTCACACACGAGTCGATCGACTGCGCGCGGAGGGCGGGCGTCGCCGTCGTTATCGCCGGCAACAGCACGCAAAACCTGGAACGCCACATTCGCCGCGACGATCCGCGCGACGTTGAGCATGCGCGTCGGGGCTTTTGGGTCACAACGCTCGATGTGAGTGTGGGAGCCGATAGCGCCGACTTTGCCATTATCGAGCGCCTGCAGGCTGGCGATGTGGTCGTGACACAGGACATAGGCCTGGCGAGTATGGTACTCGGACGCGATGCCGCCGCCATCGGCGTGCGCGGGCGCGTCTACGATAAAGCGACCATCGACATGCAGCTGTTTATTCGCCATGAGGAAAAGAAGGTGCGCCGCGCCGGGGGACGCACCCGCGGTCCGGCAGCCTTCACCAGCGAGGATCGAGCCCGCTTTAAACGCAACCTCACCGAGCTGTTACGCTAAACAAGGTAGATTTTTGGGCTTAGAGCCCGAAGGCAGAGAGAACGAGCCCCCAGCCAGCGCCGATGACGTACATCATGACCAGAAACAGGGCGTTTTCGCGGGCACTGCGGTTGGTGCGGAACAGCACCAGGTAGCCCACGCCGGCGGAAATGAGCGTGCCGGCGAGCATCGGCGCCAGCTGCAGCGCGCCTTCCAGGTACAGTTGCGTGATGACGACGCTGGCAGAGCAGTTGGGGATCAGGCCGACAAGCGCCGAGCCCAGGACGGCGAGCGTCTCATTGCCGCGCAGGAACTGCTCGATTGCGGACTCGCCAAAGGTCTCGAGGACGGCGACCAGAATCAGCGTCACCAGGAAAATAAATGCCGATACCTGCACGGTATGCGAGATGGCGCTGCGGATAATCGACAGGACAGGAGCGCCTTCGTGGGAGTGGGAGTGACCGTGGTCATGATGGTGTTCATGCTCGCGCTCGCGTCCGTGGTCGTGGCCGTGCTCGTCCTCATCCTCGTCTTCATCACAACCGCAATGGTCGCGCTCACACAGCTCATGGATGTGGTCGGCGCTCACGCCCGCCTCGGCAACCTCGTCGATGATGTCACCCCCGGTATGGTCGTCATGCGCACAGTTCACATGAGCCGGATTGGAAGCGGTCCCCAACACGGTACGGCGAATCGCCGCATGCGCACGGGCGTTGCAACGCAGGCCACGAATGGCGGCATCCACGATAAAGCCCGTGACCAGCGCAATCAATGCTTTCGAAGCCAGAAGCATCGCCATAGTCTGCACGGGAACCTGCTCGGCAAGTAGCAGCGGCAGCATCTCGTCGGAGGTCGAGAGAAACACCGCCACCAGAGTTCCCAGCGTCACGACGCGACCGGCGTACAGCGTTGCCGCCATCGCCGAAAAGCCGCACTGCGGCACCATGCCCAGCAACGAGCCAACCACGGGGCCGGCGGCGCCCGCGCGTTTGATGACGCCGTTGACGCGGTCGCCCGCCACATGCTCCAGCGTCTCGAGGACAAGATACGTCACCAACAAAAACGGCACCAGGGACAGCGTGTCCTTGCCGGCGTCGAGCAGAATATCAATCAGTAAATCCATGACGGATGGAACCTTTCGTGTCTTTCGGCAACATTGTAAAAGTCCTAGCGGTCAACTAGGGTATTGTAGTTGTCCCGGGCGCGGTGCCAATAGTTGCCCATGGTAAACTATCATCTCGCCACAACTCAGTAACCCCGAGCCGCGCGACGCGGCCCGTCCAAGGAGCAGTATATGAACGTATCGCAAGCACTCGAATACGAGCGTCAGCCGTTTATCCCCATGTTTATCTACGGCGACCACGGCGCCATGGAGTCCGAGCGCCAGAAGGGCGAGGAGGCCCTCAAGGTGCTCGAGACCGAGTACTTTACTGCCGAGGGCGACCCCGGCTTCGATTTTGCCACCGTGCGCGACCTGGCCGACCGCAACCGCGACCTGTGTGACCAGATTGGCGAGGCGCGCCTGCGCAACGTGACGCCCGCGACGCTTTCGCGTGGTCTGTCCGATGCCGACACCTGCGCGGCCATCGGCAAGATGCAAAAGCGCACCGCCGCATCGGTCATGCGCGAGATCCGCGGTGACCGCGACGCACTCGGCGTGGCCTATGCCCGCAAGCCCATCCAAGGCACGGTGCTGGGCATCGACATCGAGACCACCGGTCGCGCACCCGAGCGCGGCTACATCATCAACGTGGGCTGGGAGATCATGGATCTCACCAGCGACGCCGTGCCGCATGACGCCGAGGCACACTACTGCGGCCTGCCCGACATCTACCGCGGCGAGGATGTGCCGCTATCGAACATCCATCACATCACCTGGGACGATATCGATGGGAAAACGCCCTTCCGCGAGAACAAGGAGCTGCAGAAGCAGCTGCTCAAGCTCATGAAGAAGTATCCCTATATGGCACACAATGCCGCCTTTGAGGACAGCTGGTTCAAGATTCACCTGGACGGTTACGCCGAGGCACGCCGCGCAGGCAAGATCATCGTCATCGACTCGCGCCAGATCTGCCGCAGCCTAGACGCCGACGTGCGCTCGCTCCCCCGCGAGTCCGCGCCCGCTGCGCTCGAGAACTGGGCGCGCCGCCGTGGTACCCTCGCCGCCGACGCCAACGAGCACCAGCTCGATTTTCCCCAGGAAGTTCACTTCGTAGCGGCGAATCAGCAT
>CABPCW010000114.1 GCA_902406155.1 uncultured Collinsella sp.
ACGGAATAGATCAAACTGTCCAGGTGATCCCACTTTTCAATCTCTGCCGGCCAGGTATCCCGTGCCACACGGAGAGGCGCAATCACGATGGCTTTGCGTTTGCCACCTGCAGAACGTCGTAACCGAGCATCTCACATGCCGCCCGCACGTCGGGGCGCACGGGCACGGCATCCTCGTCGATCTCCATGGCAACGCCGCTGGCCTGGGCAAACTCGTTGAGCGTGGATGCCAGGCCACCGCGCGTGGGGTCGCGGAAGCAGCGGGTGTCGGGGGCTGCGGCCAGAACGTCAGCTATCAGGTGGTTGAGCGGCGCGGCATCGCTTTCGATGCTGCTCGAAAACGCCAAGCCCTCGCGTTGACTCATGATGGCGATGCCGTGGTCGCCGAGTGTACCCGACACCAGGATGACATCGCCAGGCTGGCAGTTTGCGCCACTGAGCGCCACGCCCGCGGGCACTTCGCCCACGCCGGCGGTATTGATGTAGACGCCGTCGGCCCCGCCGCGCTCAACCACTTTGGTGTCGCCGGTGATGATCGCCACGCCCGCCTCGCGCGCCGTCTCGGCCATGGTCTGCACAATCTGGCGGAGCTTATCCATGGGATAGCCCTCTTCGAGGATAAAACCGCACGACAGGTAGCGCACGTTGGCGCCCGAGGTCGCGACATCGTTGACGGTTCCGCACACGGCGAGTCGGCCGATATTGCCGCCGGGGAAGAACTGCGGTGTCACTACAAAGCTGTCAGTCGACATGGCAATACGCCCGCTTGCGGGCAGCGCGGCGACGCCGGCATCGTTGCCCTCGAGCAGCTCGGGCGACCCAAAGGCATCCAAAAAGACCTCGTCGATGATGCGTTTCATCATCTGGCCGCCGGAGCCGTGACCCAGCAGGACGGTGCTATCGGTAACGCTATGGGACATATCGAAAACTCCAATCGTGGGTGGTGCCAGTGTGCGGGTGCGTCCGGGCTAGTTACGGTATCTAAAGTACGCCGCGCAGCTGCCCTCCGAGCTCACCATGCAGGGGCCGACGGGGTGTTCGGGCGTACATGCGTGGCCGAACAGCGGACAGTCGCTCGGCGTGATGGCACCGCGCAGCACGTCGCCGCAGCGGCACCCACGCGGCTCGACCGTCGCCTCAACGGGCACGTCAAAGCGAGCGCGGGCATCAAAGCGCGAGAGCTCGGGGCGGATGGAAAGGCCCGAGTTGGCAATCGGCCCCAGCCCGCGCCACGTGGTGTCGCATGGCTCAAACACCTGCTCGACCAGCTGGCGCGCCACGGGGTTACCGTCTGCGTTGACGCCACGGCGGTAGGCGTTGTCGATCGCCGGCTTGTTCTCGACAACCATCTGGACCAGCATACAGATGCCCTGCAAGATGTCGACCGGTTCAAATCCCGTTACCACGCCTGGGGTCTTAAACTCGTCGACCAAAAAGCCAAAGGGCGTCAAGCCCGTGATGGTGGCGACGTGCCCCGGAAGGATAAAGCCGTCGATAGTGGTCTCGGGATCGTTGGCGATGGCGCGCAGCGCCGGCGGCGTGGTCTTATGGGCGCAGTAGACCGAGAAGTTCTGCAGCCCGCGCGCGTCTGCCTCCAGGATGGCGGCGGCGATGGTGGGCGTTGTGGTCTCAAAGCCCACACCCATAAAGATGACCGGACGATTGGGGTTTTGCTCGGCGATATCGAGCGCGTCGAGCGGGGAGTAGACGATGCGAATGTCGCACCCTGCTGCCTTTTGCGCGGCGAGTGAGGTGGACGATCCAGGCACGCGCATCATGTCGCCAAAGGTGGTGATGATGGCGCCGTCTATGTTGGCGAGCGCGATTGCGTGATCGATGTCGCGGTTGGCGGTGACGCAAACGGGGCACCCCGGGCCGCTTAACAGTTTGAGTCCCGTCGGTATAATGGAGCGAAAGCCATAGCGGCCAATGCTCACGGTATGCGTGCCGCAGACTTCCATAAGGTTGATGCTGCGGTTGCTGACAAGCTCATGAATACGATCGATGAGCTCGCGAGCCAGCTTGGGGTCGCGAAATGCCGAAAAGTCGATACCGGAGCGAACCGGCTGCGCCGCCACCACTAGTATGCCTCGGCCGGGTTGGTGGCGAGCTGGTCCTCTTCGGCCAGCTCGGTCATGGTATTGACGAGCTCGAGTGTCTCTTGGGCTTCCTGCTCGTCGACAATCTGAATGCCAAAGCCGGCGTGCACGAGAATATAGTCGCCTACCTGTGCCGTCGGCACGAGGCGCAGCGAAATGGGGCGCTCGATGCCCATCATGTCGACGGTCGCCTTAAGGTCGTCGTCGCGTTTGACCACTTTACCGGGAACGGCAAGGCACATAATGTTCCCCTTTTATACGTTTTGCGCTGGACAGGCGCCTAATTACCCATCAGTTGATGGTAGCGCTCGCGGGAGTCACGAGCAAACGCGTTACACCTGTGAGACGGCGGCGCGCAGGCTGGCAAAACAGCCTATCGCAACGCCGTCTGCGCGAGGCGAGCGCGAGCGATGGCGGCCTGACCGTAGGCGATGCAGCCGTCGTTGGCGGGTACAGCGTGGGGGACCAAGACGGCAAGACCGGCGTCTTTGAGTTCGTGGGTAAGGAGCTGAAGCAAAAGCCGGTTCATGAACACACCGCCCGAGAGCGCGACGGTATCGAGGCCTTCGCGATCACAGATCTCGCACGCGATGTGGGTCGTAGCGTGCGTAATGGCGATGTGAAACCCGAGGGCGAGCCGGTCGGCCGGCACGCCTGCCTCGATTCCATTCAGAAGAGCTTCGATGAGCGGTTGGGGGTCCAAGATGGGGGAGTCGTCGGCAGACGTGAATACGCCTGTATGATTGCCGTCGAGACGAACGGGCTTACCGTCAAGCGCGCGCCAGGCGGCGGCTTCGAGTTCTATGGCGGGTTCGCCCTCGTAGGTTGCCTTGTCGCAGATGCCCAGAATAGCTGCCGCGGCATCAAAAAGACGCCCCATGCTGCTGGTACGCGGGCTGTTGATGCCGCGCTCGATCATGGTGGCTGTCACGCTGCGTGTTTGCTCGTCGAGGGTGCCCAATAGCCCCGCGGCACCCGGATGCTCGAGCAGGCCGAGCTCGCTCAGCAGGGCAAAGGCATTGCGCCGGGCATCGCGCACGGATGCGGCACCGCCTGGCAGCGCCCAGGTGCGCAGGTGCGCGGCGCGTTCAAAATCGGCAAGGCCGGCGACAAGGAACTCGCCGCCCCATATGGTGCCGTCGGTGCCGGCACCCGTACCATCGAAGGCAATACCGAGGACGCGTGCATCAGGCGCAAGCCGGCCAGCGACAATCGCCTCTGCCATTACGCTCGCGATGTGCGCATGATGATGCTGGATTTCGATTAGCGGCAGACTGTGCTCCCGTGCCCGCTCACGCGCCCACTGGCTCGACAGATAGCTGGGGTGCATGTCGCATGCCAGGGCGGCAGGCGTCAGGTCAAAGAGGTTTTCTAGACGTGCGCGGGCGGCGCTCCAGGCATCGAAGGTCGCGCCGTTTTCGACATCGCCGATATGCTGCGACACAAAACAGGCCACATGGCCGTCGGCGTCCTCGCGCGTGAGCGCGATCGTGGCTTTTTGCTGCGGCCCGCAGGCGAGCACGCAGGGTGCAGTGCCGTCGAGCGCCGGCAGCGACAACGGTTGCGGCGCATATCCGCGTGCGCGACGCACAGGCATGACGGTGCCGTCGACCACACGTACCACGGAGTCGTCGTAGCGTGAGAGAATCGCACGGTCGTTGCCAAGTAGCGCGTCGGCGATGCCGGCGGCAACAAGATGTTCCCATGCAAGGGCATCGTCGGTCTCGATAGGTTCCTCGCTCAGGTTTCCGCTGGTCATGACGAGCGCGTGCATACCGCGGGCTTCTGCCGCGGCAAGCAACAGATGCTGAAGCGGGGTGTAGGGGAGCATAACACCGAGCTCTGGAAGGTCGTGCGCGACGGACGGCGCGAGCGCGAGGGCGTCGGGGGAGCCGCCGCTCTCGCAAGCAGCACGTCGGCGCAGCAGCACAATGGGGCGAATGCTGCCGGCCAGCAAGCCGCGTGCAACGTCGTTGACATGGCACAGGCGTTCAGCGTCGGCAAGGTCGCGTACCATAACGGCAAGCGGCTTGTTGCTGCGGCGTTTGCGACGGCGCAGCTCGGCTACTACGCCGGTGGTGAACCACTGGCGGGCCAAGTGAAATCCGCCCAGACCCTTGATGGCGACGATGCCGCCGCTGGCCAGCAGCTCAACACAGCGGTCGATAATGGCGTCGCTGGTCTCGCGCGTGGTGCCGACGGCCAGCGGCGCGGCTTGATATAATCATCATTGTATGGTTAGTTCCTGAAAATG
>CABPCW010000115.1 GCA_902406155.1 uncultured Collinsella sp.
ACCGGCTCGGGCGCGCGATTCGCGGCGATGCGAGCGCGGGCACCGGCCTCGTCGATGAGGTCGATGGCCTTATCGGGCAGGAAACGATCCTGGATGTAGCGGTTGGAGAGGTTCGCGGCGGCCTCGATGGCACCCTGCGTGTAACGCACGTGGTGGTGCTCCTCGTAGCGCGGCTTGAGCGCAGTCAGAATCTTGACGGTGTCCTCGACACTCGGCTCCTCGACATCGATGGTCTGGAAGCGGCGTTCAAAGGCCGGATCCTTAGTGAGGTACTTACGGAACTCCTCGGCCGTGGTGGCACCGATGATCTGGAAAGCGCCGCGTGCGAGCACGGGCTTGAGCATGGAGCTTGCATCGATGGAGCCCTCGGCGGAACCGGCACCGATGATGGTGTGCATCTCGTCGATAAACAGGATAACGTCGTCGGCTTCGGTCGCCTCCTGGATCACGTTCTTGAGGCGCTCCTCAAACTCACCGCGATACTTGGCGCCCGCGACAAGACCCGGCAGGTCGAGCGTCCAGATGTTCTGGTTCATAAGGTTCTCGGGCACGTTGCCGGCAGCGATCTGCTGCGCCAGGCCCTCGACGATGGCCGTCTTGCCCACACCGGGGTCACCCAAGATAAGCGGGTTGTTCTTGGTGCGGCGCGAAAGGATCTCCATCATGCGCTGGACTTCCTTTTCGCGACCGATCACGGGGTCGAGCTCGCCGTCGCGTGCTTTCTGCGTAAGGTTGGTGGCGAACTGCTTGAGCGTATCGGTACCGCTCCCCTTTTGCTGCGAGGCGTCCGAACCGCTAAAGAACGGCAGGCCCGCACCGGGACGCCCGGCACCGGCGCCGGCGAGCGGACGCTTCTTGTCCTGATCCTTGGCGGTAAGCTTCTCGATGGCTTTTTTAATGGAAGCGGACGACACGCCCAAGCGCATGAGGATGTCCATGGCCATGCCGTTGCCCTCTTCGACGATGCCGATCAGCAAGTGCTCAGTCGACACGTAGGTCTGGTTGTTCTCACGCGCCACGCGGAAGGAGCGCTCCATCACGCTAATGACGAGCGGCGTAAAGGCGAGCTTGGCCGCCTCGGTCTCCTCACTGGGCTCGGGAACCGTGGTCTGGACCTCTTTGAGAGTATCCATGATGTCATCGTAGGAGATGTCGAGCGAACGCAGTGCCTCGGCGGCAATGCCCTCGTCCTCCTTGGCGAGTGCGAGCAGCAGGTGCTCGGTACCCACCTTATTTGAGTGAAGATCGAGCGCTTCTTGCTTGGCCATGGACATGACCTTGCGCGCGCGATCGGTAAAACGGTCTAACATGCTAGTTCCTCTTAGACGAGCTAGTTTTTTCAAACGCAAAGCGCCGCCCCGCGGCAGCGCTTTGGTCTCTTTACCCATATGGAGTATATGTTAACCGTTGGGACCTTTCCTGCCCGTAGCCGCGCGACAACGTCTACAAAAAAGGAATTGCTCGGATCCGTTTGGCGGTTTGGTTTTGAGCTGCTGTCTAGCAGGCGGGCTCGGCGTCCATACTCTCGGCAACGTCATTGACGGCATCGGCAACGGGAGCGCCAGGCATGTGCACGAGCTCCATATGCCGCTCTTCAAAGACGGTTCCCATGGGGAAGGCGCGGCGGAAGACAAAGCGAGCAACCGGACCAGCCACCAGCAGGTTCCAGGGCAGGGCCATGATAAAGTTGCGCGGAATGTTGACGAGCCACATCATCGGCAGCGCTTGCAGGTTTGCGAGCGGTCCGCCGGGCATGTGGAACAGGCCCTCGCACGCACCGTAGAGCGACATGATGATGACCATGGGAACGACCATGCAGGAGCTGACGGCGAGCGTCATGGCAAGCGGCGAGCTCTTGCCCGGCGTGACCAGGAACTTAAAGGCGAAACCCTTGGCAAGGGGGCTGGCAACAAACCAGTCGCAGCACATGGCAAAAACGTAGGCAACGGGGAAGCCGAGCCACGCGGCGGCAACAACCTCGCCGTTGATGGCCCCATGCTGCAGGGCAACGTTGTAGATGCTCATCCAGAGCACCATGCAAAAGCACATGATAAAGGTGAACAGCAGGCTCTCTCGTTTGTTGATAGGCATAAAGGGCAGATTCCTCTCTGTGTTGTGCCGCGGCACCACGCAACAAAAACGGGCGGGCAAGATGGAGCTGTTGGGACTTCATCTCGCCCGCCCGTGGTACGTGCGTCTGCGACTACTTATGTGGTGGAACCAGCCTAGCACGAAAACCCCGCGCTTCGTAAGCGTTGAGTTTATGAAGATGCAGGGCACCAATAATCCCCCGACCCCATAAGTTGCGGTGGAATACGGACTGTTTTGACCCTTTAAGCAGCAATTCAGTCCCTATTTCACCGCAACTCATTTGGTGCAAAGCAACCTGTCCCCCTTGCGTCAATTAGCTGGTGTGGCGCCAGCGAGGATCGGTGAGCGTACGCACCACACCCAGGCCAACGGGCAAAAACGCCACGATGAGCACTGCACGCACAAACCAGCCGAGCATATTGACCGTGTCGAAGGTGCACATGTAATACATCGAGCGATACAGATACAAGCCCGGCACCATAATGACAATCGATGGCACCGTGAGGGCTATACGTGGGTAGGTGAGCTTGATTTCGGCTAAGCTCGCGAGCAGTCCCGATACCAACGCACCAGTAAGCGCAGCCGCCTCGGGAGGCATGCCCGCACTCAGGCCCAAGAAGGGAAGCAGCGTCGGCGCATCGACGAGCGTAAGGCGCAAGGTATTAGACACGGCGCCGATGAGCCCTGCCGCCGCTGCCATCTTTACCGGGCTGTTGAACATAACCGAGAAGCCAAATACGCCGATAAAGCTCATCAGTATGCGCAAGAGCGTAAGAGCCAACGGTGAGAGGCCGAGCGGGGCGAAGTCATCCGGCGCCAGTCCCACACACTCGGCAACCATCCAACCTACGAGGGTCGCCATCACAATAATCGACACAGCATACGAAAGACGCTCGATACCGCTTCGCATGTCGAGCTTAGCGATGTCGAGACCTGCCGTAATGAGAGGAAAGCCGGGAATCACAAAGAGCATGGCACCGATATAGCCTTCTTGGTGCGACATTGCCCCCGGTATGACCTGGCCAAGACCGAGCAATGCCAGCAGATACGAGACGCAAGCGAGTGCAACGCCGATCGTCAGCGCGCTAAACTGGCCAAGGCCCTGCTTGAGAATATGGGAGCGAGCAAAGTTGCCAACACCAGCGCCCACAAATGCACAGGCCATCTCGATAGGGCCGCCGCCAAGCAAAAAGACGAAGGCGCCGCAAGCACAGGCCGCCGCAAGGCCCTGTTGCCAGGGAGTGTAATCGGGTTTTGAACTCTCAACGGTCTTGAGCATCTCGTGGTACTCATGCACGGTAAACCGGCGCCCGTAAACCTCGATTTCCTTTAAGAAGCTCTCCATCATCCAAATGCGATGGGTATTGACTCCCGTTGTGGGCAGGCTGACAACCTCGTTAAAACAGTGGCCGCCTTCGATGCAGGTGCACTCAAACGACAGGAGACTCAGGTCGACGTGAATCGTGACGCCGAGTACGGCAGCAACACGATTCATGGTATCGCGCACGCGCCAGGCACCTGTTCCGCTTGCCAGCATAAGCATGCCGGTGCGGCAGATGATGGATGATTTATCGGTGAGCGGTGCATCGACGGCAAGCTCATCGCCTGCCGTCACGATCTGGCGCCAGTCGGTTTTCATATGGAGGGCGCCGGCACGGACACCGTGGTGCATGGGGGCTCTCGAAAACAGCGAGTCAAGGCGCGAAGGCTGTGGGGGTTCCGTCGATTCGCCCTCAACCTCATCAGCCTCTTCATCGACCAGATCAAAGGAATCAAGCGGCGCTGGCTCGCGACGGTCGATCAGCTCCTCGTCCTCATCATCAAAGTAGTTGAACTGATCGAGCATGTCCTCTTCGATCGCGCGCTCGCTCGCATCGTCCATATAGACGCTCCCTTCCTGCCGACTAACCCCCATCCTAGGCAGCAACGGCTAAAGGAAACATAAAAGAGACAACTGTCATGCACGGAAGGCGTAAACCCCCAATGCACCGGTAGACCCCAGGCGGCTAGGACCGTCCCCAAGTGCCGGCACAAGAGGAACGTCCCTAAGTGCCAACCAGGGCAACGCCGCAGGTAGAGGACGGACAGCGAGCGACGTCCAGCTTGACAGCCAAGGCAACGCCGATGCCTTGGCAACGACAGCGAAAGCCCGCCAGAGCGAGCAAGGTGCCTTGAAACAAGGCGGCATTGACCTTCTGGTCATGCCGCCGAAGTTGAAAGGCAGATTGCCGCTCTGGCGGG
>CABPCW010000116.1 GCA_902406155.1 uncultured Collinsella sp.
CATTGCAGGTTGGTCGAAAATTTTAGGGATTTAAAAGCCCGCTGCTTCCCCGGCGGCGCCGGCCTCCGCAGGCGACGTGCCGACAATCGGGCACCAGCACAGCGATGTTTCCCGTGAAACCATGGCACCGTTGCCGACCGCGGCGGCGACGTCAACGAACGCACCCGTCACGCACATGCCCATCGCTCACGACGCAACGACGGGCGCGGATTCGGGCATTGCAATCAAGAACACGCTCTCGGCCGATGATTTTCGTCGCATGATGAACCAGATGAAGGGCGGAGCGCCAACTAAATCCACGCAAGCTGCGACCCCCGCTTCACCCATGCCAGCACCGACCGCGCCGGCCGAACAGAATGCGGATGGAGCCCCGCTCGCCGCGAACTCAAAATTTACCTTTGAGAACTTTGTCTACGGCCCCGAGAACAGCCATGCCTATCGCTCGGCACTCAAGTTTGCCGCCCTCGCGGACGAGCGTGGCACGTGCACATCACTGTTCATCTACGGCAAATCGGGCCTGGGCAAGACGCACCTGCTGCTTGCCATCAAAAACGAGCTCGCCGAAAAGTCGCCCGAGATCAAGGTCAAGTATGCCAACTCCCAGGCATATCTGGACGACCTGATGACCGAGTTCGACCGCCAAAAGAAGAGCAACGCCCCCATCATGCAGGCGTACCACGGCGTGGACGTGCTCATCATCGATGACATCCAAAACATCATCGGCAAGCGCGCGAGCGTGGACTACTTTTTCCAGCTCATGGACGAGTTCATCCGCAACAACAAGAAGGTCGTCATCGCGGCAGACCGCGCCCCCAAGGACCTGAGCATGGACGAGCGTCTGACCAGCCGCTTCAACGCCGGCATGCTCTGCCTGGTCGCAGAGCCCAGCTACGAGATGAAATACAAGATCTTGCAGCGCTATTACGAGAACACCATCGTCGCCGCTCCCGAGGCAGGCGACGACTCGCTGCTGGCGGCCTATGGGGGCGACGGCGGGCACCTGACCGACGAGCACTTTAAACACATGGCCGAGGTCTCGGGCACCAACATCCGCGAACTCGAGAGCTTCTGCGAGCGCTGCGCCGGCGAGGCGGGCGACCGCGAGCGCGAGGGCGGGGAGCTCACCTTTGACGATATCGACGCCATCGCCAGCCAGTACTTCGACACATCGGCCAAAAAGATCAACGTCCAGACGGTTCAGTCCGTCATCGAAGAGCAGTACGGCGTGACGCACGAGGAGCTCATCGGCCCGCGTCGCAACGCCAATATCGCCAAAGCACGCCATATCGCTATCTACCTAGCCATCGAGATGTGCGAGATGACGACCACGGCGGTGGGCGCCGAATTTGGCAACCGCAACCACTCGACCGTCAGCACGAGCTACAAAAAGGTCCAGAAGATGATCCAGGAAGACCGCACCGTCACCGAAGACCTCAAGTCGCTGCGCGATAAAATTACACTGCGCTCGTAGGGAAATAGAGACACCTGTTGAAAACTTGTCGAAACCACGGGCATAAGGTGTCTAAAACCCAACCCGCGGTGATGAAAAGTTTTGCGCAGGTTTTGAACGTGGAAAACCACCCCTGTTGCACACAGGTTGCTGTCGATTCTCTTTCTGGGTCTGACCTGCGTCTTTGGGAGTAATCAACAGTTTCGTCAGTGCTATTACTATTATTAAGATATTTATATCTATAGAAAGGTATTAAAAGATGAAGTTCACCGTCAGCCAGAGCTCGCTTACACAAGCCATCGGCGTCGTTATGAAGGGTGTCGCTTCGGCATCCACCCTCCCTATCCTGTCGGGCGTGCTCGTTAAGGCCCAAGACGGCATCTTGGAATTCCAGACCTCTAACTACACCATCTCGATCCGTCATCGCATCGCGGCGCATGTCGAAGAAGAGGGCGAGATGGTTATTCCCTGTAAGATGCTCTCCAATATCACCAAGACCCTCCCCGATGCCCCGGTCACCTTTGAGCTGTCCGAGCGCCAGGTGCTGATTGGTTGCGAGAAGAGCTCTTTCCGCCTGAACACGCTCGATGCCAATGACTTCCCCGAGTTTCCGGCCTATGCCATCGAGAGTGCCGTGGAGCTGCCGACCGATGTCTTGTCCGAAATGGTCGGCCGCGTGTGGCGCGTCACCTCGACCGACAAGGCCCGCCCCATCCTGGGCGGCGTGCACATGAAGGTCGAGAACAACACCGTACGCCTGGTAGCGACCGATTCCTTCCGCTTGGCCGTGTGCGATACGCAGGTCGAGACCTCGACCCTCGAGGGCTCCTTTGAGCTCAACGTTCCGGCTGACGCCTTTAACGACGCGCTGAACATCATGGCCAGCCAGGCGACCATCATGATCGGGGCTACCGACACCCAGGTCGTCTTCGAGGCCGGCAACACCACCTACGTGTCGCGTCGCATCGAGGGCGTGTACCCCAACTACAAGCAGCTCATCCCCGATTCGTGCGTGACGAGCGTCAAGATCGACGTCGCCGCCTTTAACGCCGCCCTCAAGCGCGTGGCCGTTATCGCGAGCGCCAACCCCGCCGTCAAGTTCGAGATCGATGTCGAGAACGGGCAGATGGGCCTGTCCTCCATTTCCAATGACCAGGACCTTGCGCAGGAGACGATCGATGTCGGGGCCGAGGGCGAGTCGGGTACCATCGCCTTCAACTACCACTACATCTTCGGCTGCCTCAATGCCCTGTCCAAGGAGAAGGAGATCACGCTGGAGCTCAAGAGCTACTCGCAGGCGGGCATCTTCAAGTCCTACGACAAGATCAACTACCTGTACCTGGTCATGCCGGTCCGCATCTAGCACTGCGCCATGACCATGTTCGCCCGCGATCTTTCCGTCGCACACTACCGCAGCTTCGATAGCTATCACCTTGCCCTGGACGAGGGCGTGACGATACTTGCGGGACCCAACGCGGTGGGAAAGACCAATCTCATAGAGGCGCTGCAGCTGCTGACGAGCGGCGCCTCGTTTAGGCATCCGACCGCAGCCGAGCTCGTCCATGACGGCGTGGGCTCGTGCAAGATCGAGCTGAGGCTCGAGGGCGACGGCCGCGTGCTTGATATGGGATTGAGCGCGGAGGACGGTAAGCGCTCGTTTAGCCGCAACGGCAAGAGATGCTCTGCCGCCGGTGTGCGCGGGGTTCTTCCGAGCGTGCTGTTTTGCCCCGACCATCTGGACATGGTTAAGCGTGGCGCCAGTGTGCGCCGCGCCGCCCTCGATGACTTTGGCATGCAGCTGAGCGCACGCTATGCCGATCTTGCGAGCACCTATGGGCGCTGCGTGACCCAGCGTAACGCCTTGCTCAAGGAGACCTGGTGCTGCCGCGAGATGCTCGGCGCGTGGAACGATTCGATTGCCCGCGCGGGCTCGGCCCTGCTCGTGCACCGGTTGGCCCTGCTCGACCGGCTGGCGGGCCATGTGCACACTGCCTACGGGCAAGTGGCGTCAGGTGAGACCGCCAACGTGACCTATGCGTCCACGCTGGGGGATTTGCCCCAGGTCGAGGATCGCGAAGAGCTGAAGGGCTGGGCGTACGAGCGCATGCTGGCCGCCCTTGACGAGCACGCCGACGAGGAAATTCGCCGCGGCGTGACGTTGGTGGGACCGCATCGCGACGAGATCGAGTTCACCGTGGCGGGTCGCTCCGCCCGTTCATTTGCCAGCCAAGGTCAGCAGCGAACGTTGGTGCTGGCCTGGAAGGTGGCCGAGGTTGCCGTGGCTCGCGATGTCCTGGGCACCGCCCCACTGCTGCTTCTGGACGACGTGATGAGCGAGCTCGACGGCGAACGTCGCGGCGCTTTCCTGCGGCTGATCGGCGATGATATCCAGACGGTCATAACCACGACCAACCTGGGGTACTTTACCGATGACCTGCTTGATCGAGCCAAGGTGGTGAGCATGGGTGAGACGTGCTAATTACGAGCGCGAGAGCGAAACGGTCGCCTTCAGCGGGTTTTTGAACGCAGAGCGCCAGCGCATCCTGGCGGCTGCAACGCCTAAGCGCCGTGCGCAGATGGAGGCCGCCGAGGAGTCGCGCACGGTCTATCGCGCATGGAACGCGGTGTGCTCGGGCACGCGCGAGGGGCGGCATGTGACGGGACTGCGCTACCTGCCCGAGTCCAATGAGCTGCTGGTGTATCTCGACTCGCCCTCGTGGACGCAGGAAATGACGCTGCTGCGCGAGATCATCCGCGCGCGCATGGACGACTGCCTGCTTGCCGTGGGCGACGAAACGCTGATAAAGATCCATTACCATACC
>CABPCW010000117.1 GCA_902406155.1 uncultured Collinsella sp.
TTCAAGATGGTGTATACCCCCTTCCATGGTACCGGCTACAAGCTGATCCCCGAGGCGCTCAAACGTCGCCGCGAGATGCGAGCCCTCGGCAGCCATCACCGGCAGCGGACGACCAGCGGTGGCAACAGGCACGCTCACCGCATCGAACACACCGTACTCCGGACCCGTAAAGCCGCAGGCGATGAGCACCAGCTGCGCTGGCACCTCGTGCTCGGAGCCCGCGATGCGCTCGGGCTTTCCCGCCGACCAGTCCAGATCGACCACGCGCAGACCCGCAGCCGCACCCTTCTTGTCCAGCAGCACCTCGAGTGTATCCACGGCCCAGGCACGCATCTCGCCACCCATCGCAGCGATAGCCTCCTGCTGGCCGTAATCGGTCTTCTTAACGTTGGGCCACTGCGGCCAGGGGTTGCCTGCCGCGCGCTTATCGGGCGCAGCCGGCAAGAACTCAAACTGGCGCACGCTGCGCGCGCCCTGACGCACCGCGGTACCCACGCAGTCGTTGCCGGTATCGCCACCGCCAATGACCACGACGTCCAGGCCGCGTGCGTCAATAGCAGGCTCACCGCCATCGAGCACCGAGACGGTCGAAGCCGTCAGGTAGTCCACGGCATACACCACGCCCGGGGCATCAATGTTCGCAGCCGAAAGTCCACGCGGAGCACGGGCGCCAGCAGCCACCACCACAGCGTCAAAGCCGTTGAGCTTGGCCGCCACCGCAGGGTCCGTTACATCGGCGCCCAGCTCGAACACAATACCCAGCTCGCGCATGAGCGCCACACGACGCTCGACCACAGACTTCTCGAGCTTCATGTTGGGAATGCCGTACATGAGTAGGCCGCCGGGGCGGTCGTCGCGCTCAAACACCGTCACGCGGGCACCGCGACGTGCAAGCTCCCATGCAGCCACCAGACCAGCCGGGCCGGAACCAACCACGGCGACCGAGGGCGCGTCCTCCCCTGCCGGCTCAAAGCGACGTGGGCCGCCGTTGGCCCACTCATGGTCGCTGATCGCACGCTCGTTATCGTGAATCGTCGTGGGTTGGCCGTCGACCGAGCCCAGGTTGCACGCGGCCTCGCACAGTGCCGGGCACACGCGGCTCGTGAACTCAGGCATGGGCGAGGTGAGCGACAGGCGCTCGGCAGCCTCATCCCAGCGGCCGCGGTACACCAGCTCGTTCCACTCGGGAATCAAGTTGTGCAGCGGGCAGCCGCTCGGACGTGCCTTGCCAAAGCTCGCGCCCATCTGGCAAAACGCCACGCCGCACATCATGCAGCGGCTCGCCTGGGCGCGACGTGCGTCGTCGTCGAGCTCCACGTACAGCGGATCGAAATCACGGCTGCGCTCCTCCACGGGGCGAAGCTCGTGGGTCACGCGATCGATATCAAGAAAAGCACCGGGCTTACCCATGGCACTTACGCCTCCTTCTTGGTCGAAGCAACAGAGCTGGCGGCCGCGGACGCAGCACCCGCAGCACCGCCCGCAATATCGAAGCGAGCGACATCCGCGGCGCTCGCGCGACCGGTCACGATGTCAAACGCCAGTTCCTCTGCCTGCGCATGTGTCTTGCCGGCAGCCTCGCTCGCAGCGACAATCGCCAGCACACGCTCGTACTCGGTCGGAATGACCTTCACAAAGTGCTTGCTCATCGTCTCAAAGCTGTAGAGCAGCTTGATGCCGCGCGGGCTCTGCGTCGCGTCTACGTGCTCTTGGATGAGCTCGCGAATCTGCGCCAGCTCGCCGGCAGTCGGGGCCTTGAGCTCAACGCTCTCGTGGTTCACGCGGGCATCGAGCGTGCCGTACTGGTCAAAGACATAAGCCACGCCGCCCGTCATACCGGCGGCGAAGTTCTGCCCGACCTCACCCAGGATAAGCGCCAGACCGCCCGTCATGTACTCACAGCCGTGGTTGCCGCAGCCCTCGACCACCACGGTGGCACCGGAGTTGCGTACGCCAAAGCGCTGGCCGGCCAGGCCATTGATGAAGCCGTGGCCGCTCGTGGCGCCAAAGAACGCAACGTTGCCCACGATGATGTTTTCGTCGAACTTATAGGTCGCATGCGGGTTGGGGCGCACCGACACCTCGCCGCCCGAAAGGCCCTTGCCAAAGTAGTCGTTGGCGTCGCCGCACACGTTGAGCGTAATGCCGCGCGGCAGGAAGGCGCCAAAGCTCTGACCGGCCGATCCATCGCAATCGATGGTGATGGAGCCGGCGGGCAGGCCCTCGGGATGTGCCTTGGTCACCGCGTTACCCAGGATGGTGCCCACGCAACGGTTGACGTTGGCGATATCGGCGCGGAAGCGAATCGGGCGCAGGTGCGCGCGGGCGTCGGCCGTGTAGGGCACGAACAGCGTGGAGTCGAGCGTCTTGTCGAGCTCGCTGTCCGCGGCCATCTGGGGCAGGAAGTGACGGCCGTCGGCACCCGGAATATGGGCACCGAACTCGCAGGTCACGCTTGCCAACACGGGCGACAGATCAAGCAGGTTGGCCTTGCGGTTGCCCGGGACCTCGATCTGGCGCAAGCACTCGGGATGGCCGACCATCTCGTCGACGGTGCGGAAGCCCAGGCTCGCCATGACCTCGCGCAGTTGCTCGGCAACAAAGAGCATAAAGTGCTCGACGTGCTCGGGCTTGCCGCGGAAGCCGCGACGCAGGCGACAGTTTTGCGTGGCGATGCCGGCGGGGCAGGTATCCTGCTGGCAGTCGCGCTGCATGAGGCAGCCCATCGAGATGAGCGGCATGGTCGCAAAGCCAAACTCCTCGGCGCCCAACAGGCAGGCAACGGCGACATCGGTACCGTCCATGAGCTTGCCGTCGGCCTCAAGCACCACGCGCGAGCGCAGGCCGTTTTGCAGCAGCGTCTGTTGAGCCTCGGCAAGACCGAGCTCCAGCGGCAGACCGGCGTGCCAGATAGAGTCGCGCGCAGCGGCACCCGAGCCGCCGTTGTGGCCGCTGATCAAGATCTTGTCGGCAGCACCCTTGGCCACACCGGTGGCGATGGTGCCGACGCCCGCCTCACTGACCAGCTTGACCGACACGCGTGCGCCAGGGTTGGCGTTCTTAAGGTCAAAGATGAGCTCGGCTAGGTCTTCGATGGAGTAGATGTCGTGATGCGGCGGAGGCGAGATCAGGCCGATGCCGGGCGTGGACTGACGGACCTCGGCAATCCAGGGGTAGACCTTCTTGCCGGGCAGGTGGCCACCCTCGCCGGGCTTGGCGCCCTGGGCCATCTTGATCTGAATCTCGAAGGCGCTGCACAGGTAGCGGCTCGTCACGCCAAAGCGCGCACTTGCCACCTGCTTGATCGCGGAGTTCTTGGAATCACCGTTAGCCAGCGGGGTCTCGCGACGCGGATCCTCACCGCCCTCGCCGGAGTTGGAACGGCCGTGCAGGCGGTTCATGGCGATGGCCATGCACTCGTGTGCTTCCTTGCTGATGGAGCCGTACGACATGGCGCCGGTGTTAAAGCGGCGGACGATGTTGAGCGTGGGCTCGACCTCGTCGAGCGAAACCGGCGTGCGGCCGCTGGCATCAAAGTCGAGCAAGTCGCGCAGACGCACGGCACGGCCGGTGCGGTGCAGGCGGGCGCTGTACTCCTTAAAGGTGTCGTAGCTGTCCTCACGGCAGGCGGTCTGCAGCAGGTAGACGGCCTGGGGGTCGATGAGGTGTTCCTCGCCGCCGAGCGGGCGCCACTTGGTCAGGCCCAGCGTGGGCAGCTGATCGGGAGCCGGGCTTTTAAGGATGGCGAGCGCAGCGTCATAGCGCTCGTTTTGCTCGCACTCAACGTCCTCGACACCCATACCGCCCACACGGCTCACCGTGCCGGCGAAGTACGCGTTGACGAACTCCGGAGTAAAGCCGACGGCCTCGAAAATCTGCGCGGAGTGATAGCTCTGCACCGTGGAGATACCCATCTTGGACATGATGGAGACGATACCCGCCGTCGCGGCCTTGTTGTAGTTGTCGATGCCCTGCTCGGCCGTCACGTCCAGGTCGCCGCGTGCTGCCAAGTCGCGGATGCACGCATGCGCATTGTACGGATAGATGCCGCTTGCGGAGTAGCCCACCAGCGCCGCAAAGTCGTGCGGGGACACGGCGTCGCCGCACTCCACCACGATGTCGGCAAAGGTACGCACGCCGGCGCGGATCAGGTGATTGTGCACGCAGCCCACGGCGAGCAGCGACGGCACGGGCACCTCGCCCGCCGCGGCACGATCGCTC
>CABPCW010000118.1 GCA_902406155.1 uncultured Collinsella sp.
CCGCCAAGGTTGCGTGCGTGGGCGAGGGCGGTATCGTCGCCGATTTTGATCCAGCGGCCGGCGAGGGCATCGAGTGCAAGCGCGTCGCGTGCGAGGCTCCTCAGCATTTGAGTGAGGCGGCTGTGCCGTACCTGGTCCTGCGTCGCCGCGATGGCGAGGACGAGAACGCGCCGCTCGTGCCGCGTCTGACGTCCGCCTCGCAGATTGAGGCGTACTCGACGTGCCCGCTGTGCTGGTTCGTGTCGTATCGCGTGAAGCCCCAGTCCATCGACGCGGGCTTTGGAAATATGGAGAAGGGCAACTTTGTCCACGATGTGCTGGAGCACCTGCATGCCCGCCTGCCCCAGGAGGGCATGGAGCGCGTGACGCCCGAGAATCTGCCGCGCGCTCAGGAGCTGCTGCGCGAGGTCTTTGACGAGACCTTGGCCGAGCATGCCTCCAAGCGTGGCAACGAGGGTCCGCTTGTGCCGCTCTCTCCGGTAGAGGAGCGCCAGGTGGCCGAGATTCTGCCGCAGCTGGAGGGCGTGCTTGCCTGTGAAGCCGAGGCGCTGACGCCTTTTGCTCCGCGCTACCTGGAGTTTGCCTTTAACGATCTTAACGTTGAATATGCCGGTTGGCCGCTTGGCGGGCGCATCGACCGCGTGGACGTGGACGCCGAGAATCGCGCCGTGGTGATCGACTACAAGCATCGCACGGGCGTTGAGGAGTTTAAGCTCGCCGACCCTACGGTGCGCGACGAGGAATCGGGTGCGGCGCCCATCGACGATCCGCGCTGGTTGCCGCCACATACCCAAACGCTCATCTACGCCCAGGCCATGCGCCGGGCGCTGGATTTGGACACCCGCGCGGCGCTCTACTTTTCGACCAAGGGCGGCAAGCCGGCGTTGCGCGGTGCCGCGAGCGCCGAGCTACTCGAGGAAGAGCGCGGCGACGGTCGCATCCCGGGCCTTAAGAAAGGTTTCCCCGGCGAGGGTGGCAGCATGGACTTCGACGCCCTGCTCGATCGCGTGGAGGCCGGCATCGCCGGGCGCCTGTGCGAGCTCGAGGCAGGCAACGTCGCTGCTGTCGACCCGGCGTCTTCGCAGGCCGCGCATGCCCGCTGCTCGTATAACCACGAAGGAACGTTTGTAAGGAGGGACGTGTAGACCATGGATCTTTCGACTTTGATGCCGCAACAGCTGCAGATCGTCAAAACGCTCGACCGTCCGCTGTTTGTCTCGGCGGGCGCCGGTTCGGGCAAGACCTTTACCCTCACGCGCCGCATCGTCTACGCGCTTTCGCCCGAATCCGGTCCGTTCGTTGAGCATCTGGACCAGGTGCTCGCCATTACCTTTACCAAAGATGCCGCGGCCGAGATCCGTGACCGCGTGCGCCGCGCGCTCATCGACGAGGGCATGGACGAGGAGGCCCTGACCGTCGACGATGCGTGGATCTCGACCATTCACGGCATGTGCTCTCGTATCCTGCGCGCACACGCGTTGGAGCTGGGCATCGACCCCGAGTTCACGGTGCTCACCGATACCGACGAGCTTATGGACCAGGCTGTTGAGCACGTGCTGGCCCGCGCGACGGCACCCGATGCCGCCCCCGAGCTCGCGGCATCGCTCAACGCCCTCTACGCCTGGTATCCCATGGCGGGCGAGGGCGGGCCGTTTGGCGCCGGCACCACCATTAAAGGCCTGGTGCGCGACCTGTTGGAGCTATCGAGTCAGCTGCCGGGCGGCATGGACGATGTGCGCGTGGCGCGCGGCCAGGCCGATACCTCGGCACTCGCCGATGCCTATCGCGCGGCGCTGGGCGCAAGCAAGGCCGCGACCGAGAAGGCACAAGTGGCACTCGACGCCATCGACGCGTTTGAGGCGAGCGGCAAAACCATGGAGGATGCGGCGCGACTCATGATGTCGTGCCGCATGCCGCGGGCGAGCAAGGCGTTCCCCAAGGAGCAGGTCGAGCTGCTCAAGGCCGAGGCCGCCGATGCGTTTATCAATATCGTGCTTGCCTGTGGTGGCCCGGCGCTTGATGCACTGGTGGGCTTGGCCCGCTCTGTAGAGGCTGAGTACTGCACGCTCAAGGCTGCCCAGTCTGCCCTCGACAACAACGACTTGCTGCGCATGGCCTATGAGGCCCTGCGCGATTACCCGGCCATCCGAGCGGCATACGAGGGCCGCTTTAAGATGGTCATGATCGATGAGTTTCAGGATACCGACCAGATGCAGGTCGATCTGATCCGTTACCTGACGGGTGCGGGGGAGCGCGCGCTGTGCACCGTGGGCGATGCACAGCAGTCAATCTACCGTTTCCGTGGCGCCGAGGTCGAGGTGTTCCGTCGCCAGGAGCGCAAGGTGGGCCTGTCTGCCGCTCCCGAGGCGACTGCCGCGGCCGACGCCCCTTCTGGCGAGCTCGTTAAGCTCGTGCGCAACTTCCGCAGCCATGACGAGGTGCTGCGTTACGTGGCGCGCGTCTTCGACGGCGATGACGGCGGTCTGATGCAGGGCTTTTTGGATCTCGAGGCGAGCGACGGCCGCAAGGACACGCTGGTGGCAGACGCCTCGCGTCGCCAGGCCCTCTTTGTTGCCGGCGGCAGTACGCAGGAACGCACACAGGCCAAGGCCCGTGCGATCGCCGAGCGCTTCCGCGCGCTTGCCGATGCTGGCCAGCCCCAGGGTGGCATGGTGCTGCTGCTGGGCCGCATGACCAACGCCGACGTCTACGCCCAGGCTTTCCGCGACCAGGGGCTCGACTGCGTGATCGCAGGCGGCTCAGTCTTTGCCCAAGCTGCCGAGGTGCAGACGGTGCGCGCCCTGGTTTGTGCACTCGCCAATCCGGCCGATACGGCGCAGGGCCTTATGCCGCTGCTGGCATCGCCGATGTTTGCGCTCGGCGCCCAGGAGTTCCTGGCGCTGGCGACCAAGCTCGATAGCGAGACGGGGGAGACCTCGCGCCGCAACATCGATGCGGGCATCATGAGCGATTCCGATGTGCCGGGCCTGCAAGACTTGCCGCTCGTGACGCGCGCCCGCGAGGTGCTGCGCTATGCGCTTCGTCGCGTGGGCCGCGATTCATTCGCGGCGATCGCGCGCGACGTGGTCAACGCCTCCGGCTGGTTTGTGCGTCTGGCACAGCGTGGTCCCGAGGGCAAGGCCATTGCCGCCAACGTGCTCAAGGCACTCGACGCCGTGGCTGAGGCTGAGGCCGAGTTCGGCAACTCGCCGCGTTCCATCGCGCTGGCCTTCGACCGCTTCTTGGCGGGCAAGGAGGCCCCGGGTGCCCTCAACGAGGAGGGCGACGGCGCGGTGCGCATCATGACGGTGCACGCCTCCAAGGGCCTGGAATATCCGGTCGTGGCGGTCGCCGAGTGCTTTGGCGTGCGCAAATCGTCCGGTGCGGCTCAGATGGGGCGTGTCGAGGGCGGAGCGCAGGTCGTGGCGCTGCCGGCACGCTTCGACGGCGTTAAACTCGCGGACGGCACGTTCGTAAAGGGCGATGACGTCAAAAAGCAGTTTGAGCATGCGTTTAAGGGTAAGGGCACGTCGCTATGGTTGCCGCCGGAGCTCATGGAGGACGTCTGTGCGACGGGTTCTCCCGCCGAGGCATTTGTTCGCCTGCGCAACGACGACCTGCAGCTTTCGCTCGAGGAGCGGGCCCGCTTGCTCTACGTTGCCATGACGCGTGCGCGCGAGCTGGTGATCTTGGCGATGGATGCCGGCGTGAGCCGTGGCAAGGTGACGACGCCGACCTTCGACGTCGAGACCGATCTGACCTACGACGTGCTGCGTCGTATTCTGCCGACCGACGCTCTGGACATGCCGCAGCTCGATGCCGACCGCCTGGTGTTCGACAACTCCCAGCCGGGTGACTACGAGCTCATTTCGCTTTCGGACTTTACCTTTGGCGAGCAGGCGTTTGAGGCCAACGCTTCACTGGATGCCGAGGGCAGGCTTGTCCGCGGCGATGCGGAGCCGGAGGGCGCCGGTGCAGATGCCCACGCCGCCGTTCCCGGTCCCGCCGACCCCGAGCCCGATGCGTTTGAGCTTGTGTATCCCCAGGCGGTGGGCGTGCGCATGGGCACCTGCCCGTTCCCG
>CABPCW010000119.1 GCA_902406155.1 uncultured Collinsella sp.
AAAGATGATTCTGCCGCCGATGAGGCCCAGGCCCACGATGCCGGCGCACTTGGGGCCGCCCTGGTTAACGCGCGCGTTTCTCACCGTACCCATGGGCTACTCCTGAACGGTCTCTTGGCAGACGACCTCGCGGATAGCGCGGATGCGGCGCATGGTGTCGTCGAACTGGTCGGGGGTGAGGGCCTGAGCACCGTCGGACCAAGCGTGGCTCGGGTCGTCGTGGACCTCGATCTCCAGACCGTTGGCGCCGCAGGCAGTCGCGGCGAGCGCCATGGGCTCAACATAGCGGGTGTAACCGGTGGCGTGGCTGGGGTCGGCGACGACGGGCAGGTGTGACAGGTGGTGCAGCACCGGCACGGCGTTGAGGTCGAAGGTGTTGCGGGTGCGGGTCTCGAAGGTGCGGATGCCGCGCTCGCACAGGATGACGTTGTCGTTGCCCTCGCTCATGATGTACTCGGCTGCCATAAGCAGCTCGTCGACGGTGCCGGACATGCCACGCTTGAGCAGGACCGGGGTCTGCGTCTTGCCGACCTCCTTGAGCAGGGGGAAGTTATGGGCGTTGCGAGCGCCAATCTGCATGACGTCGATCTTCTTGTCGAGGAAGACCTGCACGTCGCGCGGGTCCATGATCTCGGTGACGATCGGCATGTCGAGCTCGGCGGATGCCTCGCACAGCAGGTCCAGGCCGGCGGGGCCCATGCCCTGGTAGGCGTACGGGGAGGTGCGGGGCTTGTAGGCGCCGCCTCGCAGCATCGTTGCGCCGGCGGCCTTCACGCGGCGGGCGATGCGGATGAGGTTCTCGCCCTCGACGGAGCACGGGCCGGCGATGACCTGGAACTGGTCGCCGCCGATCTTGACGCCGTGGCCGCAGTTGATGACGGAGTCCTCGGGGTGGAACTTGCGGTTGGCGCGCTTGAACGGCTCGGAGACGCGCTGCACGCGCTCGACGACGTCCATGGACTCGAGCAGGAACGGGTCGATCTTGGTCGTGTCGCCCACCAGGCCGATGATGGTCTCGTTCTCGCCGCGCGAGACGTCGGTCTTGAGACCCTTCTTCTCAATCCAGCTGACAATATGGCCGACGGCCTCGTCGCTGGCGCTCTGCTTTAAAATTGCAATCATGGTGTGCCTCTCACCTCGATGGATAGTCCTTGCAAAAACGGCCCGCATTGCGAGCCGTTTTATATGGTGCATGAGAGTTTATACTATCTGACTCGCTTTTGCCGCCTAAAGCGTGCCGTCGCGGCGCGTCTTCCACGTAATTGCAAAGCTTTTTCTATTATTTTGTTAGCCCGTGGCGCACTTGGGTATAATGCCAACCGTTCGCCCTATTAGCTCAGGGGATTAGAGCGTCTGCCTCCGGAGCAGAAGGCCGTTGGTTCGAATCCAACATGGGGCACCATCGAACGTAAGACCGTCCGAACCTCGCATGGTCCGGGCGGTTTTCTTATACCGACGCGACGTGATGGGACGTGGTATGGCAGCAACGGATATCGAGCGCGGACTCTCGACCGCCGAGGTCGAGGAGCGCATCGCCGCTGGTAAGATCAACCGCAACATGGAGCTCAAGACCAAGTCGGTCCGCGAGCTCATTATCGAGAACCTCTGCACGCTGTTCAACTTAATCAACGTGGTCTTGGCGGTTTTGGTGTTGCTGACCGGTTCGTTTAAGAACCTGACGTTCCTGTTCGTGGTGTTCTTGAACACGGCAATTGGCGTCATTCAATCCATGCGCTCCAAGAAGATGGTCGACAAGCTTACGCTGCTCACCTCTAAGAAGGCCATCGCGGTGCGCGACGGTGCCGAGGTGGAGCTCGACCTGGACCAGATCGTGCTCGACGATATCATTCGCCTGGGTCGCGGTGACCAGATTCCGGCCGACGCCGTGGTAGTGTCGGGCGAGGCGCTCGTCAACGAGAGCCTGCTGACGGGCGAGAGCGATCTCATCAAAAAGCAGCCCGGCTCCGAGCTCATGAGCGGCAGCTTTATCGACTCGGGCCTGTTGCGTGCCCGCGTGATCCATGTCGGCGCCGATAACTACGTGGCAAAGATCAACAACGAGGCCAAGTACGTCAAAAAGGTCAATTCCGAGATCATGAACGCGCTGAACGCCATCGTGCGGTTCGCGAGTATTATCATGATTCCGCTTGGTCTGGCGCTCTTTACCTCGAGTGTGAGCGAGCTGTGGGATGCCGCGGGAACCCCGGGCGATAGCGCGCTTTCGTGGTGTTTCTCCGAGCTGCTGGCCGGTCGTGTGCCTTCTTCGGCGCTGCTGTCCACGGTGGGTGCCCTGCTGGGCATGATTCCGCAGGGCCTGGTGCTGCTGACCTCGTCGGTGCTCGCGATTGCCACGGTGCGCCTGGCTCGTCGCAAGGTGCTGGCACAGCAGCTCTACTGCATCGAGACGCTTGCGCGCGTCGACGTTTTGTGCCTGGACAAGACGGGCACCATTACCTCGGGCCGCATGGAGGTCGAGGGCACCTACCCGCTGCCTGTTGAGGGTGTTGGCTTTGGCGCGGACTCGGACGAGGCAGCTGTCCCCGTCGAAACCACGGTGCTCGACTTTGCGCTTGCCAACGTGGCGCGTGCGACCTCGGCAGATGCCAACGAGACCTGCCAGGCGCTGCTCAACTACTACGCCGATCGTCCGGTCGAGGTGTCCGAACCTCTGTCGGTCATTCCGTTCTCGTCGTCCAAAAAGTGGAGCGGCGCGTCGTTTGCGCAGGGCTCCTATGTAATGGGCGCCGCGCAGTTTGTGCTCTCCGTTCGCGCATTTGCGCAGGTCGAGAATCGTGTGGCCGAGCTCGCCGATACCTGCCGTGTGCTCGTGGTGGCGCGCGTTGACGGCTTTACGCCCGATGGCGATATGGTGGGCGAGGCCGAGCCCGTGGGTTTCGTGACCATCCGTGACGAGATTCGCACCTCGGCGGCCGAGACCATCGGCTATTTTAACGAGCAGGGCGTGACCCTCAACGTGATCAGCGGCGACGACCCGCGTACGGTGTCGTCGATCGCGCGCGTGGTGGGCGTGCCCGGGGCGGATGCTTACGTGGACGCGACAACCCTCGATACGCCTGCCAAGCTCGATGCGGCGGTGGACCGCTATCACGTCTTTGGGCGTGTGACGCCGCAGCAGAAGCGCGAGCTCGTACAGGCGCTCAAACGCCGCGGGCACACCGTGGCCATGACGGGCGACGGTGTCAACGACGTTCTGGCGCTCAAGGAGGCCGACTGCTCCGTGGCGATGGCCGCCGGCTCCGATGCCGCGCGCAATGTGGCCGAGATCGTGCTCGTCGATAACGACTTTGCCTCGATGCCCGCTGTGGTGGCCGAGGGCCGTCGTTCTATCAATAACCTGCAGCGCTCTGCCGCGCTCTTTCTGACCAAGACGCTTTTCTCGATGGGCCTGACGGCGCTGTGCATCGCGCTGCCGCCGTATCCCTTCGAGCCCATTCAGATGACGCTCATCAACTTCTTCTGCATCGGCGCGCCGGGCTTTGTGCTGGGCCTGGAGCCCAACAACGCCCGCGTGAAGGGGTCGTTCTTGATCAACGTGCTTAAGCGTGCGCTGCCGGCGTCGATTGCGGTCATTTTGGCCGCGGCGCTCGATATCTTTGTGGCGCGCGTATTTGGCTTTAGCCAGCTTACGCTTTCGACCATGTGCCTGCTCACGTCGTGCGCGGCGAGTGTCAGTCTGATCTGGCGCATTTCGCAGCCGCTCACGCCCTTGCGCGTGGTGCTTTTCGTGTTTGTCATCGCTGGTATTTTGACGGGCGTTATCGGGTTCCCGGAGCTGCTGTCGATTGCCAACTTGTCGATGGGTCAGATTGTCATCTTGGCGGCTATCGTCGTCTTTACCTGTGCGGTGTTCTTTAAGCTTGCCACGATGATGGACTCGCTTAAGCCCCGTCGCCGTCATGCGGCCACCGGCTTTGGCCGTGGCGTGCGTGTTCGCCTGGGTCGCGGCGGCGGCGTCCGTAAACGTATCCAGCAGGCGCAGGCGTTCTGTCTCCATCATGCCGAGATC
>CABPCW010000120.1 GCA_902406155.1 uncultured Collinsella sp.
TTTTGCTTCTGCATTTTTCTGATTTCGAAATAGTAACGTACTGGCGGCCAGCGTCTTTCACTTTGGAACCTTCAGCATTCGCCAGGTGAAGGAGTATATGGCCTCTCAAGGCATCCCTGTCAGGTTGGACTTCTAGCGCTGCGGCTTGCCCAGGCGCCCGACCTTCCGGCTCCAACCCTCCTCGCGTACTTTAAGTACGCGTCGTCGGGCTGTCGCTCGGAATCTCGGGCACCTGGACAGCCCTCGCCGACCTGCGAAGTTTGAATTTGGGGAGAGAAATGGAAGAGATAACCGATCCTTCAAAACTTACGTACGACGCCCGCGGGCTGATTCCTTGCGTGGTTCAGCAGTATGACACCGGTGAGGTGCTTATGGTTGCTTGGATGAACGAGGAATCGGTGGGGCTGACGCTCAAGACCGGTACCACGTGGTTTTGGAGCCGCAGCCGCCAGGAGCTCTGGAACAAGGGCGCGACGAGCGGCAACATGCAGGAGGTCAAGGAGCTCTGGGCCGACTGCGATAGCGATACACTGTTGGTCAAGGTCGACTCGCCAGGTCCGGCCTGCCATACCGGCAACCGTACCTGCTTCTTTAAGCGCGTGGAAGGGGGAGTGCGATGAAAGTCGTGACGCCGTTCGAAGTTGCCGACTGCAACGCCGAGCTCCTCCGCGCGGGCGTGCCGTGCCGCGTGCACCTGACCGATGCCTGCGGGGCGCAGTCGCTTTGGCTCGAGGCCGAGAAGGAAAGGCTCGATGAGGCCCATGCCGTCATCGTCGAGTTCTTTGAGAAAAAGGGCGCAAAGCCTCGGTTCGATGAGACCGGTACCTACTTTACGCTGCGGTAACGAGAGGAAATAACCATGGGAGTCAGAACAGCTAACGTGCAGCCGGGAAATATCGGCGAGACGCTGACGGGACTGGCCGAGGTGATTCACGGTCGTCGCGATGCGTCCGCGGAGGAGAGCTATACCGCCCGCCTACTGAGCGATGTCGAGGACGAGCTGCTCAAGAAACTTGCCGAGGAGGCGAGCGAGGTCATCATGGCCTGCAAGGATAACGACCACGATCACATCCGCTACGAGGCCGGCGACCTGATCTACCACTTGCTCGTGACGCTCGAGCGCTACGGCATCACCCTCGACGAACTGGCCGGCGAGCTCAACGCCCGCCGCCACTAGTCATTGGGGACGTTCTTAAACGACTAGTCGTTTGGGGCAGTCTTTCGGGAGTTGCCAATGAAATAGAAGTTGCGGTGGAATAGTTCTTGTTTGACGGTCTTAGGGCCATAAACAGGAACTATTTCACCGCAACTCATGAAGGGATGGCTAGGCGAGGGATGTGGACTCCCATTCGCCGGTGGGGTGGGGGATATCGAAGGTTCGGTAGCCGCAGTCGTAGGCGTGGGTCTGGGCCTCGCGGATATTCCAGCAGATGTCGCAGGCGCGGTGTGCGTCCGAGCCAAAAGTAATCGGCACCTCGGCGTGGGCGAAGCAACGCAAAAGCCCCGTCGAGGGGTAATAGTCGTCGAGGCCCTTGCGCGGCGCGGCGGTCGAGACCTCGACACGGCGATCAGTGTCGTGAGCGCACTCGGCCATCTGCCCCCAAAACGGAGCGGGGTCAAAGTCGGGCGCAAAGCCTTCCTTCGAAAAGCGCATGACCAGGTCGGGGTGGGCCATCACGTCAAAGCTGAGTGAGCTTTCGCAGGCGCGGCACCAGTCGTCGACATAGCGCTCCCACACGCCGTGTACCCCCAGGTTTTCCCAAACATGCAGGTTGGTATCGTCGTCGATCCAGCCGCAGAGCGAATCGGGTGCATCGGGGCGAGCGACGTCCTTCGTTCCCGCCGTGCCCGCAGCGCCGGCCGCAATATCGCCCGGGTTACCAATCCAGTGCACGCTGCCCAGACGTACGACGGCGCCCTGGGACCAGCGCTCTACCAAGGGCTCGCAGCCTTCGTACCAATCGCATTCAAAACCGTAGATAAAGGTGAGCTCCGGCGCAATCTGCGCGGCGAGTTTGCGGGCGTCCTCAAAGGCCAGGCGATGTGCCGGCAAGTCGCCCTCGAAGACCTGCACCTCGCAGTTGGCGTCCATGCTGGCGGGCAGGGTGAGGTGGTCAGTCGAGACCATGACGCGGCAGCCTGCCGCAGCAGCGGCACGGACGTTGTCCTCAAACGAGGCATGGCCATCCGAAAACGAAGTATGGGTGTGGCAATCGACCAGCGGGCAGGCGGGCATGGCGACTCCTTTGCGTTTGGTGAATCCGCTCCATTGTAACGGCGCGGCCCCCGATGCGACGAGCGCACCGGGGGCCGAAATCGACGGGAAAGGACAGGCGGCGCGTGCCGGCGCCGGCGACTACTTGCTTCGTGCCGCCACGCGTTTGGCCTGCACCGTTACCATCGCGTGCCGCACGGCGGTGATGGGGCGATAGCGGATCATACGTGGTCCCGACCAGCGCATGACCTTGCGGATCTTCTCGCGCATGGCGGACCGGTAACAATGCGAAGGACAGGCCGAGCAAAATGTCTTGGTGCCCATGTGGGGGCAGTGCCCAATGCGCGCGACGGCGTATTTCTGCAGCTCGGCGCATTCGGGGCAGAGCGTAATGGTTCGGAGTCCGAGCTTCACGCGCACGGGCCCATCGTCGCCAGCCTGCTCGACCGCATGCCCACCGCCATGATGTCCACGACACCACAGCGCGATCATCTGCGACACCATTTGGGTCTCGCGCTCACGTTTGCGTGCCAGCTCCGGTGTGTCGACCTGGCGCGCCATTAGCTCAGCCTCCCGTGCTCGACCGAAAGCGAGAAATCGGCAAACGCGCAGGTGCTGGCACGGTGGCTTACCAGCACAATGGTCTTGCCGCGACGCTTGAGCTCGTCGATCGCCTGCATCACGGACGCCTCGTTGAGGGCATCGAGCGCGCTGGTGGGTTCGTCGAGCAAGATGAAGGGTGCGTCGTTGAGGAAGATGCGCGCAAGGCCGATGCGCTGGCGCTCGCCGCCCGAAAGCGAGTCGCCCAGCTCGGCAACGGGCGTGTCGAGTCCCTGCGGCAGACGGTCGATGAGCGTGGTGAGTGAGGCGGAGCGGCAAGCGTCGAGCAGCTCGGCATCGGTGGCGTTGGCGTGCGCGACCAGCAGATTCTCGCGTACGGTGCCGCAGAACAGATGTGTGTCCTGGGTCATATAGGCCTCGTGGCTGCGCAGGCTCGCTGTGTTGATGCGGCGGGCATCGACGCCGCTCACCGTGATGGTGCCGGCTGCGGGGTCCCAAAAGCGCATGAGCAGCTTAAGCAGCGTCGACTTGCCCGAGCCCGAGCGCCCCATGATGCAGGTCATGGTGCCGGGCGCAAAGGTGCAGGTCACGTCGTCGAGGATGAGACTCGCAGCGGCGTCGTTCGCGGCCTGCTCTGTGACGCCCGCACCGCCCACGTCCACGCCGCCCGCATAGCTAAAGCTGACATGCTCGGCTGCGGCGCCGGCAAACTCGACGTTCTGTCCATCTGCGACCTCGGCGCACTGGGGCCGCTCGTCGAGCAAATCGAGCACGCGTGCGCCCGAGGCGAGCGTCTCCTGCAGCGAGGCGCCCAGGCGGCTCACGGCCATTACCGAGCCAAACGACGACACAAAGGTAAAGACGGCGACAAACGCTGCGGCAAAGTCAATCGTTCCCGCAGCCACCAGCTGCAGCGCACGCCCGAGCATCACCAGATTGGCCGCAAGAATAAGCGCATCGGCTACGGCCTCGCTGGCCGCTTGGCGGCGCTTGAGGCGCGCGTCCACGGCGCCGACTTGCTCGGTCAGATTGCCCAGGGCACGGCTGCGATCGGTGCCACCGGCAAACTGGATAGTCTCGGACGCGCCGCGTAGGCTGTCGAGCACAAAGGCGCCCAGCTTACCGGCGCTGTTCATTCAGGTCTGCAAGATATGTCCACAATTCTCCGGTCAGTATCAATGTA
>CABPCW010000121.1 GCA_902406155.1 uncultured Collinsella sp.
GAACATAGCAAAATATAAAACCGAAAAGGAATGGCTGAAGGTGCGCGGCAAAAAGTGCCCCAGCTCGCGCAGCGTGGACTCGATGGCGGCGGGCAGCGGGGTCTTGCCTTCGGCGTCGACGGCGGCACCGCTGAGGGCGGCGATCTTGGCGACGTCTGCCGGCGCGGCCTCGATATGCATGCAGCCGCCGACGAGGCGTGCGCGGACCTGGTCCAGGCCAAGGTCGTGCAGGTAGTCCTCACAGGTGCGGATTACATCGACCTTCTCGCGCGTGAGCTCCTCGCCCGTGGGGACTCGCGTGGCCAGGCAGGCTCCTGCCGGCAGGTTCCAGACGGGGTATCCCCAGGCGCGTAGCAGCTCGCGCTCCTCGTCCTTGGTAAAGCCGACCTCCATAAGCGGCGAGCGCACGCCGAGCTCCTGGGCGGCGCGCATGCCGGGGCGGTAGTCGCCGCGGTCGCTTGCGTTGCTGCCGTCGATGACGGTGGGAAAACCCAGCGACCTGGCGTGGTTGACGATGGCGGTAAAGCCGGCGCGCTTGCAGTGGTAGCAGCGGTCGGCGTCGTTGCAGGCTACCTGGGGGAGCTGCAGCTGATCGACCGAGAGGTTGAGCACGGGGAGCTTGAAATGTGGCCCCTCATCGGCCTGCCCGTCAACCGCCCGCTCAAACGAAGCCTGCTCGGGCGTGCCGATGAACGGCGTGGTGAGGTGAACGAGAAGCGTGCTGGCGGGCATGATGCGGGCGCAGACCGCGGCCAAAAAGCTGCTGTCGACGCCACCGGAAAAGCCGATGGCGACGCGTCCGTATGCTAAAAGCAGTTGCTCGAGCGCTGCGAGTTTGTCCTGAAGCCCCTCTGCGGGTGCGGTGGTGTCTGAAAGCATGAATTGATCCTTACCAATATGTACTCGGTCGAAAACTATAATCCTACTGGACTGCTTGTCATAAGACTTCTATCTATGTAACGGAAGTGCAATATGCTATATACGTTATATACAAGTTTACAGGTGCGGTAAAGTTGCGGGAGTACAGCAGCGCGAAGAGATGGGGGACCGATATGATCAAGGCCGTTATTTTTGACATGGACGGAACGCTGGTCGATACCGAGCGTTTGGGTATCAAGGCGTGGAAGGCGGGCGCGGCCGAGCTGGGATTCGCGATTGATGATGCGCTGATCCATCAGTTTATCGGTCGCACGCTGCCCGATGTCATGGAGATCCTTGATGAGCATTACGGCAGCTGCGAAACCGCTGAGGCAATCTATCGTCGCCATAGGGAGATTCGCGACGAGATGGTCAAGACCGATCTGGAGCTTAAGGACGGTGCCGCCGAGTGCATCGACGAGCTGCTGGCTGCGGGCTATCACGTGGGCCTTGCGACGTCGTCGCGCCACGTTACCGCCGAACGCAACCTTAAGACGGTTGGCCTCTTTGACAAGTTTGAGACGGTGACCTGCGGCGAGGACGTCGTGCACGGCAAGCCCGACCCCGAGATGTACCTGCTCGCCTGCGAGCGCGCGGGCTTTGCCCCCGAGGAGTGCGCCGTGGTCGAGGATTCCCGCAACGGCTGCGTCTCGGGCATCACGGCCGGCTGCCACGTCTTTGCCGTCCCCGATATCGTGCCGCTGCCGCAGGACGTGGTGGATGGCTGCGAGGCCGTGCTCGATACGCTGTTCGATCTGCCGGCGGCGGTCAAGGCTGTGCGCTAGCGTTTGCCGCGAGTCGCCATGCCCCGCGCCCGATCCCGCAGGACGGTGACGGTAACGGCGCCTGCGCGGAGGCACTGTTCTAAAAAATGGAATTGAATACATTTTTGCAAAAAAGCTAATGAAAAATGGATTACATTCCATAAAAATCCGTAGCCGCAGGTTCGGCTAAACGGGGAAGGCCCGTGGGGTCAGCAAAAACGCCGCAGCGGGGCTGTTTCCGTTGCGGCGTTTTTTTGTTACAGGTAGGCGCCCAGGTTGATGTCGGTTATAGGGGCCGCGGATGGGCCCGTCGGTTGCTGCTCGGCCTTTTGGGTGCTCACACGCTCGAGCAGGAAGGGGCGCACGAGCTCCTGACGGTTAATGTCCTCGGTGGCCGTGACCGTGGTGACGGTGCGCGCGGCGGAGCCGATGCGGACTCGTTTGGTCTTGGCGGCAGGTTTATCCTCGATTTGTTCCATGAGCAGCTGCACGCCCTTGCGGCCGATCTCGTAGCCCGGTGGTGCTACCGTGGTGAGGGGGACCGATCCGCTCCAGGCAAGCGGGTTGCCATCGCAGCCGGCAACAAGAATCTGGCCGGGGACGGAAATGCCTTTGCCTATCAGCGCCGAGATAACGCCCGACGCCAGTACGTCGGTCAGGCCGACCACGAAGTCGGGGCGCTCGTCCGCGGGGCGCTCAGCGATTTGGGCACCGATGCCGTAGCCGTCGGCAGCGGTATTCCATTCGCCGGCGTCGATGACTTCGATCTTGATATCGGGATGCAGGGCGAGGGCCTTGTGGATGCCAAGTACGCGCAAGGTGAGCTGCATAAATGCCGCCCTGCCCACAACGGTGATATGGCGTGCGCCACGGGCAACGGCGAGCTCGGCGATAATGCGGCCTTGTGCCTCGTTGTCGGCAGCCACGTAATAACCGGGCTCGGAGCAGTGGATGTCCAGATGGACGATCGGCACGGGCATCTTGGCCATGGCGGGGTGCCAGTCGGGGGACGCCATGGGCTGAACCATGACGCCGGACATCTGCGTGCCCATAAAATAGCGCAGGTAATGATCCTCGAGAATGTCGTCGTTATCGGCATTGGCGATGAGCAAGTCATAGCCGTGCTTGCGTGCCTCGTTGTGGGCACCGCTGGCAATCTGGAGCGAAAAGCCGTGGTCGAGACGGGGGAGGACCAGGCCAAAGGACTTGGTGGCGCCGCCCGCGAGCTGACGGGCGCTTTGGTTGGGCAGGTAGCCAAGGCGATTAATGGTCTCGTTGATGAGCTTAAGGGTTTCGGGGCGCAACTTTTCGGGGTGGTTGAGCGCGTTGGATACCGTGCCCAGCGAGACCCCTGCCTCGCGCGCGACGTCGCTGATTTTTACCTTTGCCATAGCGGCCCCTTTGATGCGTTTCAAGTACAAGCCAGATTGTAGCATCGCCCGCCCCTGGGGTGTCAAAACCTGCCAATTAGGGACAGGTTTATTTTGGTAGGTTTTATCTGCGGAAACGCCGTTGCCAGCGCGACCACCACGAAGGGGACAGGCACCTTTGTGGTGGTTTGAGACGCCCGGGCCTTCAATTGTCTCGATCTGTAACATCTGGACGGCAAAACCGCCTCCACCTGTTACAGATCGAGACATAGTGCTGGGGCCGAACCGTAATGTCTCGATCTGTAACACTAAGCCGGCTTATTGCGGCCCAGATGTTACAGATTGAGATCTTTCGCCGGGATAGGCCGCCGCGCCGGTCCAAACCACCACAAAGGTGCCTGTGAACTGCCTCCCATTTCTTGGACATCGGGAAATGGGAGGTTTTCCATGAGTATAGACCTCAGGGTGAAGCACGACCTGGAGTCCAGGAGGCGGGCCGTCGAGCTCTTCGACGCCGGCGTCGGCTGCAAACCGGCGGCCGAGGCCCTGTCCGTCCCCCGCGAGACCGTGAGAGAATGGCGGTGGGTATACCGGGCGTTCGGAAGCGAGGCGCTGCTGTCCATGGGCGGGAAACAATCCAGGTACACATTCGAGCAGAGGGTCGCCGCGGCATCGGCCGTGGTCGACGGCGGGATGGCGAAGACCGACGCCATGGCCGAGTTCGGGATCAGGTCGAAGTCCCCGCTGGAGCGCTGGTGCAGGCTCTACCGCGAGGGCGGCGCCGAGGCGCTGCGGCCCGGACCGAAGGGCAGGCCGAGGCAAGATATACTGATGAGATAATCTGTAATACTTGACATTGCTCA
>CABPCW010000122.1 GCA_902406155.1 uncultured Collinsella sp.
GGCCGTTCGCGCTGCGCGCCCGCGCGTGGACGAGCTCACCCGCTCGCGTGACGAGGCCCGAGCGCGGGCAAGCGATCTTGGCCTTCAGATTGCCGAAGCCAACGATGAGCTCGATCGCGTTCGCCGTGACGATTCCGAGGCCGCCGGCAAGCTCGCCGATGCCAAGGTCCGCCTGGCCCAGACGAGCGAGCGCCTTCGTTCTCTGAAGGGCCGAGTACCCGATCTGGAGCATCGCATGGAGGGCATCGACCGCCGTATCCGCGGAACACGCCAGGCCTCGCGCTCACTCGAGCTGCTGCGCCTGCGCGTCGATCCCATGCACGAGCGCTATTCGGCCCTGCTGGAGCGCGCGTCGGATTGGGCAGCGCGTCTGCGTGACCAGGCCTCTCTGGAGGAGGCGGACTCCGCTTCGCTCAAGAAGACCATCGAGGATGCCAAGGCAGAGGTTGCCCGCGCTAAGGAGAAGGTCGATACCGCCACCGCCACGCAAAACGAGTTTAAGGTCGCGCGTGGCAAGCTCGAGGTGCAGGTAGAGGCCGCCATTAAGGCCATTACCGCCGATGGCAACACGGTACTCGAGGAAGCGCTCATGCTTCCCGCGCCCACGGACCGCGACGCCGCCGAGCGCGAGCTCAACCAGCTTGTGCGCCAGATCAACAACCTTGGTCCCGTGAACCAAGTTGCCATGGAGGAGTACGAGCAGCTCAAGCGCCGCGCTGACTACATCGAGGAGCAGCTGGCCGATCTGGAGAGCGCGCGTAAGGCACTCACCAAGATCACGGTGGCCATTGATCGCAAGATGCGCAAGGCGTTTCTGGTGACGTTTGAGAAGGTCGACGCGAACTTCCGCGAGATCTTCGCTATGCTGTTCCCGGGTGGCCAGGCTCATCTGGAGATGACCGATCCCGAGCATCCGGCCGAGACGGGTATCGAGGTCGTGGCGCAGCCGCGCGGCAAGCGCATCACCAAGATGATGCTCATGTCGGGTGGCGAGAAGAGCCTGACGGCGCTCGCCCTGCTCTTTGCCGTGTATCGCACGCGCACGGTGCCGTTCTATGTGCTGGACGAGGTCGAGGCCGCGCTCGACGACGCCAACCTGTCCAAGCTCATCGGCGCCCTCGATGTGCTGCGTTCCGATACGCAGCTCTTGGTAATCTCGCATCAGCGCCGTACTATGGAGGATGCTGACGTTCTCTACGGTGTCTCGATGCAAGCCGACGGCGTCAGTCGCGTCGTCTCGCAAAAACTCGATCGCGAAACCGGAAAGGTCGTGAATGCATAATGGGATTCTTTGACGCTCTCTCGCGCGGACTTGAGCGCAGCCGCGAGGCCCTCAACGAGGTCTTCTACTTTGGCGGCGAGGTCGACGAGGACTTTTGGGAGGACCTTGAGGACACCCTCGTTATGGGTGACATGGGTGCCGAGGTCGCCATTCAGGTCTCCGATGACCTGCGCGATGCCGCAGCCAAGAAGAACCTCAAGACCGCTCCGCAGCTTCGCCGCGCTCTGGCCGAGCAGCTTGAGCAGCACTTTGTGCCCATCGAGCGCGATCCGTTTTCCGATACGCCGAGCTGCGTGCTGTTTGTGGGCATCAACGGTGCCGGCAAGACCACGACGGTCGGCAAGATTGCGAGCGCCATGGCTTCCCGCGGCAAGAATGTCGTGATCGGTTCGGCCGATACCTTCCGCGCCGCCGCCATCGAGCAGCTCGATGTGTGGGGCCAGCGCGCCGGTGTTCCCGTCATCAAGCGCGACCGCGGCTCCGACCCGGCGAGCGTTTGTTACGACGTGCTCGACGAGGCCGATAAGCGCGGCAGCGACCTGGTGCTCATCGATACCGCCGGCCGTCTGCACACGAGCCCCGAGCTCATGCGCGAGCTCGCCAAGGTGGTCAACGTGACGCGTAAGCGCGCCGCCAATATGGCCGCCGGTCCCATGCCGGTTTCGGTCGTGCTTGTGATCGATGCCGCCACTGGTCAGAACGGTCTGAACCAGGCGCTCGAGTTTAACGAGGCGCTGGGCCTGGACGGTATTATCATGACTAAGCTCGACGGCACGGCTAAGGGCGGTATCGCCATGGCCGTGGCCGAGAAGCTCAAGCTCCCGATCCTGCGCATCGGCGTCGGCGAGCAGGTCGATGACCTGCAGGAGTTTAATGCAAAAGATTTCTGCCGCGCCCTGGTGGGCGAGTCCAATTAAGGAGTGACTAGTGTTTGATTCTCTGAGCGATCGCCTCAACGACACATTTGACCGCCTGCGCGGCAAGGGTAAGCTGACCGAGGCCGATATCACTTCGGCCATGCGCGACATTCGCATGGCGCTGCTCGAGGCCGACGTTAACTTTAAGGTCGTCAAGGAGTTCGTTGCCAAGACCAAGGAGCGCTGCATGACCGCCGAGGTCATGGAGTCGCTGTCGCCGGCGCAAAACGTCGTCAAGATCGTGCTCGACGAGCTCACCGAGATGCTCGGCTCCACCGAGAGTAAGCTCGTTTTTAGCAATCGCATTCCTAATGTCATCATGCTCGTGGGCCTGCAGGGCTCCGGTAAGACCACGGCAGCCGTAAAGCTTGCCTACCTGCTCAAGAAGCAGGGCCGCTCGCCGTTGCTCGCAGCGTGCGACGTCTACCGTCCCGCCGCTGCCGACCAGCTGGCCACGCTCGGTGGCGAGATTGGCGTACCGGTCTTCCGCGGCGACGGTGCGCACCCGGTCGACATTGCCAAGGGTGCCATCCAGGAGGCCGTCGACCACCTGCGTGACGTGGTCATCGTCGATACCGCCGGTCGTCTTCAGATCGACGAGCAGATGATGCAGGAGGCCGTTGACATCAAGAAGGCCGTCAAGCCCGACCAGGTGCTGATGGTCGTCGACGCCATGACCGGCCAGGACATCGTCAACGTGGTCTCGACGTTTGCCGAGCGCACCGATTTTGACGGCGTGATCATCTCCAAGCTCGACGGCGATGCCCGTGGCGGTGGCGCACTTTCGGTGCGTCAGGTGACCGGCAAGCCCATCAAGTTCGTGAGCATGGGCGAGAAACCCGACTCGCTTGAGCCGTTTTACCCGGACCGCATGGCCAAGCGAATCTTGGGCATGGGCGACGTCGTCGGCATCATCGAGAAGGCCCAGGAGGCCGCCGATGCCGAACAGCTCGAGGCTGCCGAGCGCATGCTGCGCGAGGGCTTTACCATGAACGACATGCTCGACCAGATGAAAGCCGTCAAAAAGATGGGCGGCATGAAGGGCATTCTGGGCATGCTCCCCGGTGGTCAGCGTGCACTCAACCAGATGGGCGGCAACCTGGACGAGGGCATCTTCGATAAGAACGAGGCCATCATCATGTCGATGACCAAGGAGGAGCGCCTGCGTCCCTCTATCATCAACGGTCAGCGTCGCGCGCGTATTGCCAAGGGCGCCGGCGTAACCCCCACCGAGGTCAACAGCCTTATGAAGCAGTGGGGCGAGATGAATAAGATGATGGGCCGCATGCGCACGATGGCCAATCAGGCACAGGCCGGCGGCAAGAAGGGCAAAAAGGGCAAGAAGGGCAAGAAGATGCGCATGCCCAATATCCCTGGGCTGGACGCTATGGGTCTGGGCGGCATGGGCGGCCTGGGTACGGGCGGTCCCAAGTCCGATATGGAGCTGCTGCGCCAGATGGAAGCGCAGATGCGTAGTAAGAAATAGAGCTGTAATTCCAGCTTGATATGGCAAAGGCCACTCGGAAGCTACCGGGTGGCCTTTGCTGTTGGCTTTGATTGTTGGGTTGCGTTCAGCATCGCGCCCCGAGCTCGCGGTGCCGTGCCGTTAGTGGCAGCCGCAGCCCTCGTGGCCTTCGTGGTCGTGGTGGCCGTGGCAGCCGCAGGACCCGC
>CABPCW010000123.1 GCA_902406155.1 uncultured Collinsella sp.
GCGCCGGTCTGTCGCGGGACGCGCGGTGCCCGTGGCTTGCGGCCGGCCCGGCGATGGATGCGTTACTGGATGCGAGTTCGGCAGTAGGGGCAGACCTTCCAGTGCGCATCGAGCGGGCGATGGCAGCTGGGGCACACGTTGCGAACCTGGGTGTCGCACACCGGGCAGACGACGAAGTCCTTCTCGATGGGGGCACCGCATTGCGGACAGGTGCCGTACTGGGCAAGCTGGCGCTCGCGGAGGGCCATGTCAAGCTCCTGCTCCTCGCGGTCGGACGCGTAGGAGTGCGGGCGCAGGACCAGGTAGGCAATGAGGCCCACAAACGGGATGAGGGCGATGATGCCCCATGCCACGTAGGCGCTGGCGCCGCGGCGGCGAGCGTCGATGAACACATAAACGACCGACAGCACGTACAGGGCGATGATAAAGCCAACAAAGGCATAGATGACGCCCATAAGCTGCGGTGACATGAGCTCGTTGATGTATTTGGACATTGAGGTGTACCTTTCGGAATATTTACAGTACAGTCTAGTTTACCACGGGGTTTGTTTATATGGGACCACGGCTGGGTACGGGGCTGGCGCGGACACAAACATCTCAATCTGTAACAGGTGGGAGCAGAATCCTGGTCTAGATGTTACAGACCGAGAAACAGAAGTCCCTCCCCGACTTCAATCTCAATCTGTAACAGTTACTCGGCAAAATCAGGTCCAAATGTTACAGATCGAGACAAAACATCCCCTCGCTGGCTTCAATCTCGATCTGTAACAACTGAGGCCGAATTTCCTCTCTTACTGTTACAGATCGAGACCTTCAAAATCCGTCGGAAGGTTTGTCTCGATCTGTAACATCTAGAACCCAAATCCTCAGCTAACTGCTACAGATCGAGACAAAGAAAACCGTCCGCACCGAATGTCTCAATCTGTAACAGTTACTCGGCAAATACAGTCCCAGATGTTACAGATTTAGACAAACCATTCTCTCCCCAACTTAAATCTCGAACTGTAACATCTGGAACCCAAAAACAGTTCTTACTGTTACAGATCGAGAAGAACGTGCGCCTGTGGACTCAACATCTCAATCTGTAACAGGTAACGGCGCAGACCGCGAGGTTGGGCGGGAAGATCTCGCGTACTAACAAGGCCGGCATCCGTGCTGAGCCGGCCCACGCCTGCCGTTGGCGGATGCAGTGGGGCTGTTCGCCGCATTGCCGCCGTACTGGAGGCGTGCAGACCGTAGGATAGTCCTATTGACAGCCTGTCAACTAATCTGGGAGGCACTGTGACAGAAACGTTTGATATCGCGATTGTGGGCGCGGGCATCACCGGGTGCGCCATCGCGCGGCAGCTCGCGCACTATGACCTGTCCATTTGCGTGGTCGAGGCGGCCAACGATGTCGCCCTAGGCGCATCGAAGGCCAACGGCGGCCTGGTACACGCCGGCTACGATCCGTCGCCGGGCACCGTAAAGGCGCAGGTCAACGCCCGCGGCTGCGAGCTATATGGCACGTGGGCCCAGGAACTGGGCTTTTTGTTTTGCCGCACCGGATCCATGGTGCTGGGGTTTAACGACGAAGACCGCGCACACCTGGAGAAACTGCGCCAGAATGGCCTGGCCAACGGCGTGCCCGAGCTGTCGATTATCGGCCCCGAGCGCATCCACGAGCTGGAACCGCGCGCAAGTGCCAAGGCGACGTGCGCGCTGTGGTGCCCCTCGACTGGCTTTGTCGATCCCTTTGAGGTCGCCATCGCCGCGCTGGAGAACGCTGTGGCCAACGGGGTGACGTTTATGCGGTCCGCGCCGGTGGAAGCAATTGAGGTTGCTGACGGCGAGACTACCGACGGGGCCGCGCGCTTTACGCTGGTGACGCCTGTCGGCGATGTGCGCTGCCGCTATCTGATCAACGCCGCGGGCAACGGTGCCGCGGATATCTCGCACATGGCGGGCGCCGAGGAGTTCCAGATGGTCTGGCGCCAGGGCAACATCGTTGTGCTGGACAAAGAGCCGCGCGCGCTCATGCCGCTCTACCCCGTGCCCACGCCAGTGTCCAAGGGCGTAATCGTCACGGGCACGGTCCACGGCAACACCGTGATCACCGCGACGGCTGCCGTGCGCGAGCCGGGCGACACGCAAACGTATGCAAGCGATGTCAACGCGCTGCTGGACGGCGCGCGCAAGCTGGTGCCCGATCTGGACACGCGCCGCGTGGTGCGCGCATTTGCCGGCGGGCGTCCGGTCATTCAGGGAACAAACGACTTCTTTATTGGGCAGTCCGCCGTGGTGCCAGGCCTGTTCCAGGCGGCGGGCATTCAGTCGCCAGGCGTGGCGAGCGCGCCGGCCATTGCTGAGCGCATGGAGCACGTGATGCGCGAGGCGGGCGTTGCTTTGCGCGAACGGGCCGATTGGGATCCGATTCGACACGCGCCGGACGACTTCGACCGTGCGCCGCTTGCACGCAAGGAGGAGCTCATTGAGTCCGACCCTGCATGGGGGCAGATCGTCTGCCGCTGCGAGACAGTGCCCGAGGCCGAAATCGTGGCCGCGATTCGATGCCGCCCGGGTGCGGTTTCGGTCGAGGGCGTCAAGCGGCGCTGCCGTGCGGGCATGGGTCGGTGCCAGAGTGGCTTTTGCCAGAGCCGCGTAGTGGCGATCCTAGCGCGCGAGCTGGGCTGCGACCCCAGCGAGGTGCTGTTGGAGGACGCTGGCTCATGGCTCGTTGAGGGACCTTTGAAGGGGGTGCGCTAGGATGGCGGAATTCAAATCGAGCGCGATTGATAGCGATGCCGTTGAGGCCGTGGCAACGCAGGCCTTCGACGTGGTCGTTATCGGCGGCGGACCTGCCGGCATGGCGGCCGCGCTTTCCGCGCATAAGGCCGGCGCGCACGTGGCCATCGTGGAGCGCGAGCAGCATCTGGGTGGCATCCTGCGACAGTGCATTCACCCGGGCTTTGGACTGTCGCACTTTAAGCAGGAACTCACCGGTCCCGAGTACGCGCAGCGCTTTATCGACCAGGTGCGCGCGACCAACATTGCGCTGTTCTTGGACAGCATGGTGATAGGGGTTGATTCGGGCGAGTCCGCGGAAGACGCCGCGGTCCACACCGTCACGCTCATGAGCCCCACCGGTATGCTGCAGCTCATCGGGCGCGCGGTCGTCCTTGCCATGGGTTGCCGCGAGCGCACGCGCAGCGAGATCAAGATCCCCGGCAGCCGACCCGCCGGCGTGTTTACGGCCGGCCTAGCGCAGCGATACATCAATATCGAGAACCTCAAACCCGGCTCGCGCGCCGTCATTTTGGGCTCGGGCGACATCGGGCTGATCATGGCGCGCCGCTGCACGCTCGAGGGGATTTCGGTCGAGGGCGTGTACGAGCTCATGCCGTACGCCAACGGTCTGCGCCGCAATGTGAAAAATTGTCTGGACGACTTTGGCATTCCGCTGCATCTGTCTACCACGGTCACGCGCGTGATCGGGCACGATCGTGTGGAGGCTGTCGAGGTAAGCCAGGTCGACGAGCATCTTGCACCCATTCCGGGAACCGAGCGCATCGTTCCATGCGACACGCTACTGCTTTCGGTGGGCCTGATTCCCGAGAACGAGCTTTCGGTTGCCGCGGGCGTCGAGCTGGACCCACGTACGCGCGGCGCCGTGGTGGACCAGAGCCTGCAGACGGGCGTGCCGGGCATATTTGCCTGCGGCAACGTGCTGCACGTGCACGACCTGGCCGACAACGTGACGACCGAGTCCGAACGTGCCGGTGCCTGAGCCGGTGAAGGTCGCTGAACGACACGCTG
>CABPCW010000124.1 GCA_902406155.1 uncultured Collinsella sp.
AGAGCTGAACTCATAAAACAGCCTGAACTCGAGGCTCAGGAACCTCCTCTGCGGGCGCAGGCTCGACCGCAGCCTCGGTCTCGGCGGACGCGACCTCAGCGGACGCAACCTCAGCGGACTCAGACTCCTCGGCAACCGGCTCCTCGGCAGCCGCTGCCTTCTGGGCCTTGGCCTTCATCGCCGCGACAAAGCCGGCAGGCATACCGTCGAATTCGCGCACGCCGGCAAGCGAGCGCTCGATATCCTTGGCACACGCCTCGGACACAGTTGCCACGTGACGCTCGGCGGCCTTGGCGCGAGCCTCGCGCTTGGGGTTGGGCTGTCCCGCGCGGTTGGGCCTGCGGTTACGGTTCCTGTTGTCGACGTCTGCCATAAGTGGTCACCTTTCCTGTCGCTGCCGCTATCGGCTTTTTCCCATCCATGATACCCTGCCGCGCACAAAAAAGACGGCCCCGCAGGACCGCCTTTCGCATCGTTTTACCGCATCCGACAAGAAACGCCGTAATGCCCCGCGCTAGTCGCGACGACCGAGGATGTTCAGGATGCGCAGGAACACGTTGATAATGTCCACGAACAGGTTGGACGCCATGAGCACCGCATTGGGCAGCGTAGGCGGCACCGTCGTGGCAACATAGGTGTCGTAGCCAATAAAGCCGGCGAACACCACGATCACGATCAGGTCGGTGATGGTCTGCGAGACGCCCATGAACATCAGCACGATCTCAACCAGAATAGTGGCGAGCAGAATGCCAAAACCGATGCCATATACGCGCTGGAAAAACTTGGGGAACGTCACGCCCAAGGCGCCAAAGACAAAGGTGATGGCGGCCGTGGCGATAAAGGCAGTGTTGATGGTGGGCAGGTCGTAGTTGGCAAGGCCAAACGACGCCGTCAGGCCAAAGGTACTCGCAAAGATTACGTAGCCCACAAGGGACAGACCCACGGACTGCTTGCCCGCAGCAGCCGACATCATGACCATGCCGACGATGGTCAAAATAAATGAGCCAAAGACCAGTGGCAGGGCGGCGCCGCTCATCATCATGCGCGCAAACGACATGGTGCTCGTAAAGTAAACACCGGCGCCCATGGCGCAAAAGCCCAAAAAGATCAGAGCAGACATGACAAGGTTGTACGCGCGCGGCGACATCTCCTTGGCACGGCTTGCGCCGGTCTCGATGGGGCCATTCTGATAGCCCTGGATATCGTTCATAATTTCGTCCTTTCAAAAAGCACCGCGACGGCGCCGTAGCTGACAAGTTTTCTGCCATTGTACCCGAACGCCACGCGTTCTTACCTGCGGCGCTCGCTCTCGAGTGTTCGGTCGAACGCCCACACCCACCAACGCATCACGTGTGCCTGCGAGCCGTCCGGTCGCTCGCGTGCCTGTTCTTCTAGATACAGTTCGGTCGCATGTCCGCCAAAACGAACCTTATAAGTCGCCGTACGAATGCCGTGAACCGTCAGGCCAAAACCGGTGGACGAGACAATCTCGTCAATCGTAAAGCAGCGACCGTCAACCCAGCAGACGGTAACCGGCACAACCTGTCCGCCCGCGAGAATGCGAGCCACGACGTCCACATACTGCTTGTGCACGCGCCGAGTTTTGCCGTCTGTCTGTCGATATTCCATGCCTCCTATTATCGAACGCATGTTTGCATATTGTAAAGCGAACAGACTGTGGTTTTGGGGTGTCGGAGCGATCGCATGTGTCCGCATGGCGTGTTAGCAAAAAGAACACCTGCGGTCAACAGGGATAATATTCAATTTTAGTGCCAAAAAATTCACTGCTCCCATCAGAACTCGGTAAAGAAACCCGCAGGAGGTGATACGATTTATCATGTTTCTGTAACGTGCCTGCAAACTTCGAGAAAGCCCATATATGGACGTAACGTTCTCAACCTTCCTCGGCCAACTTGTGTCGAACCCAGTCCTTGCCGTCACCGTGATCCTCGCGCTCGGCGCCATCTTCGTCAATGGATGGACCGACGCACCCAACGCCATCGCGACCTGCGTCACTACGCGTTGCATGCCCGCCCGCGCCGCCATTCTCATGAGTGCCGCATTCAACTTCCTCGGCGTGCTCATCATGACGCACTTTAACGCGAGCGTCGCCAACACCATCTCCCATATTGTCGACTTTGGCGGAAACAGTACCATGGCGCTCGCCTGCCTGTGCGCGGCGCTGTTCTCCATCGTCGTCTACGGCGCCACAGCGTCGCGTTTTGGCATCCCCACCTCGCAAAGCCACAGCCTTATCGCCGGCCTGACCGGTGCCGCCATCGCCCTCGGCGGTGCGAGCAGCGTCAACGTCCACGAGTGGATGAAGGTCATCTACGGCCTGGCGCTCTCCATCGGTCTGGGCTTTGTCATGGGCTGGGTCCTGTGCAAGCTCGTCTCGATTCTTTTCGCCGCCGCCAACAGGCGACGTGCCAATGTCTTCTTTAAATACGCTCAGATCGCGAGCGCTGCGGCCATGAGCTTTATGCACGGCGCGCAGGATGGACAGAAGTTCATCGGCGTGCTCTTTTTAGGCGTGGCCTTTGCCAGCGGCCAGACGAGCGTCGGCGATGCCGGCATCCCCATCTGGATTATGCTGCTATGCTCGGCCACCATGGGCATCGGCACCAGCGTGGGCGGCGAGCGCATCATCAAGTCCGTTGGCCAGAGCATGGTCAAGCTCGAAAAGTACCAGGGCTTCTCCGCCGACCTGGCGGGCGCCGCGAACCTGCTGCTTGCCACCCTTACCGGCATCCCCGTGTCCTCCACGCACATCAAGACCTGCGCCATCATGGGCGTCGGTGCCGTCAAACGCCTCTCGGCCATCAACTTCGGCGTCGTCAAGGACATGATGTTCACCTGGTTCTTCACCTTCCCCGCCTGCGGACTCATCAGCTTTGTCATGGCCAAGCTGTTCATGATGTTCATCTAGTCAAACCGAACGTCCATCCGGACCGTAACACCTCGCCCACCCGTCTTCGCCTCGAAAGGACCCACTCATGGCAAAGAAACCCGATTCGTTCTACTTTGACAACTACGTCGCCTGCGCCGACCTCGCCGTCCAGGCCGCCGAGCTGCTTACCAAGATTTTCGAGAACTTCGATCCCGCAAAGATTCACGATATGCTCGACAAGATGCATGCGATCGAGCATGCGGCCGACAAGAAGCACCATGAGCTTGAGGACGCCCTGCTCACCGCCTTTATCACCCCGCTTGAGCGCGAGGATCTGGACCTGATGAGCTGCTCGCTCGACACCGTGCTCGACCGCATCGAGGGCGTCGTGCAGCGCGTCTACTTCACCAACATCCAGAGCATCCACCCCGATGCCATCGTCATCGCTCACAAGGTGACCGACGCCTGCCGCGCCATGAAGGACCTTATGGTCGAGCTTCCCAACTACCGCAAGTCCAAGACCCTGCGCGAACTCGTCATCCAGATCAACACCATCGAGTCCGAGGCCGACGAGCTCTATATCAACGCCATGCGTAACCTGCATGTCAACGGCAAGGACCCGCTCGAGGTCATCGCCTGGCGTGACGTGTACGCCTTCCTGGAGTACTGCGCCGACTGCTGCGAGAATGTGGCCGATGTCGTGGATTCGATTGTCATGAAGAACAGTTAATTGGGGGTACGTGTCCCGGCGGCGAAGGGCCGGCCACGGTTTGCTTTCTCACTCCGGCTGCTTTGCAGAGTCGTTCGAAAGTAAACCGTGGCCGGCCCTTCGCCTTACGTACC
>CABPCW010000125.1 GCA_902406155.1 uncultured Collinsella sp.
ACACAAGGAAGCTTTTTAAGGAACGGCAGCGCGATCTTGGCATACTTAACGGGCACCCAGGGTCCCGATGGCGGCCTGGCTGTTGCGCGCGCGAGCTACGTGGCGGGCTGCTCGTCTACGTCCAACGTGCTTGCCGGGCGCCGCTACGGCATTCCCGTCTTTGGCACGCATGCGCACAGCTGGGTGATGAGCTTCGATTCCGAGCTCGAGGCCTTCCGTGCGTTTGCCAAGTCAAGCCCCAAGAACTGCACGCTGCTTATCGACACGTACGACGTGCGCGAGGGCTGCGAACATGCCATTACGGTTGCCAAGGAGATGGAGGCGGCGGGCGAGCGCCTGTCGGCCATTCGCATCGACTCGGGCGACCTGGCTAAGTTGTCCAAGTATGTTCGCGGCCGTTTTGACGCCGAGGGCCTGCCCTATGTGGGGATTTCGGTCTCCAACGATCTGGACGAGTACACGATTCAGTCGCTGCTCGACCAGGGCGCGCCCATCGATAGCTTTGGCGTGGGCACCAAGCTCGCGACCTGCTACGATCAGCCGGCGCTGGGCGGCGTGTACAAGCTTTCGGCCCGTCGGGCGAGCGACGGGGAGCCGTGGACGCCGGTGGTGAAGCTTTCCGAGCAGCCCTACAAGCGCACGATCCCCGGCGTGCAGCGCGTGCGACGCTATTACGATGGCTTTGGCGGCCCGGTCTGCGACATGATCTATGACGAGGACCGTCTGGCAGGAGAGGGCGCCGCTCGCGGCAATACCCTTGTGGCTGTGAACGATGCCGCCTTGGTGACCGATGTGTCCGAGCTCGAGTATCGTGAGCTGCTGGTGCCGATCGTCCGCGACGGCAGCGCGGTGGCTCCTCGCGAGAGCATCGAGGACGCGCGCGAGCGTTGTGCCTGGGCAATCGATCATCTGGACGCGGCTTTCAAGCGCTTCCTGTACCCGCAGACCTACGTGGTGGGCATGGAGCAGGGCCTGGCCCAGGTGCGCGACGAGCTCGTGCGCAAGAACATGGCCGCGGCTTCGGCCTTCCCCTGGGCAAAATGATCCGTAGGGGACGGAGGAAAACGGATCATCTTCCTGCTCGCCCGTTCGCCCGAACGCTCGACATTCGATTGGTTTGACGTATGACGACTTCCTATAAAACGATGGTGGTAAAGATCGGCTCGTCCACGGTGGTGGGTGCCGACGGCAAGGTCAACCGCGCCTTTATCGGTGGCCTGGCCGATCAGGCCGCGGCCCTGCGCAAGCTCGGCTGGCGCTTGGTCGTGGTGAGCTCGGGCGCCATTGCCTGCGGTTATCCCGTGCTGGGCTTCGACTGCAAGCCGGTCGGCGATCTGCCGAGCCTGCAGGCATGCGCTTCGGCCGGCCAGTGCATCATCTCGTCGGCCTACGACGAGGAATTCCATGCGCGTGACCTACTAACCTCGCTCGTGCTGCTCACGCGCCACGACACGGCGCGCCGCACGTCCTATCTGCACGCGCGCGACGCCCTACTGCGCCTAGTGGAGCTGGGCGTGGTGCCGGTTGTCAACGAGAACGACACCGTCACCGTCGATGAGATCAAGTTCGGTGACAATGACACGCTGGCGGCGCTTGTGAGCTGCCTGGTTTCTGCCGATCTGTGCGTGACGCTCTCGGACATCGACGGCCTCTACACCGCCAATCCGCATGAGGACCCGACGGCCGAGTTTGTCCCGGTCGTGCATAAGATCGATGCCAAGATCATTGCCTCGGCGGGCGATTCTTCGACCTCGGTGGGTACGGGCGGCATGATCACCAAGATCCGTGCGAGCCGCATTTTGATGACGGCTGGCATTCAGAGCGTGATTTGCTCGGGCGAGGAGCCCGATGCGCTCGTGCGTCTGGCCCGCGGCGAGAGCGTGGGTACGCTGTTCGATCCGCCGGCGGAGCGCCTGGACATTGCGCCCCGCAAGCTGTGGATTGCGCTGGGCGATAAGGCCCATGGTTCGGTGACGGTCGATGACGGCGCCGCGAAAGCGCTGGTCAGTCGTGGCTCGTCGCTGCTTGCAGTGGGTATTCGCGAGGTCGATGGTGATTTTGCCGAAGGCGATGTACTCGACGTGTGTGACCCGAGCGGCATGGTCGTCGCCCGCGGTATCGCCGAGGCCGATTCGGACGTGCTGGAACTTGCAGCCGGCCGCCGCCAGGACCAGATTGCCAGCAACCGCCTGCTGGCGGATTTGGCAGAGAAGCCCGCGATCCACAGGGACAACTTGATAGTGTTCGCCTAACCAATTGACGCTGCAAACGCCCCTAAGCGGCAATCTGACGTTCAATCGTCGGGCATGACCAAAAGGTCAATGCCCTCCTCTTTCACGTCACCTTGCTCGCTTAGGGGCGTTTTCGCTTTCTGTTCTCTACCAGCGGCATTGTCGTTGCCGGCACTTGGGGACGTTCCTATTGTGCCGGCAGACGGGGACACTCCTTTGCTAGAAGATCTGGCGCAGGTCTCCGCGGTTGAGGGCTTCGTCGAAGAGGTGCTTGAATACCTTGCTGCCGTGCAGGCCGTCGTGCTCGAACTCGTTGGTCACCCAGGCGTGCGAGTTGCCCACGTGGCTGAGCGTGTCGAGCTGCATGCCCGAATCCACGTACATGTCGTCGAAATACACGGCGGCCTGGAGTGGCACCTCGTTGCAGGCAAGTCGCTGCGGGTCGTAGATCTTGTCCCAGCTGGTGTCTTCCATTAGCAGATCCATCGCGGGCTTGAAGGGCTTGAGTTCGGGCATCTGCTCAAACATCCACGGGAACGTGGCCTCGCCGGTAAACATGAGCGGGCGCGCGAGTGTGTCGAACTCGGCACGATGGGCTTTCTCTCCTGCCGCGGCCCAGCGAATGGGCATGGTGTCGCCGTCGGCGTAGATGAATTCCTGCAACGTCCAGTACAGCGGATTCGTGCGTGTGTTGGTGCGCTCGAAGGCGCGCATCAAAAAGCTATCGGATACCGAGGCACCGCAGCTCAGCGTTCCGTCGCCGTCAACAAAAGCGTGATCGATAATCCAATGCATGCGCTCAAAGCTCGGCTTCATGCCAAAGTCGCTGCCCATAAGCTGCAGGCGCTCCACCGTCATTGGCGAGCCGTCGGGCAGCACGGGCTTCTGAGCCTCGAGCGCATCGGCCAGGGCTGCCACGCGCTCGACGTCGGCGGGGTAGCGATCGTAATACTGCTGCGTCTTGGCGGCCATGCGCGGGAAGGTGTGCGCGTAGACCTCGCTGGCGCTCGCCGGCACGTGCGGAATGCCACCACAGGTAAAGCTTGCCGCCACGCCCTCGGGGAAGAGCGACAGATAGCTCAGCGTCAAAAAGCCGCCGTAGCTCTGCCCGAGCGTGACCCACGGCTTGCCGCCAAAGCCCACCAGGCGCAGGTACTCAAAATCGCGCACGATGGAGCTGGCGAGGTGACGCTTGAGGAAGTCCGCCTGCGAGCGGGCCGCATCGGAGCCGGCCGCCGTCGCGCGCTGCAGGTTTTGGTGCGGCTGACACCGATGTCCTC
>CABPCW010000126.1 GCA_902406155.1 uncultured Collinsella sp.
CATCACCCCAAAAAAGAAGCAGCACACCCGGGCTGCGGGCGCTGCCGGTGCCGGCGCGGGTCGCAGCCGTGCTCGCAAGGGCGGCGACCTATCGCTGACCGTCGATGTGACGGCCGAGGACGCGTTTCGCGGCGTGACGCACAAGGTCACCTATCGCATTCCCTCGACAGGCGAGCAGCAGACCATTACGGTCTCGGTGCCCGCGGGCGCGGTCGACGGCGGCAAGTTACGCTACAAGCGTCGCGGCGAGTATAGCGTTGCGGGTGGCGAGCGCGGCGACCTGGTCGTGACCACGCATGTGGAGGAGCACCCGCTGTTCAAGCGCAAAGGCGCCGACGTGACCATGGAGGTACCGGTCTCGGTCTACGAGGCGGCGCTCGGCTGCACGGTGGACGTGCCCACACCCGGCGGTGCGACGGTCCGTTTGAAAGTGCCCGCGGGTACCCAGACGGGCAAGAAGTTCCGCTTTAAGGAGATGGGAGCGCCCGACGTTAAGCACCGCGGCCGTACGGGCGCGCTGCTCGTCGAGATCAAGGTGCAGGTCCCCACGAACCTATCCGATGACGAGCGCGATGCCATGACCAAGCTGCGCGAGGCCGACACGCGCGACTATCGCGAGAAGGTCAACCGTTACAAGGCGACGTACTAGGGCGGTCGCGGCGCGCGCCCGCGCCCGCGGGCTTATGATGGACGATAACGAGACGGAAAGGGGTCAGGTAGCATGGCCGAGGACAATAGGAACAAACCGCTGTACATGATCAGCGTGGCGGCCGAGCTGACCGGCATGCATCCGCAGACTCTGCGCGTCTACGAGTCTAAGGGCCTGGTGAACCCCCAGCGCTCGGGCGGTAACACACGCCTGTATTCGCGTGCCGATATCGAGCGTCTGGAGCTCATCAACCAGCTGACTGACGAGGGTATCAACCTTGCCGGCGTGGTGCGCATTCTCGATATGAAGGAGCGTGCCGAGGAGCGCGAGCGCGAGAACGAGAAGCTCCGCGCTCGCGTGCGCCAGCTCGAGGATGAGCTGCACGAGTACAAGATGCAGAAGAAGATCACCGCCCTGGCCCCGCGCGATGGCTCAGTCAACCCCGAGCAAGTTATGCGCAAACTACTGGGCACGGGCGGCGACTTGTAGTTACGCCGGCGCCGCCGGGCACTCATTGGGGACGCACTTAAATGAGTACCCACAGAATGAGAGTGGATAATCTCCCGTTTTTGGCCTCTGCACAGGCTCAAAGCGGGAGATTATCCACTCTCGTCATTTCGGCACTTGGGGACGTTCCTTTTCTGCCGGCACATGGGGACACTCCTTGCGCCAAACCCGTCTTCCAGCCTCCAGCTCATCCTTTACTTTACCTAGATAAAGTGAACGTGTAGATTCGTAACCCACTCGCAACCGTTCTATGGCACGATATTGAACGAATGTATGCTATGCGCCCAAATCTTTTGGGCAGAGTGGGAGACAGTATGGTCAAGCTGTACGAGGACGGCATCTACCTGCGCGGTGGCACCGAGGTTGTGCCTGCGGCCGAGGCTGCCGAACGCGGCATTACGCAGACGCCCGAGGATGCCAAGCGCGGCACCATCGCGTATTCGATCCTCCAGGCACACAATACGTCCGGCGACCCCGAGGCACTCAAGATTCGCTTCGACGCCATGGCGAGCCACGACATCACCTTTGTCGGCATCATCCAGACGGCGCGCGCCTCGGGCATGGAGCAGTTCCCGCTGCCCTACGTGCTCACCAACTGCCATAACTCCCTGTGTGCTGTGGGCGGTACCATCAACGAGGATGACCACGTCTTTGGCCTCTCTGCGGCCAAGAAGTACGGCGGCATCTTCGTTCCGCCGCACATCGCGGTTATCCACTCCTTTATGCGCGAGAACTTCGCCGGTTGCGGCAAGATGATTCTGGGCTCGGACTCGCACACCCGCTACGGCGCCCTGGGCACCATGGCCGTGGGCGAGGGCGGCGGCGAGCTGGCCAAGCAGCTGCTGCGCGACACCTACGACGTTGCCTATCCCGGCGTCGTGGCCATCTACCTCACGGGCGCCCCGCGCCCCGGCGTTGGCCCGCACGACGTGGCGCTCGCCATCATCCGCGCCGTCTTTGCCAAGGGCTACGTCAAGAACAAGGTCATGGAGTTTGTGGGCCCCGGTATCGCGAGCATGACGACCGATTACCGCAACGGCGTCGACGTCATGACCACCGAGACCACCTGCCTTTCCTCCATCTGGGCAACCGACGAGGACACGCACGCATTCCTGACCATGCACGGCCGCGGCGACGACTACCGCGAGCTCAAGCCCGCCGATGTCGCCTACTACGACGGCTGCGTCGAGGTCGATCTGTCGAGCATCAAGCCCATGATCGCCCTGCCGTTCCATCCTTCCAACGGCTTTGAGATCGACGAGCTCAATGAGAACCTCGAGGACATCCTGCACGAGGTCGAGCTCGAGGCCGCCAAGATCGGCGAGGGCAAGACGCACTTTAGCCTGCTCGACAAGATCGTCGACGGCAAGCTGCACGTGCAGCAGGGCGTTATCGCCGGCTGCTCGGGCGGCAACTACGACTCCGTGGTCCAGGCTGCCCGCGTGCTCAAAGGCGCCAACACTGGCTGCGGCGAGTTTTCGCTGTCGGTCTATCCCACGAGCCAGCCCGTGGCGCTCGAACTCACGCGTCGCGGCTATATCTACGACCTTATGGAGGCCGGCGCGATCGTGCGCACGGCGTTCTGCGGCCCGTGCTTTGGCGCCGGCGATACGCCCGCCAACAACGGCCTGTCCATCCGCCACACCACGCGCAATTTCCCCAACCGCGAGGGTTCCAAGCCGGGTAATGGCCAGCTGAGCGCCGTGGCTCTGATGGATGCCCGCTCCATCGCGGCGACGGCTGCCAACGGTGGCGTCCTGACCCCGGCGACCGACCTGCCCGAGGAGACTTGGGACGAGGCCTGCGAGTACACCTTTGATGACGCGCCGTACAAAAAGCGCGTGTACTGGGGCTTTGGCAAGGCGGAGCCTGCCGACGAGCTGGTCGAAGGTCCCAACATCAAGCCGTGGCCCGCGATGGAGCCGCTCGGCGACGACATCCTGCTCAAGGTGTGCTCCAAGATCATGGACCCGGTCACCACGACTGACGAGCTCATTCCCTCGGGCGAGACGAGCTCCTTCCGCTCCAACCCGCTGGGTCTGGCCGAGTTTACGCTCAGCCGCCGCGACCCTGCCTACGTGGGCCGCTCCAAGGAGGTCGACGCGGTGGAAAAGCGCCGCGTTGCCGGTGAGTCCGCAGGCGACCTGGCGGCGCTCGATGCCGAGCTTGCCGGCGTGTTCGAGGCGCTGGCCGGCGCGGGTGTCGCG
>CABPCW010000127.1 GCA_902406155.1 uncultured Collinsella sp.
AACTCACGTAAGAGGGCGCCGAGCTCGCCCGCGCCAACGAGGAGTTTGCCGAGCGCGTGCGGGTGGAGACCGATGCTCTGTTGGGCAAGGTGCTCTACACCACGAGCTGTGCCATGAAGAACTCCTTCGCGATGAACGACAACGTAAGGTAAAGGCAACCTTGCAGCGAACGAGCGGGGCAAACGCCGTCAAAGGCTTTGGCCCGCTCGATTTTTATCTTGGCGGTAAAACGATTTTGTGTCGTTCACTCAATCTTGGGTACAAGAAGTCCAATGCAGTTGTTCATGATTGGAGCCAACCATGGTTATGAAACTCGATCAGCTTGTTAACGGTGCCATCAACGTGGGCTTCGGCGCCGCCGCCGTTGCCGTCGAGGGCGGCAAGAAGGTTCTCGACGACCTCGGTACCAAGGGCGAGCAGGTCCGCAAGGACGCCGGCACCCCCGATATCGCCCGCAGCGTGTCCGATATGTTCGAGCAGGCGGGTGGCACCATCTCCGACCTGACCGAGCGCCTGGGCATGCAGGGCGAGACTGCGGCACAGCGTGTGCTCGACGAGCTCATCCTGGCCCGCGTCCGTGTTATGACTGCCCCCGAGCGCACGGCCTTCCTGGCCCATGTGCGCGACATCGTCGATTCGGTCGAGGACAACGTGACTTCGGTGCCCGTCGAGTCTGTTGAGCCCGACGATGCAGAGGACGCCGAAGAGGCCGAGTAGTAGCGCAGATGGCAGATTCCACCACCGATTACAACAATCTAGATCCCTTAGGTGACGAGGCGGCGGTTGTCGACGAGGTCGATGCCGCCGTCTCGGGCGCTCGCAAGAAGCCGCGCGCTGTCGATATGGTCCCCGAGGAGGCCGACGCGATGGCGCCGGACGAGGAGTATCAGCTCACGCCGGCGGGCCGCCGCGAACGCATCGGTCAGATCGTTCGCCTGATCAAAAAGTATCGCGTGTGGGATAACCTCACGCCGGTGCGCCTGCGTCGTCTGCTCGAAGAGCTCGGCCCCATGTTCGTCAAGATGGGGCAGATCCTGGCGAACCGCTCCGAGATTTTGCCGCAGCGGTTTTGCGACGAGCTGCGTCGCCTGCGCTCCGACGTAGAGCCGGTGCCGTATGAGGTAGTGCTCCGGTGTCTAGAAGAGGAATACGGCCAGCGCCTGGGGCAGATGTTCGACGCGATCGACCCCAACCCGCTCGGAAGCGCGTCGCTCGCGCAGGTGCACCGCGCCCGCCTGGTGACCGGCGAGGACGTGGCCGTTAAGGTGCAGCGCCCCGGCGCGCAGCAGGTGATGGCTCAGGACATCGACATCATTCGCTCGGTGGTGCGCATCGTTTCCAAGTTCGTCAACACCGACCAGTTTGTTGACCTGCACGGCGTGGTCGAGGAACTGTGGACCTCGTTTCGCGAGGAAACCAACTTTTTGGCCGAGGCCAAAAACCTCAACGATTTCTATGAGTTCCATAAGAGCGTGCATGGCGTGTCGTGTCCCAAATCCTACTTGGACCTTTGCACCGAACACGTCGTGGTTATGGACTACATTGACGGCATCTCGATTGCCGATCCCGAGCGCCTGGTGGCCGAGGGCTATGACCTGGAAAAGATCGGCGCCGCGATCGTCGAGGACTACTCGACGCAGGTGCTCGACGACGGCTTTTTCCATGCGGACCCGCATGCGGGAAACATTATCCTCAAGGACGGCATCGTCTACTTTATCGACCTGGGCATGGTCGGGCGCATGTCGAGTCACGACCGCGGTATCGTCAAGGACATGATTTTCGCCGTGGCCGAGGGTGACGTCCCCAAGCTCAAGGATTCGCTTATGCGCTTTGCCGTGACGCGCGGCGATTCTGCCGAGCTCGACCATTCGGCCTTTTTGTCCGACTTGGACTTTATTGTCGCCGACTTTGCGGGGCTCGATCTTAAGGACCTGGATATCGGCGAGTTTTTGACCTCGCTGCTCAATCTGGCGCGCAAAAACGACGTTGAGCTGCCGAGTGTGGTGACGATGTTCGCGCGCGGCATGGTGACGCTCGAGGGCCTGCTGACCGAGTACATGCCCAACGTCAACATGATCCAGATTATCCAGACGCACATCAAAAACGAGAAGAGCACCTATGCGCGCGTCCGCGAAATGGGGCGCGATCTTGCCGCCAGCAGCTATCGCGCGGCAAAAGGCTCACTCGAGGCGGCCGAGTATCTGGGCTTGGCGTCGCGCATGCTCACGCGCGGCCAGCTTAAGGTGAACACGCAGATCATGAGCAGCGACAAGGCACTGCGGCAGCTGGGTGGAATTATCGACCGCATGTCGATGGCAATTGTGGTCGCCGGTCTGTTTATCGGTTCGTCGGTGGTGTACTACGCGCGCATCGAGCCGGTCGTGTTTGGTATCCCGGTCATTGGCTTTATGGGCTACGTGAGCGCGCTGGTGCTGGCGCTGATGCTGGGCCGCGAGATCTGGCGCAACAGTCACGGCGGCAAGCATTAACGATTTCCCGGGGTCGGGGAAACGGGTTATTTTGCCTTGCGTCGCGCCGGCGTGGGCTGGTCCGAACAAAACTATGCCGGTTTACGGGGCTGGAGTGCCGAACCTCGACCATGCCGAAATTCGCGCTTTTAAAACCGCAGGTAGATGAGTCGTTGGTTTTCGAAAATGGCAGATATGGTTGCGAGGTGCTGAATCATCCCCGTAATCCGGCATAGTTTTGAAACGGGCTATTCTTGCAAGGTCCGCCGACAGCCCTTCCTATCGCAAACCATAGCTTTTACCTTGGGCTTCGCCTGCGTGCGGGGCCCTTTTGCGTGCTACCATACTGACAGTAATAATCGATGGCCTAGATGGTGGTGCGGAGACGCACGAATGCGCGGTTTTCCTGCGCGTTTGGGAGAATCGGGGTGCAAGTCCTCGGCTGTACCAGTAACCGTAATTCCTCTTGGCCCGGGATGTTCGCGTCGCAGATCGGACGGCGCGCCCGGGTCGGTAAGGTTAAGTCGGATCGCCTCCCATCTTGTGCGCGACCGCGGCGCATGCCGCCGGTACGCGTTGGGCTCTGGAGGGAAGGGGGACCCCGATGGGGGAACTCGAGCGCAACATGCGCGATGACGTGGGGCAGCCGCTGGGCAATGTCCCAAGTTCAGACAATAGGAGACAAATGGATATGTTTGAGGATGAGTGCCAACGCGCCTCGTGGCGTCGTCATGGAGCGATTGCCCGCGGCGTAGCCAAGCGCGGTCTGGTGGCGTTCCTGGCTTTTGCCATGGCTTTTGGCACCACGCCGGCGCAACTTTGGGCCGAGGGCGCCGAGGGCATTGCCGAGGCCGTGGCGCAGGCTGCGACGGGCGGCGAGG
>CABPCW010000128.1 GCA_902406155.1 uncultured Collinsella sp.
CTCGGCGATGGCGGCCTGCACGCCCATGTTGCCCAGCGCGGCGTCCTTATCCGCCACGCGCACGGCAGCCTGCGCCTGCGGCAACAGCTTGCACGGAGCCGTGAGCTGCGAGAGCATCTCGCGCTCGGCACGAATCACTTCCATCACGCGCAACGAGGTCATAATGCCGTCGCCCGTGCGCTCGATATCGCCAAAGATCGTATGGCCCGTCTGCTCGCCGCCCAGGCTGTAGCCGCCCTCGCGCATCTTGGCATACACGTGACGGTCGCCCACGCCGCTGGTCACGGCACTCAGGCCGGCAAGCTCCAGCGACTTGATCAGGCCAAAGTTGCTGGCGATCGTCGGCACCACGGTACCGCCCGAAAGGCGACCGTGCTTGTTCAGGTACACGCCGCACACGTACAGGATCTGGTCGCCGTCGACCACACGGCCGCGCTCGTCCACGGCCAGGCAGCGGTCGGCATCGCCGTCATAGGCAAAGCCCACGTCCAGGCCCTGCTCCACCACGTGGCGCTGCAGGCGCTCCATATGCGTAGAGCCGCAGTCCACATTGATGTTAAAGCCATCGGGTGCGGCGTTGATCACGCGCACGTCGGCGCCCAGCGCGTCGAACACCGGCTTGGCCACCGAGGACGCCGAGCCGTTGGCGCAGTCGAGACCGATCTTAACGCCCTGCAGCGAAAAGTTCGCACTTGCAATGAGCGAGGCAATATAGCGGTTGCGACCCTGCATGTAGTCCACCGTGGCGCCGATGTGGTTGCCCGTGGCCAGCGGTACCTCGCTCTTGCCATCGATGTAGTCCTCGATGAGCTCCAGCACGTCCTCGTCCATCTTAAAGCCGTCGCTGTTGACGAGCTTAATGCCGTTATCGCAAAACGGGTTGTGGCTCGCGCTGATCATGATGCCGCAATCGAAGCAGCCCTCCACGGTCTGATGTGCCACGCCCGGCGTCGGGATCACGTGCAACATGTAGGCGTCCGCACCGCTCGCGACCAGGCCACTCACCAGCGCCGCCTCGAACATATAGCTCGAGCGACGTGTGTCCTTGCCCACGATCACGCGCGCCTTGGTGCCGCGGTTGGCACCGTAATACCAGCCCACAAAGCGACCGATCTTGTACGCATGCTCCACGGTCAACCCAACGTTGGCCTCGCCGCGAAAGCCGTCGGTGCCAAAGTACTTCATAAGAGATCCTCTCTATAGACAAAGGCGCGCCGCCAAAGCAACGCGCCGCCAGCCTATTATCCTTTAATAGCAACCGCAGAGGTTACACCGTCAAAAACACCATCGCGATAATCATGGCAAAACCCGCCAGGTCGGTGGGCAAAAACACCGTGCCCAGCATAAGGGCGCTGGTGATGGTGGCCGAAACCGGCTCCATGGTTCCAAGAAGGCTCGCGCGTACCGAGCCAATCTCCTTAACGCCCTGCATGTAGAACATATAGGCGAAGAACGACCCCACCACAATAAATATCGCGAGCGCGCCGACACCCGAGGGGCCGAGCGCCGGCATATGCGCCCACGGCTGGGTAAAGATGCTCATCACGATTCCCGCCGAAAGCATGGCCGAGCCCGTGACGACCGAGCTGCCGTATTTGTTGAGGATTCCGGCAGGGATGATTGCTATGCAGGCACCGCCCACTGCGCACAAAAGGCCCGCGAGCAGGCCCATTGGCGAGATACTGAGCGTACTAGGGTCGCCGCCCGTGGCAATTAAAAACGTTCCGCCTAAGGCGAGCAAAATGCCAAGCGCCTCGCGCGTGCGCGGCAGTCGATGCGCGGTGACGCAGGCATACCCCATGACGACCACCAGCTGCAGACACTGAAAGACGGTCGCGGTGCCCGCGTTGGTCAGGCGCACGGCTGACAGATAGCAAAGCTGGTTGAACAGCAGACCAAAGATCGTAAATAGGATGAGCTGCTTGCGATCGGCAGGGGTGGTCCACAGCTTGATCAAGCGGTCGCGGTCTTTTCTGAGCACGACGAACATAAAGAGCAGGCCAGCGATAACTTGGCGCACGCTCATCAGCCAAAACGTCTCGATATGGCACACGTCAAAGAGGTAGCTGGCGCTGGTGCCAGAAAAACCCCAAAACGTACCGCCGGCAAACGCGGCGAGTGTACCCAGGGCCATCTTGCGCGTCTGGGCGTCGTTGAGGCGGTCGCGCCATGCGCGGCGGGTGCTGCGGCTCAGCTCGTCAGTTCCCTCGGGCACGACAAAATCGGCCGCCGCCGTCACCGGTACCGAAGCCTTCTCGCGTGCACGCTGCGCTGTGCGCTCCTGTTCCATTCCACTCCCCCGAAATCAATTGGCAACAAAGCGCTCAAACTGTAGCACGAATATCGGCATGAAAAAGCAGACGATTCGGAACATCTATAGGCGTCCAAATTGCAGGGACGAAAGGCACAGATGCGCTATGCCGAGCGGTTGGAATCGTCGAGGACGTCGGGGTCGGCTTCCGCACTATCCTGGGCACGATCGTCATCGCCTGGGTCCTTGGCGTCGTCCTGACCCTCCTGCTCGCGACGGCGCTTTTCGCGAATCTGCTCCACGGCAGCACGCAGGGCGGCCTCGTCCTCGGCACGCGCCACATCTTGCGTGGCCTTAACCATATGGCGAATTTCGAGCACCAGCAGCGCGATCAACGGCACCACGATAGACGGAAAGAACAGCAGCGGATTGGTGAGCAGCGACACCACAACGCCCAGGCCTGCCGAGACAAAGACCACGCGGCCCACAACATCGGCGGCGGGCACGGGTGCGGCGTCCTCGACCGGATTGGCGTCACCCTTGGTGTGGTAGACCGGCGAGCCGTCGGACGCGGCCTCCACGGATACGATGCGGTGCGTGTTGAGCGAACCCTCCAGCACGTCATCGGACGAATGGAAGGTGATGATATCGCCCACCTGGTAGGCCTGGCTGTTGTCGGTATCGACGACGATAAACGAGTGCACGGGAATCGCCGGCTCCATCGAGCCGGTCAGCGTACGCATAAAGCCGTAGCCCATGATGGTGGGGATCTCGCCGGCGGGCGTGAACACCGTGCGCAGCAGCACCACAAAGGCGACGAGGATCACCACGGTCGCCAGCACGTTGATCACGCGGAGCACGTGCTTCATCACTTGTCGTCGTCCTTTGCGGAAGTCTCGGGGTCGGCAGCGACCTCGGCCTCGGTGGCATCCGCCGCAGAAGCGCCATCCTCGTCAGGCGCGGTGGCCACGCCCTCGCCAGCATACATCCTTTTGTATTT
>CABPCW010000129.1 GCA_902406155.1 uncultured Collinsella sp.
CCGAGACGCGGCGGCGGTAGTCGGCCGAGCCCCACAGGTTGGTGCCATAGCTCAACGCGCGTACGGACACGGCCAGGGCGCGCAGCTCGTCCTCGGAAGGCTGCTCGCTGGTGAGGCCACATGCCTCGCCCTGCAGCAAGGTCGCGCGCAGCGGGCGGGCGCCCACGGTGACGTGCCAGGTGTTGTCCCACCAGGCGACGGTGACGTTCAACGAGGGGAAGTCGGTCGCAGCCTTGCGCACGGCCTCGTAGCTCGCGCGGTAATCGTGCTTGACGACCACGACGTGCTCGATCACGTCGCGCACATAGCCCATGTCCACGAACTCGGCGAGCGGCACACGGCCGGCACCCGTCAGCTCAACGTAAGAGTCGAGCGCGAGGAAGGCGGAGAGAACGTCCGAGAAGCCAAAGCGGCCATAGATGCTGCCGCCCACCGTGGCGGTATTGCGCAGCTGCACGCCCACGATATCGTGAACGGCGAACTCGAAGACATTGTTGACAAGCGCGTTGAGCTCGGCATGGCGCTCGAGCTGGCGCAGGGTGCACATGGCACCGATGCGAAACTCGGTCTCGGTCTCCTCGATCTGATCGAGTCCGCAGGCCGAAAGGTCAATCGCCGTCGCCACGCGACGCGAACCCAGGCGCATCCAGATGCCGCCGCCCACAATCTTGTTGTTGCGGTTCTTCTGCAAGAGCTCATAGGCTTCGGCCGCGTTTCCAACACGGACGTAGGTACCGAACTTGAGCACGTTCTCCCCCATCTCTTCACTTGTCCAGTACCTCTAAGTGTACCAAACGAGGGCGCACAGCCCTCGCCACCATAGAAAAAGGCTCCCGGCAGGAATTGCCGGGAGCCTTAAGCGCATCAGCTGGTGCTGTGTGGAGCTATGTTGAGCTGGATTTAGCAGACGCCCTGGGCGAGCATGGCGTCGGCGACCTTCAGGAAGCCGGCGATGTTGGCGCCCATGACAAAGTTGCCCTCCTGGCCATACTCTTTGGCGGTATCGTCCACGTTGTGGAACATGCCGCGCATGAGCTGCTCGAGCTTGCCATCGACTTCCTCGAAGGTCCAGGACAGGTGCTCGGCGTTCTGGCTCATCTCGAGGCCGGACACGAGCACGCCGCCGGCGTTGGCAGCCTTACCGGGCATAAAGGCGACGCCGTTCTCCTGGAAGTAAGTCGTGGCCTCGATGGTCGTGGGCATGTTCGCGCCCTCGCCGACCACCTTGCAGCCGTTGGCGACGAGCGCCTGGGCGTCCTCGAGCAGCAGCGTGTTCTCGCGAGCACAGGGCAGCGCGATGTCGCAGGGCAGCTGCCACACGCCGCGGCCGTCGCCCTCGTGCCACACGGCACCGGGCTTCTCGTCAACGTACATGGCGAGCGTGACGCCCTTGTCGTGGCCGGAGCGCTTCTTGTTGTAGACGTGCTCGAGCACGGTGTAGTCGATGCCGTCGGGATCCTCGACCCAGCCGTGGGTGTCGGAGCAGGCCAGCACCTTGCCGCCGAGCTGGGAGACCTTCTGGACGGCATAGATAGCAACGTTGCCGGAACCGTGAACGACGACGTTCTTGCCCCCGAAGGACTCGCCGCGGCTCTTGAGGTACTCGTCCACAAAGTAGACCAGGCCGTAGCCGGTGGCCTCGGTACGGGCGAGCGAGCCTCCAAAGGAGAGGCCCTTGCCGGTGAGGACGCCGGTCCACTCGTTGGTCAGGCGCTTGTACTGACCGAACATGTAGGCAACCTCGCGGCCGCCAACGCCCAGGTCGCCAGCGGGAACGTCGGTGTTGGGGCCAATGTGGCGATAGAGTTCGGTCATGAAGGACTGGCAGAAGTGCATGATCTCGTTGTTGGACTTGCCCTTGGGGTCAAAGTCGGAGCCGCCCTTGCCGCCGCCCATGGGAAGGGTGGTCAGGCTGTTCTTGAGGATCTGCTCCAGGCCCAGGAACTTGAGCATGCCCAGGGTGACCGTCGGGTTAAAGCGCAGGCCGCCCTTGTAGGGTCCAATGGCAGAGTTGAACTCGACACGATAGCCGCGGTTGACCTGAACCTTGCCCTGGTCATCGACCCAGGGGACACGGAACATAACGATGCGCTCGGGCTCGACGAGGCGCTCAAGCAGGGCGGCCTCCTCGTACTCGGGATGGGCGTCGAGCGCCGGCTGGATGGTGCCGAGGATCTCGGTCGCGGCCTGGATGAACTCAGGCTGCTCGGGATAGCGGGCCTTGAGCTCGTCGAGAACTTTCTGCGTGTAGCTCATGCTTCCTCCAATTGATGGAAAAGAAAGGTGTCGTTCGCGGCGCCTCATACGCCGCGAGCTTTATCGAGTATGGATAATATCGCACTGTTGCAGCAAAGTTTCGCATAAGCCGACGAGCAGATGTTTCGTTTTGATTACGATGCAGGTAGAAGCGTTTTTGAGCACCCGACGTACAAATCGCGTGTTTCGAAGCTGTTTCGTCCACATGGTCCATACCACCACAAAGAGGACAGGCACCTTTGTGGTGGTTGGCAGGATGCGTTGGCGGGAACGTATGTGAATCGAACACATCCAAGACGTTTTGCACGCCTCACAACGGTTTTGAGGACCGCGGGGCCCACCGGAGCCCATCCGTTCCCAAACGTGGCGGTATTTTACCAAACGCGCAGTGTCGCGCCACGAAAACGGCCCATCTACTACGTTTAACCAGCAAGGGTTAGCCATACCCACTTTTTCGTAACATCGGCAAGTCATCTACCTGCGGTTTTGTTTTTGCGGTTTTTGAAATGGTCGAGGGTAGTCACTTAAACGTAGTAGATAGGCCGGTTTTGTGGCGAGCGGCGATTCGGAGCCCTAGCGCAGGGATCTGAGGCCGCCGGCCTCTTTGTCGAGCGTCGTAAAACGCATCGCATCCAGGTGTTCCAGGATGCTAATGGCGCGCTTGCGTGACACGCCTAGGGCCTCGCGCAGCACGCTCGTCGTGGCAGCGCCGCCGTCGGCCTCGATAGCCGCGGCGACGACCTCACGTGCATGGGCCTCGGCGGCGGCAGACAAGGCAACGTCGCGTTCGATCTTAACGATCGCGCGGTTGAGCGAAAGCTCGCGCAGGGCACGCGTCATGGTGTCGCGATCGAGCTGCAGACGCTCACCCACCTCGGTCAGCGTCGCCGATTTCGCCGGAGGCGATTTATTATTTTTTCCGTTTCAGTATCGAT
>CABPCW010000130.1 GCA_902406155.1 uncultured Collinsella sp.
AAGCAGCTTGGCGCAAAGCACGTTGCCATAATGCTCGATCAGGTACGCCGATGTGGGGTGCCTGGCCACCCTCACGCCCGAGCAGTTCGCCGACGGCTGCGGCGAGGTCGTCAAGCACGCCGTGATCGCCGACCCCGAGCTCTTCGCCGAGCTGGAGAAGACACCGCTCACGCTGGAGCTGCTGAACCGCGACGTGGCCCGTGTGGCGCTCATCATCGCCCGCAATATCGACATCAAGCGCGCCGTGGTCGTCGCCGACGAGCGCGAAACCAATCAGCGCAAGCTCCTCAACTTTGGACACAGCGCCGGACACGCCGTCGAGGCCTGCGAGCACTTTGAGCTCGGCCACGGCAACTGCGTGTCGATTGGCATGGGCATCATCACGCGCGCCGCGGCCCTGAACGGCGTTTGCGATGCTGCACTGCCCGGCCGTATTGAGGAGCTCTGCGCCCGCCACGGCCTCAAGACCCGTTGCGACCTAGATGCCGATGCCGTCTTTGCCGAGGCGCTCCACGACAAAAAGCGCGCAGGCGACACCATCGACCTGGTAATTCCGCACGGCATTGGCCGTTGCAGCATCGACCGCACGCCGCTTTCCACCTTCCACGATTTGATTGCCGAGGGCCTCGGCCAGAAGGGAGACGCATCCGCATGCTAGCCCGCATCACCCCGTCCCCGCTCAAGGGCACCGTTCCCGCTATCGCGTCCAAGTCGATGGCGCATCGCCTCATCATCTGCGCCGCGCTTGCCAACGGCGAGACGCACGTTACCTGCAACACGACCTGCGCCGATATCGAGGCCACGGTGCGCTGCCTCACGGCGCTCGGTGCCCGCATCGAGACCGTCGAGGACGGCTTCCAGGTCCACCCCACCATGAAGAGCATTGAGTTTGGCCTGCTCAAGGCCCTTGCCGGCGGCACGCTCGACTGCGGCGAGAGCGGCTCCACGCTCCGCTTTATGCTGCCCGTCGCCTGTGCGCTGGGTGCCGAGGCCACCTTTGTGGGCCAGGGCCGTCTGGGTGCCCGCCCGCTCTCCCCGCTCTCGGACGAGGTCATTGCCGCCGGTTGCGACCTGCAGGGCCTGGGCGGTTTTCCGCTCAAGACGAGCGGCCGCATGCGCCCGGGCACCTTTATGCTTCCGGGCAACGTGAGCTCGCAGTATATCTCCGGCCTGCTGCTGGCAGCCCCGCTTTTGGCCCAGCCCTCCTGCGTACAGGTGAACGGCCTCATCGAGAGCCGCCCCTACATCAACCTGACGATCCAGGCCATGAAGGCCTTCGGCGTCGAGGTCAACGTCGAGCGTATTCCGGCCAAGGACGGCCAGCCCGAGGTCACGAACTTCCGCGTGAACAGCGGCTCGTACCGCACACCCGGCAGCGTAGCCGTCGAGGGCGACTGGTCCAACGCCGCCTTTTGGCTGTGCGCCGGTGCCATCGGCTCCGACCCCATCACCGTCGAGGGCGTGTCGCTGAGCTCCGCACAGGGCGACCGCAACGTGCTCGCCGCGCTTTCGCGCTTTGGCGCCCGCATCGTGCGCTCCACGAACGCCGCCACCGTCCAGTCCGACAAGCTCGCCGGCTTTGAGATGAGCGCCCACGACATTCCGGACCTGGTGCCCGTCATCTCGGCCGTGGCATCGCTGGCTCAGGGCCGCACGTTCATCCGTGACTGCGCGCGCCTGCGCATCAAGGAATCCGACCGTCTGGCCACCACCACCCGCGAGCTCACCGCGCTGGGCGCGCAGGTGCGCATCGCCGGTGACGACCTCATCATTAAGGGCGTCGATGCCTTTACCGGCGGCGAGGTCGATTCGCACAACGACCACCGCATCGCCATGATGGCCGCCATCGCCGCGAGTCGCGCCACCGGCGAGGTCGTGATCCACGGCGCCGAGGCCGTCAACAAGTCCTATCCCGATTTCTTCGACCACTACCGCCTGTTGGGCGGCAAGGTCACGCTCGAGGAGGAATAGCATGTCCTCGACCTTTGGCAACGTTTTGCATCTGAGCATTTTCGGCCAGTCGCACTCCCCCGCCATCGGCTGCTCGCTCGACGGCATTCCCGCTGGTATCGCCGTTGACCTGGAGCAGCTGCAGTCCTTTTTGGACCGTCGTGCCCCCGGCCGTGACGAGACCGCGACCAAGCGCCGCGAGGCCGACGCCGCCCACATTATCGCCGGCATAGTTGATGGACACACCACGGGTGCGCCTATCGCCGCGATCATCGAGAACACCAACACGCGCTCCAAGGACTACTCCGAGCTGCGCCGCAAGCCCCGTCCGGGACATGCGGACTACCCTGCGCGCGTGAAGTATCACAATATGCACGATGTCGCTGGCGGCGGGCATTTCTCCGGCCGCCTGACGGCCCCTTTGTGCATCGCGGGCGGCATCGCGCTGCAGGCGCTCGAGGCCCGCGGCATTAGGGTCATGGCGCATGTGGCGCAGATCGGCGGCATCTCCGATCTGCCCATGGACGACATGGTCTATCGCGAGGCCGACCGCAAGGCGATCCTTTCGAACGACCTGCCGTGCATTGACGCCGCAGCTGCCGGTCGCATGCGCGAGGAGATTCTGGCCGCGCGCGACGAGCTCGACAGCATCGGCGGCATCGTGGAGTGCGGTATCTATGGACTTCCCGCCGGCATCGGCGACCCCATGTTCGACGGCATCGAGAATCGAATCGCGCAGATCGCGTTTGGCATTCCCGCCGTAAAGGGCGTTGAGTTTGGCATGGGCTTTGCCGTGGCCGCCATGCGCGGCAGCGAGAACAACGATCCGTATCGTATCGATGCCGAAAGTGGCGAGATTGCGGTCGAGTCCAACAACGCCGGCGGCATCCTGGGCGGCATCTCCACGGGCGCGCCCGTCATGTGGCGCATGGCCGTAAAGCCGACGCCCTCCATCGCTCGCGAGCAGCAGACGGTGGACATGGACGCCATGGAAAATGCCGAGCTTTCGGTCCACGGCCGCCACGATCCCTGCATCGTCCCGCGCGCCGTCCCCGTAGCCGAAGCAGCCGCAGCGCTGGCCATCTGGGACGCCCTCCTAGAAGACGCCGCCCAGCGCTAAAAATCTCCGGGGGCCAACTCCAGCCCCCACGCCCACCCAGTGATTTTTCTGGGACGGGGATTAAAAAATCATTGTGTACCTAATGATTTTTTAATC
>CABPCW010000131.1 GCA_902406155.1 uncultured Collinsella sp.
TTCTTTTTTCCATTATATGACGGAACAAAAAATTTGGCAAGGAAACCGCGGCTATCGGTGACAAAGTCGATGACCTCGGCCGTCAGCACCACGGGAGCCCCCTCGGGCGCATGGGCGCCACCAGCGCGATACTCAATCTGAGCACCGGGCTTCAGGCGCTTACCCGGCTTGACCAGGCACTCCCAAACGTGGCCCAGCGGGTCAACATCCTCACGGCGCTTGAGCAGCAGCGTCTCGACCACGCCACCCGAGCCGGCTTTGCGACCGATCAGGCGGGCCGGCATCACACGCGTCTTGTTGATGACGAGCACATCGCCCGGCTCAATATAGTCGATGATGTCGCGGAAGATGCGGTGCTCAACGGTACCGCCGTGCTCCAGCGGCTTCCCCGCCTGGGAGCCTTTGCGATCCACCACCAGCAGGCGGCAGGAGTCGCGCGGCTCGGCAGGAGCCTGGGCAATCAGTTCCTCAGGAAGGTTGTAGTCAAAATCATCGGTACGCATAGACACGTCGGATACTCCTTATATAGCTAAAGTCCGCTCTACATCCTAGCAGGCTGACGTCCCAAACGAACTACTTTTTGGCGGCTTTGCGCTCGTCGCGGATGCGGGCGCGGTCCATGGCCGCCTCGACAGCAGAAAAGCGGCAGCCGCAGTAGTTCTGTCGATACATGCCCAGTTCGCGCGAACGGCGCGTAGCCTCGGGATAATACGGGCGAAAATCGCGAATCACCGGGGTGAGCCCATGGGCGGCCGCCAAACGCTCAAGCACGTCATTGCAGGTGTCGAACAGCTGATACGGCGAGACGGCGAGCGTCGTACCCACATATTCAAACCTGCGCTCCTGGGCAACGCGGCATGCCTCGGCCAAGCGCAAGGCATAGCACGAGCGACAGCGACGGGGCCGATCGGCACCCAGCGGGGCCACGCCGGCCTCCCAGCGCTCGCGGTCCTCCCCCGCCTCGATGAGCTCGATGTCGCCATCGGCACACCACCGGCGCAGCTCGTCCAGACGCCGCCGCCATTCATCGCGCGGTTGAATATTGGGATTGGTCCAGCAAATCGTGGGCTCAAACCCCTCCTCGCGCAGCAGGCGAACCGGCTCAAGCGAGCATGGTGCACAGCACGCATGCAGCAACAACGACTTCATCGACATCCCCGTCCCAGAAAACTCACACCGACATCATGGCAGCTAAAATAGCCCCGTCCCAAAAAGACTACTTTGCGAAAAAGCGCACGCCAAAGGACGTATCCTCGCAGGCGACAATGCGGCGGTCGCGCAAAATGGTCCACACGTAATACCAGTCGCCTACACAGCCCGACAAATGCAAGCCGGCCGCCAGATAGCACAGCAGCGGATAGCCCGAAAACGCAAACCCCAGGGCAAACGCTGTCGTCACAACAACCGTCGGCGCCAGGCAAATGGCCATGTACCGCCGACGCGAATACACGACGCCCTCGGCGCAGGCATAGATCATCGCCGTCTCACGATTCGCGCCAAAGGTCACATGCGCGCCCGCAGGCGCCAGCAGCTTAAAAAACACCGCATGCACCAGCTCGTGCACGGCAAACGACGCTGCAGAAACCGCAGCCACACCGACCATCCAGCCCACGACGGTGGTCCAGCCGCCCGCCTCAGCCGCGTCCAAGTCCGCAGGCCCGCCCAACAGCATAAACACCGGCACCAGGCACACGGCAAACACCGCGATCACGGCCATCCCCCACACGAAGCAAGCGTGCAGAAAAACCTCGTCCTCAAACGCATGTATGTTGGAAATCTCATTCATAGCATCTTAGGATAGCGCCCCTGCCACGCACCCGCCCGCATGTGCGATAATGTCGAACGATATGCACGAATTGACCACCGCGCCGCCGAACCCCGTGCCCGGCCGCGCTCTTACCTATATGCGAAGGAGTCCCATGGCATCCAAATACTCCATGAACGACCGTCCCAGCTGGCCGCGCCGCGCCATCGTTACCGCCGGCGAGCCCTACGGCAACAAGGGTCTGCACTTTGGCCACGTCGGCGGCGTCTTTGTCCCGGCCGACTTCTTCGCCCGCTTCCTGCGCGACCGCCTGGGCCGCGAAAACGTCATCTTCACCTCGGGCACCGACTGCTACGGTTCGCCCATCATGGAGAGCTACCGCAAGCTCAAGGAGAACGAGGGCTACGACAAGTCCATCGGCGAGTATGTCGAGTCCAATCACTCCCGCCAGGCCGCGACCCTCAACAACTACAACATCAGCTGCGACATCTACGGCGGCTCGGGCCTTGAGCCGGCGGCCCAGATCCACAACGAGGTGACTGCCGAGATTATCGAGCGCCTGCACGAGCAGGGCACCATCTCCAAGCGCTCCACGCTGCAGTTCTACGATGCCAAGGCCGGCACGTTCCTCAACGGCCGCCAGGTCATCGGCCGCTGCCCCATCCAGGGCTGCAAGTCCGAGAAGGCTTATGCCGACGAGTGCGATCTGGGCCACCAGTTTGAGCCCGAGGAGCTCATCGCGCCCAAGAGCCAGCTCACCGGCGAGGTGCCCGAGCTGCGCCCGGTCGACAATCTCTACTTTGACCTGCCGGCCTACCTCGACTTTATGAAGACCTACACCGCCAAGCTCGCCCAGAACCCGCAGGTTCGCTCCGTGGTCTCCAAGACCATGGAGGAGTGGCTGCTGCCGGCTCAGCTCTACATCCAGAACAAGTTCCGCGAGGCCTTCGATGCCGTCGAGGACCAGCTCCCCGAGCACACCGTGCTGGAGCCCGAGGGCAACAAGAGCAGCTTTACCGTCACCTTCCCCAGCTGGAAGGAGCGCGACGACGCCCACGCGGTGCTCGCCAACGGTGGCGTGCGCTTCCGCAGCGGCAAGGCGCTCGTGCCCTTCCGCATCACCGGCAACATCGACTGGGGCGTTCCGGTGCCCGAGGTCGATGGCGTCTCCGACGTCACCTGCTGGTGCTGGCCCGAGAGCCTGTGGGCGCCCATCAGCTATACGCGTACCGTGCTCGCGCGCGATGCCAAGGCCGCCGGCGTGACCGAGTGACCGTGCCACTCGTTACAACCGTTTCCTTGATAACGG
>CABPCW010000132.1 GCA_902406155.1 uncultured Collinsella sp.
GCCTGCCGGAATCTTTATCACGCAAATGCAGGATGTTCTCGGGCTTTCGGCGGCGTCGCCCGCCGTCACGCCCGTCGCGCGCGTGCCTACATCGCGCTCGTTATGGTGGCACTCGCCGCTACCTTGGGCGCCGCGACCTACGCCTGGTTCACCAACAACATGAAGGTCAACACCAACTCGGTGAGCGTGCACAGCGACACCTCCAAGCTGGTGCTGGAGCTGGGTGACGCCGATCGCGGCAGCTGGTCGCAGCAGGGCGATGCATCTCTGGCCTCCACCGCGAGCGGGGCCGTGACGCTCTACCCGGTCTCGACCTTTGACCTCAACGGCTTTGCTGCCTGCGCGCAAAACAACTCGGCCGGCGATGCCACGGTGTTTGAGCAGGCAAAAGACAATGGCTCCACCTACTATCACGGCTGGATCGACCTGCGCCCCACCATTACCGGAACGGGCGCCAGCAAGGTTAAGGGCAAGGTGAGCCTGTATCTGGCCGAATCATTGGTCCCGCAGGGTGTCGACGCCGAGTTGCTGCGCGCGGCCCGCGTGGGCATCAAGATCTCGAGCGGCAGCCAGGTGCTTGCCACCAACATCTTTGAGCTCGACAGCTCCGATGGCGGCCATCGCGGCGAGCATCCCACGACCGCGCCTGCGGGCCTGGCGGGCTACGCCGATGGCATGCTGCTGGGCTGGCAAAACGGCCAGCTCGCTTGCGGTGCCAACGTGACGCAGGACCCGGCCGCCTTTACCCTGGACGCCGGCGAGACGGCCGAACGCCCGCAAAATTCGCTCGCCACGCTGGCGCTGGGCCAGACCTATCGCCTGGACATCTATTACTACATCGAGGGAACCGACCCCGATAGCGCCGACTACCTGCATCAAGACCCGGGCACCCTGCACCTGGCCCTCTTTGCGACCTTGGACGGTGAGTAGTCATGACGCGTAAGCAACCCGCCGCCAACTGCACGCCCGCCACCGGCAAGCCCAACGCCGCCGCGCCCGCCGACACCGACCTGCGCCGCAAGCTCACCACCACCGTGGTGCTTGTGCTGTTTGCCCTGGTGGCAATAGCCATGGCAACCTTTGCCTGGTTTTCCATCGCCGATAGCGCCAAAACCCGCATGCTCATGATCGACGCCAACGCCGACGGTTCGCTGCGCTTTGACCTGGACGAGCATGCCACGTTCGACGAATACGTCCACAGCCTGGGCTTCGACCAGATCTCGGCGCGCATCGCCAGCGAAAAGGGCGTGGACATCGATGCATCCAAGCTCAAACCCGTCACCACGAGCGACTACCAGACCTTCACCTTCGAAGACGGCTCTACCGCCGACCCCGCCACCGGCGCCTACCTGGAGTTCACGCTGCACTTTATGAGCAGCACGGACTTGCGCGTTCGCCTGACCGGGCAGGACGGCGACGGCGGCGTGTCCGGCACGCGGTTTAGCTCCGACACGCAGGGCATGGCCAGCGCCATGCGCATGAGCTTTACCGCCGATGGCCACACCTGGGTCTACAACCCCAATGGGGGCGGGGGCTCGTCTGGTGCGGCCACCGTCTTTGGGCTCGACTCGGGAGCAGCGAACGCGGCCAGCGACATGTTCGACCTAATAAAAGATACGGACAAGCCGGTAACCGTTCGCATATGGCTCGAGGGGACGGACCCAAATTGCACTAATATGCTAAAGGGAGCTAACTATTCGGTTTCGATGCGCTTTGAGGGCATCGAAGAACAGTAGATATGCACGGCGGCCACCGGGCCGCGCACGACCTAGTCAGACACGGTAGTAAGGGACATCATGCAATCTGTTAAAAAAGCCGCATCCATCGCACTGAGCGTCGTCATGTGGATCATCATCCTGGTAGCGGCCCTGTACGCGTTCACCACGCTCGCCACGCGCGAGGACGGCAACGTCTCGGACATCGCCGGCTTCACCCCGCTCGCCGTGCAGTCCGACTCCATGGCGCCCACGTTTAACAAGGGCGACCTCATCGTCATCCAAAAGTGCGACACCTCCAAGCTCGAGGTGGGCGACATCGTGACGTTCCACACCATTATCGACAACGAGTACGCGCTCAACACGCACCGTATCGCCGCCATCGACGAGGTCAACGGCATGCGCAGCTTTACCACCAAGGGCGATAACAACGACGTGGCCGATACGCACATCATCAGCGACGGAGACATCGTTGGTAAGTACCTGTTCGCGTTGCCGCAGATGGGCAAGGTCATGGACTTCCTGTCCAGCTCCATGGGCTTCCTCATCGTGATTGTCCTGCCCATGCTGCTGTTCTTTATCTACCAGGTGTATCACCTTATCGTGGTGGGCATGAACCTTAAGCGCGCCATGGCCGAGGAAGACCGCCTGGCCGCCGCGGCCGCCATCGTGGACGCCGAGGGCAAGGGTGACACCGCCGCCGTCACCGCCGATAACGCCGCCGAGCAGCTCGCCCAGGCCGAGGCCAAGCTCGAGGAAGCCCGTCGTCTGAAGGCCGAGGCCGAGGCGGCGATGAACGCGACCAAGCAGGAGGATACCGACGGTGAGTGAGTTTCTGGGATTTGCCTGGGAGCTGCTGGCAAAGGTTGTCTACAACGTCGTTGCCGTTGTGAGCTCCATCCTTAACCTGCTGGTATTTGGCTGGGTTGAGTACTTCAACATCTTTATGACCTACTTCACCACGTTTGACCTGGTGGGCAAGATCGGCGCAGTCATCCTGTTTGCCATGCTCATCGCGGTCCCCGTGCTGATCGTGGCCATTCTGGTCCACCGCTACCGCATCAACCGCCGCCTGCATCGCGACGACACGTCCAACAAGGCGCTCTATCGCGAGATCGGCCGCCTAAACAAGCAGGTGCTCGACCTCATGGACGAGAAGAACAAGCTGCTGGCGCTCAAGGTCAATGCCATGGGCGGTACCAAGCAGATTCCGTACGTGGGCGCCTCGGCTCTTGCCGACGATCACCTGCCGACGGTGGGCAACGTGGTGGGCGCCGCTGCGGGCGCCGGTGCGC
>CABPCW010000133.1 GCA_902406155.1 uncultured Collinsella sp.
CAAACATGTGTGCATATAGGTCGTACCGGCAGCTCCGAGCCTTCGCCGTCTCCGCGTGTCGGCGGGCCGGGGCTCGAGGCCGTCCGTGCCATCGCCGCCCACTATTTCCGTGAGCCTTTGGGGACGGAGGAAAACGGATCATCGGCGGCGGGTGGGGTTCCTGTCAGCATCGTCCCCTCAACCGTGATCGGTGCTACCGATGCTGCCAACTACCAGCACATTTGCCCTGATTGCGTTCGCTTCTCGGCCTTTGTGGTTGATGACGACGAGTGTGATCGCGGCGTCCACGGCACTAACGAGCGCATCACCCGCCGCGCCTACCTCCAGGGCGTACGCTTCCTCATCGCCCTACTCCACACGCTCTAGAATCTGACAAAGCGACAGTCCCTTTGTTAGCCGTTGGGGACGCTCTTAAACGACTAGTCGTTAAGGAACGTACCCAACGGCTACGTCCACTCATTCCGTGCGGGTTATATGCAGGTTTGCCTGCGCACGCTATCATGTATGGGTTAGATCGCAACTATGTACCCCACACGCGAAGGGATGCGCATGTATCTGAAGATCGACATGCTCTAGCTGGGCTTACCCCCGCAGTGGCGCCATGCGCCCCATCAATTCTGCCGATTTTCACCTTCACGCATATAAAGGAGTCCCGCCATGCGCGACAAGCTCGAAAAGATCATCAAGGCCTATGAGGAGCTCGAGAAGAAGCTTTCCGACCCGGCCGTTGCCTCCGACATCAAGGAGTTCACGCGTCTCAACAAGGAGTACGCGCACCAGTCCGACCTCATCGCCGCCTCGCGCGAGTACATCGGCGCGCTCGATGACATCGAGGCTGCCAAGGAAATGCTCCACGATACTACCGATGCCGATGAGAAGGAGATGCTCCAGATGGACATCTCCGAAAACGAGGCCAAGCTTCCCCAGCTCGAGGAAGACATTAAGTACATGCTCATCCCGAGCGACCCCAACGACGACAAGAACACCATCGTCGAGATTCGCTCCGCCGCCGGTGGCGACGAGGCGGCCATCTTCGCCGGCGACCTGTACAAGATGTATCAGCGCTTTTGCGAGTCGCGTGGCTGGAAGACCACCGTGCTCGATTCCAGCCCCAGCGAGGCCGGCGGCTTTAAGTCCATCGAGTTCAAGGTCGAGGGCGACCGCGTCTACTCCGTCATGAAGTTTGAGTCCGGCGTACACCGTGTCCAGCGCGTTCCCAAGACCGAGTCCCAGGGCCGTATCCAGACCTCCACGGCAACCGTCGCCGTGCTTCCCGAGGCCGAGGAGATCGACGTCCAGATCAACCAGTCTGACCTGCGCATCGACACTTACTGCGCTTCGGGCCCTGGCGGTCAGTGCGTTAACACCACCTACTCCGCCGTGCGCATCACCCACCTGCCCACCAACACCGTGGTGCAGTCGCAGGAACAGCGCTCCCAGATCCAGAACCGCGAAGTCTGCATGCAGATGCTGCGCGCCCGTCTGTACGAGATGGAGCTCGAGAAGCAGCAGGCAGAGCTCGGTGCTGAGCGCCAGAGCCAGATCGGCCACGGCAACCGTTCCGAGAAGATCCGTACCTACAACCAGCCCCAGGACCGCGTGACCGATCACCGCATCGGTTTCAACTCCACCTACAATGGCGTCCTTCTAGGCGATCAGCTCGGCACGGTCATCGAGGCGCTCGCCGCCGCCGAGCGAGCCGAGAAGCTGGCACAGGCTGTGTAGTGGGTTACGCGGTTTTGCCAAACCGCGTAACGGCTCGACGCTGCAAACGCCCCTAAGCGGCAATCTGACGTTCAATCGTCGGTCGCGTACCGAAGTACGCTTCCCTCCTCTTTCACGTCACCTTGCTCGCTTAGGGGCGTTTTCGCTGACTTATACTCAACCTGCGGCGTTGTCTTGCTCCGGATGCAGTCATTGGGGACAGACATAAATGAGTACCTACCTGCGGCGTTGCCATCGCTGCCGAAGGTGGCAGTCGGGGACGTTCCTTTTCTGCCGGCAGTTTGGGACACTCCTTGTCAAGGTAGTCATCGGGGACGTTCTTAAATGACCAGTCAAATAAGAACGCCCCCGATGACTAGGTTGGGTATATTGCGTTGAGGTGTTATTCGATTGGTTTCAGTGGCTGTTAAGCCATCTACCTGCTCAAAGCAATCAACGGCGTTCATCTGCAATTGAATATATTGCTCGAAAAATCGTCCAAGAAGTCGCGGGGTCCTTTTTGGTGCGTCGCGCGTCAAGTGATTTGGCAAGTTCTTGGTTAGATATTGGTCAGTTTTGGGGCAACCTTGCCAAAAGCTTGACGGATGCAGATTTAGACGTCGACGAATGAACACTTCGATTGCGATCCAAGCAAAATTCTGGGCTGATTCTCGATAATCGCCTTCAATCGTCCCTTGCCAAGCGCTGGTCTCGCTTACAATCTGCTCCGACATTCGCGCGCCGCCCGGCGCTTAAGAGGGGAGGGCCCCATGGCAAACGAGATCTGGACCATCAAGCGTTGTCTCGAGTGGACCAAGGAGTACCTGGCCGAGCGCGGCGAGGAGCACCCCCGTCTTTCTGCCGAGTGGCTGCTGTGCGCCGCCACGGGCCTGGCGCGCATTGACCTATATATGCGTATGGACGAGACGCTTAACGCGGCCCAGCTCGAGACCATGCACTCGGCCGTCGTTCGTCGCGCCAAAGGCGAGCCGCTGCAATACATCACGGGCAGCACGCAGTTTCGCATGATCGACGTCGCGTGCGCCCCCGGCGTGCTCATCCCGCGCCCCGAGACCGAGATGCTCGTCGAAGAAGTCCTGAACTATCTGGATACCGAGGTGCTGAGCCCCGAGGCCGCCGTCCGCCAGCGCGTGGAGCTGCCCTGGAACGATGAGGTCGAGCAGGCCCGCAAAGCCGAGGCGGCGCTGGCCGACGAACGC
>CABPCW010000134.1 GCA_902406155.1 uncultured Collinsella sp.
CCAGCTCGTCGATGCGCGCGAGCGAGCGGACGCCGCCGCCCACGTCCACGGACAGGCCGTCGACGCCGCAGATAGCCTTAATCGCCGCCGAGTTGGCAGCGCACGCGTCCTCGTCCTCGCCAAAGGCGGCGGACAGGTCGACGACGTGCACCCAGCTCGCGCCCTGCTCGGCAAACGAGCGGGCAACGGCCATGGGGTCGTCGGAATATACCTTGCAGCGGCTGCGGTCGCCGCGCTCCAGGCGCACGACCTTGCCGCCGATCAGATCGATTGCGGGAAACAGGATCATCGGCCAACCTCCTCGACGATGTTGACGAAGTTCTTAAGGATGCGCTGACCCAGCGCAGAGGATTTCTCGGGATGGAACTGGCAGCCCCACACGTTGCCGTGGTGCACAATGCACGGGAAGCTCCGCGTATAGTGCGTGCGCGCCAGCACATCGGCGGCATCGGCGTCGTCGGCCACCGCGTAGCTGTGGGTGAAGTACATGTTGGCACCCTCGGCAAAGCCGGCAAGCAGCGGATCGGCCGCACCGGCGGGCGTCATGTGCACCTGGTCCCACCCCACGTGCGGCACCTTCAGACGGCTCGACTCCAGGCGCGTGCACGAGCCGCGCATGATGCCCAGGCCATCGACCCAGGGGGCACCGGCCTGCCCGGAGGCGTCGTCGTCCGCGTCCGCGCCCTCGTCCGTAGGCACGCCCTCGTTGCCGCGCTCAAAAAATAGCTGAAGGCCCAGGCAGATGCCGAGCAGCGGAGTTCCGGCGGCAACGGCATCGAGCACGGCCACCTCCTCGCCGCTCTGGCGCATAAAGGCAATCGCGTCATAGAACGCGCCCACGCCCGGGATGACCAGGCCGTCGGCATTGCGGATCTGCTCCGGATCGTCCGACGTGCAGGCGGCGGCACCGGCGCGCGCAAGCCCGCGCACGACGCTCGACAAGTTACCCTTGTGGTAGTCGACCACCACGATCTTCGGTTCGCCCACGCGACCCCTCCATTTCCCATCATCCAAAACCACCACAAAGGGGACAGGCATCTTCGTGGTGGTTTTACCCTTGTGACGGTTACAGCGAGCCCTTGGTACTGGGGATGCCCTGCACACGGGGATCGAGCTCGCAGGCGTGGCGCATCGTGCGGCCCACGGCCTTAAAGGCGGCCTCGATAATATGATGCGAGTTGCCGCCCGCCAGCTCACGCACGTGCAGCGTGAGCTTGGCATCGCGCGCAAAGGCATAGAAGAACTCGACGGCCAGCTCGGTATCGAAGCTGCCCACGCGCTCAGTCGGCACGGGCAGCTCGCAGTAGGCCTGCCCGCGGCCCGAGATATCCACGGCAGCCATCACGAGCGTCTCGTCCATGGCGATCGCCGCATCGGCAAAGCGCGTAATACCCGCCTTGTCGCCCAGAGCCTGGCAGAACGCCTCGCCCAGCACAATACCCGTGTCCTCGACGGTGTGATGCGCATCGACTTCCACATCGCCCACCGCGCGCACCGTCAGATCGAACAAACCATGGCGGCCAAAGGCGTTGAGCATGTGGTCGAAAAACGGTACGCCGGTCGAGATATCGCACGTACCGGTTCCATCCAGGTCGAGCTTGACGACAATATCGGTCTCCCCCGTCTTACGGGTTACCTCGGCATAGCGGTCCATCTACATCTCCTCCTTCACCAGCGCGGCAAACGCAGCCAGTACCTCGTCGTTTTCCCGCGGCGTACCCACGGTAATGCGCAGGCAGTCCGCAAGGCCCGGCGCATAGCTAAAGTCGCGCACCAAAATCGAATACTCGTCACGAAGACGCTCGCGCACGCGCGTGGCATGCGGCGTGCGCACAAGCACAAAGTTCGCCGCGCTTGGCCAAACCTCCACGGGCAGGCCCTCGGTAGCCATCGCGCGCAGGGCGCACAGCTCGCGCTCGCGCTCGGATGCGACCTGCGCCACCACGGACGCGTAGGCATCACGGGCACGCACGCAGGCAAGTGCCGCCGCCTGGCTCAACACGTTGACCGAATAGATCTGGCGAATCGCCGCGAACACCTCGATGACCTCGGGCGCCGCGATCACGTAACCCAGACGCGTACCGGCAGCGCCAAACGCCTTGGACAACGTATGCAGAATCACCAGGTTGGGATGCTCGGCGATAAGCCCCTGCGCCGTGGTGGCCGCGCCAAACGAATCGTCGGCAAACTCAACGTAGGCCTCGTCGACCATGACCATGCCGGGACACGCATCGCACAGGGCCGCGACAAAGTCGAGCGGCGCCACGTCGCCCGTGGGATTGTTGGGCGAGGTCACGATCGCCAGGTTGCACTCGGGTGCGGCCGCGAGCACAGCCGCCTGGTCGAGCTCAAAAGTTGCCGGGTCGCGCCACACGTTGCGCACCTCGGTCTGGCACAGAGACGCAAAGAAGGCATACTCGCTAAAGCACGGCGGGCAGTTGAGCAGGGTCCTCCCCGCGCCGCCAAACGCCAGCAGGTAGTTATAGAGCAGCTCGTCGCCGCCGTTTCCCACGCAGATGTTCTCGCGCGCCACGCCATGCCAGGCGGCCAGCTCGTCGCGCAGGTCGTTCGACATGGGATCGGGATAGCGGTTGAGCGGTGTGGCAGCCAGGGCCGCATCGACCGCCTCGCGCACGCCGGCGGGCACGGGATAGGTGTTCTCGTTGGCCGAGAGGTTGATGCGCGTGGGCGTAAAGTTAGGATCGTAGGGCTCGATGCCGGCCAAGTAGGGCTGGACGAGCTCCTTCATGCGCGGCGTGAGTTCGGCCATTTTAGGCCTCCTCGCCGGTCGCGCCGGCGCCATCCGCGCCCGCAGCCGCCAGGTCCACGCCCTCGGCAACCGTCGCCACGGCGTCGCCCGGCCAGGCAACCTTGGTCAGGTCGGCCGCGGCCAGCGACGCGGCGCTCACAGAATCCTCGC
>CABPCW010000135.1 GCA_902406155.1 uncultured Collinsella sp.
CCGGCTCGGCGCACGAGGGCAACCTGCCGCTCGTTGATGGCGCCGGCGAGGATCCGGCCGCCACGGTCGCCATGCCGGCTGCGCCTCAGGAGTAGGCTCACTCGCTTATCACCATCATGTACCTGCGCTTTTACCGTACGCAGATGAGCGCGACGGCAAGTGTTGCGCTGCGGGTATAATGGACAGCATTCAAACGGTGGGCATCGAGGTGCCCGCAGGAGAGGAATGATCATGGGAAAGACTTTCAGCTTTGTCTCCGGTGCGCTCTTTGGTGCTGCTGCCGGCGCTATCATCGGCGTTGCTCTGGCCCCGCGCTCGGGTGCCGAGACCCGCGCCATGGCCGCCGATATCGCCAACGATGCCTGGGACAACATGCGTGACACCTACGAGCACGGTGCCGAGGAGGCTCGTGCCGCGGTCAACGACTTTGGTCCGATGGTCGACGCCAAGACCGATGACCTGCGCGCCAAGGTCGACCTGGCCCGCGAGCGCATGGACCAGCTTCGCGAGCAGCTCAACGATGCCATCTCGGGCGGCAACGTGACGCCCGCTGCCGACGTCGTGGTCGAGAACGTCGCTGAGGCCGACACCGAGGCCACGGAGCCCTCGACCGAGGCATAATGCGCGCAGGGGATTTTGTCGGCGTCAAGGTTTATCGCAAACCTGCCGAAGACAAGCGCACCAAAAAGGACGGCACGCCGCGCAGCCCTAAAAAGCTCGGCAAGATTCACTTTCCCGTCTTTACCCCGGGCGGCACGCGCGTGGTGGGCTTTATGGTCCGCCAGTCCGATATCGCGGGTATGATCGAGCGCCCCGACCGCTTTGTGGCGCTCGATGCCATCGGCGTCTATGAGGGTGCCGTCGCGGTCGACGACGTCAAGGGCACCTACGATGCCGCCGCGGCCAAGCGCCTCGATATCAACCTAGACGATTGCATCATTTGGGTTGGCATGGACGTGCGCACGGAAGCGGGCGATGTCGTGGGCTACTGTTCGGACGTTGAGTTCAAGCCGCGCTCGGGTATTGTGCAGATGTTCTACGTGACCGCCGGTGCCGCTTCGAGCGTGCTGGTGGGCGACACGCAGGTGCCGCCGACGATGCTGCGCGGCTACGAGAACGGCGCGATGATTGTCTCGGACGAGGTCAAGGCGCTCGGGTATTCGGGCGGCGCGGCCGCCAAGGCTGCCGAGGCCAGTGTCGTGGTGGGCGATAAGGTCAAGAAGGGTGCCAAGGTGCTCGATGACAAGGGATCGGTCGCCGTGGACAAAGGCAGCCGCGCACTGGGCAAGCAACTCGGCAAGACGCGCGGTATGTTCAAGGCCTTTAAGGACGAATATCAAAAGGCGAGCGGGGGCTCGTCAAAAGCTAGCAAATAGCGACGTACCAAATGATGGGAGGCGAGCCGGAGACATGTTGCTCCGGCTCGCTGTGTTTATGGGGGAGGGCACATGCGCCAAAACGAATCTAACTTAAACGGGCGCTCGGGTGCGCGTCCGACGGCGCGCCGCGACCTGGGGCAACTGCCCAGCGGTCAGCGTCGACGTCGCCGTAAGCCCGGTGCGATGTACCTCAACCATAGCCGTGGGTTTAGCGATCGCAGCGCGCGCATCGGCAACGGGCGCTCGCCGCGCCGACCGTCCCGTCTGCCCTATGCGCTTATCGCCGTGGGTTGCGCGCTCGTGCTGTTTATCGCTGCTGTCGTGGGCTACGTCAACCGCAGCGTGGACGTGGAGCTCAACGGGCAAAAGACCGCGGTGCGCGTGGGTTCTACGTTGCAGAATCTTATCGACGATCAAAGCCTGACCGAAACGTACGACGCCGGCGATCTGCTGGCCGTCGACGACAGCGTGCTCAAGCGCCATGGCGGCGAAAAGCTGTCGGTGAAGGTCGACGGCAAGCGCGTGAAGCAAGGCAAATGGGATAGTCGCGAACTTGAGGGCGGCGAGAAGGTGACGGTCAAGGACGGCCGCAACGTGTACGAAAAGCACGAGGTCCAGGCCACGACTATCGAGCCAAAGCTTAAGGTCGAGGGCACGGGTGCCATTGAGTATGTCAAAACCTGGGGCGTTCAGGGCCGCTCCGAGGTATGGGTCGGCGAGCAGTCGGGCAAGACGCAGGACCGCGGCGAGGTCGTGCCCGCCACCGACTGCGTAGTCGAGTGCGCAAGCGTAGCGCCCAAGGGCAACGAAAAGTACGTGGCCCTGACATTTGACGAGGGTCCGAGCGGCGCGACCAAGCAGATCTTGCAGGTGCTCAAGGAAAAGGGCGTCACGGCGACGTTCTTCCTGTCGGGCGATACCGCGGAAGCCTCGCCCGCTACTGCCAAAGCGATTGTCGATGCCGGGTGCGAGATCGGCTCCAACAGCTACAGCGATGATTCGCTCAAGGGCGAGGATCGCGAGACGGTGCGCAAGCAGATCACGAAGGGCACCGAGGCGATTAAGTCGGCGACCGGCGTCGAGACGATGTTGCTGCGTGCCCCCTACGCCGCGTTTGATGAGCAAAACTGGATCGATTCGATGGACCTGGTGTCCGCCGTGGTTTCGTGGAATATCGATTCGGGCGACTGGCTGCTCAACGGCGCTGACGAGCAAGTATCGACCGTGCTCGATTCGGTGACGCCAGGCAATATCGTGCTGCTCACCGATAGCGATGAGTGCGCCGAGCAGACGCTCGAGGCACTGCCGCAGATTATCGATGGCCTTGTCGCCGACGGCTACAAGATCGTGACGCTCAGCGACCTGGTCAAGACGGACACGGCATTGAGCAAAAAGCTCACCTCGCTCACCAAGGTTTCCATGCCCAAAAACGCCGTGTTCCCCCAACTCCCCGAGGACGACGACACCACGGACTAATCATGTAAGAACGTCCATTACAGTCGAAATTGTCAGCCCGGGCCCGTCTCGGGCTACGATT
>CABPCW010000136.1 GCA_902406155.1 uncultured Collinsella sp.
CGGTGCCGATGTCTCCCGTGCGGACCCAGCCGTCTTCGGTGAACGCGCGGCCGCGCTGCTAGCGCTCGGTGCAGAGCTACATTCGGGCGTGGAGACGGTGCTTGATCTGATTGGGTTTGACGAGCGCGTGCGCGATGTCGATCTGGTCATAACGGGCGAGGGCAATATGGACGAGCAATCCGCCGCCGGCAAAGCGCCGGTGGGTGTGGCCCGCCGTGCCAAGCGCTATGGCAAGCCGGTGGTCGCCGTCGTGGGCGGTCGCGCTGACAACCTGGATGCGGTGTATGAGCAGGGCGTCGACCTGGTTTTGACGATCTGCCGCAAGCCCGTGGGCCTTGAGCTGGCGCTCGATCCCCAAGAAGCCATAACCAACCTTATCTGCGCCGGCGAGTCTGCCGCTCGATCCTACGACCTCGCCCGCCTCTAAAACCTATCTCTCTATAAGTTGCGGTGAAATACGGAGTGTTTTTGCCTTTAAGGTACCAATTCAGTCCGTATTCCGCCGCAACTTCGTGAATGGCCATCCGAGGCTGGTCGACATGGGTTTCGAGTCGGACCGTTTGCCACGAAACACGGCTATCTACTACGTTTAACCGGCCACCCTCGACTATCTCGGAATTTGCAAAAATGAAACCGCAGGTAGAGAGCTTGCCGGTTTTCGAAAAAGCCGGCTATGGTCGACCCCTGCGACCAAAACGTAGTAGATAGGCCCTTTTCGTGGCGCAGCACCAGATCAGTCTTTTTGGGACGGGGCTTTCTTGGCTACTTTCGTCACCCTGATGTCCCCAGTCAAAAAGTAGTCAAAAAAGCCCCGTCCCAAATTAGCTGTCTTGCCCCATCGGGCGGGAGCAGGTAAGATATATCGAGCGCCTAGCGCGTTCGATGGGTTCGGATGACGACATGTTCCGAATCTGGTCAGGTCCGGAAGGAAGCAGCCATAAGGAGCCTCTGTCGGGCATCCGAATCCATCGAGTGCGCAGGCTTTCTTTTTGCGCGGTTTTACCAAACCGCGCAATGCTCGACGCTGCGCGCCACCCAGAGCGACAATTTGTCATTCAAAAGGCAAGGCATGACCAGAAGGTCTATGCCTTGCCTTTTTCATGCCAACTTGTTCGCTCTGGGTGGCGCTCGCTGACTTTGCCAAAACATAGGCGGCCACGTGGTCCGGGCGTGATGGAGTGGTGTCTCGCTGGTCCTCGGCTTCGCCTGCGGGATCGCTCGACTACCAAGCGCCCTGCCGGCACTCGCGGGTAGCCGACCAAAACTGCCTGAAGGGTCACATTTATCTGATAATTGAATCCCTGGCGTTATGTCGCTCGCTGGCTGCGCCAAAACTGTGACGTTTTTTACCACCGCTCAAGACTCTTCTGTAACGAGTTGCTTACGCATCTTCAGGGTTCGCCGTACTATCATGAATCAGATTGAAGAGAGATGATGAGAGGGAGCGCCTTTTTATGATTGAGCTGCTCAGGCGTTTTGGTGGTAAGTTTCGCCGGTATATGGTGATTGGCCCTGCGTGCAAGCTGATCGAAGCGATCTTTGACCTGCTTACGCCGCTGGTGATTGCCCAGATGATCGATAAAGGTATCGGTGCGCACGACGTGAGTGCCGTCGTCCACTACGGCATGGTGCTCGCCGCCATGGCTGTGATCGGCATCTCGTTTACGCTCGTCTGCCAAAAGATGGCGGCGCTCACCTCGCAGGGCATGGGCACCGATATCCGTGGTGCGCTCTACCAGCACATCAACAAACTGAGCTATGCCGAGCTCGATCGCTTCGGCACGCCGTCGCTCATCACCCGCATCACCAACGACGTTAACCAGGTGCAGCTCGCTGTGGCGCTGGGCGTACGCATGCTCATCCGCTGGCCCTTCTTGGCGGTGGGCTCCATGGTCGCGGCCCTTGCCATCGACCTTAAGCTCGGCATGATCTTTTTGATTTGCACGCCCGCCATCGGCTTGGTGTTTTGGTTTGTCATGGCGCGCTGTATCCCGTACTACAAGCAGCTGCAGGCAAAGCTCGACCGCATCGCGCTTATCTGCCGCGAGGGCCTTTCGGGCGCCCGCGTGGTTCGCGCCTTCGTGCGCGAGGACCACGAGCGCGAGCGCTTTGCCCAAGCTGCCGATGACCAGGCCAATACTGCCATCGCGGTGGGTAAGCTCTCGTCGATCCTTAATCCCGTCACGTTTTTGGTGATGAACCTGGGCGTGTGCGCCATCCTGTGGGTGGGTGGCATCCAGGTCAACGTGGGCGAGCTCACGCAGGGCCAGGTCATGGCGTTCGTCAACTACATGACGCAGACCCTGACCTCCATCGTGTACGTCGCCAACCTGGTTGTGGTCTTTACCAAGGCGAGCGCCAGTGCGTCGCGTATCAACGAGGTGCTCAATTGCGTGCCGAGCATCACCGACGAGGGCAACCAGCCGGTCGCGCTGCCCAAGCCGGGCAATGCCGCCCCAGTTCCCGCGCTGAGCTTTGACCATGCGAGCTTCTCCTTTGGCGCGGGCGCGGCAAATGCCGTCAACGATGTGACCCTGGAACTCCCACTGGGCAAGACGCTCGGCGTTATCGGCGGCACGGGCAGCGGCAAGTCCACACTCGTCTCGCTTATCTCGCGCCTGTACGATGCGAGCACCGGCAGCGTGAGCGTGATGGGCTCCGACGTGCGTGCCTGGCCGCTCGATCAGCTGCGCCATGTGGTCGCGACCGTCCCGCAACGCGCGTCGCTGGTGAGCGGCACGATCCGCAGCAACCTGACCTGGCGTGACGAGTCGGCGACCGACGAGGAGCTCTGGGCGGCGCTCGATATGGC
>CABPCW010000137.1 GCA_902406155.1 uncultured Collinsella sp.
GAGGCCGGATTGCCTTCCCTCAACGCGACCCTGCGGAGCCGTGAGCGGGGAGGGAGCGCAATCCGGCCTCCCGCCCTGCGCTCCGCAGCAGCCAGCGCCAAGCGCTAGTAGTTCACCACCTGCTCCTCAAAGTACGCCTTGGGGTGGTTACACACCGGGCACACCTCGGGCGCCTCGGCACCAACATGCAGGTGCCCGCAGTTCAGGCACTTCCATACCTTCACGCCCTCGCGCTCAAACACCTCGCCCGACTCAATGCGCTCGACGAGCTTGTTGTAGCGCTCCTCGTGAGCCTTCTCGACGGCACCGACGCCACGGAACTTTGCAGCAATCTCGGCAAAGCCCTCTTCCTCGGCGGTCTTGGCAAACTCGTCGTACATCGTGGTCCACTCGTAGTTCTCGCCCGCAGCGGCATCACGCAAGTTGTCCAGGGTGTCGGGAACGGCGCCGTCGTGCAGATACTTAAACCACAGCTTGGCGTGCTCGGACTCGTTGCCCGCGGTCTCGGCAAAGATATTCGAGATCTGCACGTAGCCATCCTTCTTGGCCTTAGATGCGTAGTAGCGATACTTGGTGTGCGCCTGGGACTCACCGGCAAAAGCGGTCTCGAGGTTCTTCTTGGTCTGAGAGTTCTCAAAATCCATAGGTGTACTTCCCTTCAACACATGCCGCCCGTAGGCTTCGGGCGGCCTTATTTTATGGTACCCCCTGCCAAAAATCTAAACCTTTTAATTTGAGCGAGCTATACGCTCAGCCAACGATCGCCCTCGGAGCGGCAAAAACCCTCGCGCTCCAAATCGGCCAGAATGCTTGTGACCAGCTCGCGCTCGACCGGCTCTCGGCCAGCTGCCGCCTCCATCTCGTTAACGCCTGCAACGGCCTCATCGAGCGCGATGCCCGCCGGCTGCCCATCGCGCGCAGCCAGCAGCATGCGCACGATGTGGGCACGCTTTTGACGACGCGAACCCTCAAACTTGGACTGGCGACTATAGCCCGCCGATCGCCTAGACGGATTGGGCAACGTCTTCTTAAGATACGCACCATAATCCAGCAGCGCGTAATACCACGCGCGCGGCGTGTCGGCATCATCGAGCGGCACGGCAAAGGGAGCAATCTCATCCGCCGTCGCGCCGGGAGCCGCCGGACAGGCGGCCTGAATCAGCGGCACCAGCTCGCGATCAGGAACGGCCGGCACATCGGGAAAGAAATGATGCAGAAAGACCGTGCGCACGTTGGTCTCCAGATACACACCCGGTAGATCGAACGCGAACGACCGGATGCCCTGCGCCGTCGCCGGGCCAATACCGGGCAGGGCGACCAGGTCGCGCGTCTCACGTGGAAACTTCCCGTCCCAGTCCTCTACAACGCGCTGAGCGGCCTTGTGGAGCGCCAGGGCGCGTCGGTTGTAGCCCATGCCCTGCCAAGCGTCCAAAACGTCCGAGGGCGCCGCCTGCGCAAGTGCCTGCACAGTCGGAAAGCGGTCGAGCCACGCGGGCATACGCGTCTCCACACGCGGCACCTGCGTTTGCTGCAGCATAACCTCGGAAAGCCAAATAATGTACGGGTCGCGCGTGCGGCGCCACGGAAGGTCGCGATAGCGCAGGACCCCTTCCGAACGAATCATCGAACGAAAGGGGTCCTGAATCATGACAATGCTCCTTATGCGGCGCTATTCCTCCCGGCAAGCATACGCGCAGGCGGCGTACTCGGGAAACGCATCGCGATCGGCGAACTTGGGATCGACGGCCGGGAACTGGCGATGGGCGACGATATCGCCGAGCGAAACGGAATCGAGATAGTCGCGCATCAGTGCCTGGGCTCCGGCCCACAGGGGATGATAGCAGCACGTGCCCATGCGCGCACAGTCGCCATCGGGGGCGGTGCAGTCGTTCATAACCATGGGGCCCTGAACGGCCTCTACAACCTGACGGATCGTGACATCGTCGGGGCTCACCTTAAGGCGCATGCCGCCATGAACACCACGCAGGCTCTCCACAATGCCGGCCTGAACCAAACCGTGTTGGATCGAACGGGCAAACGAATACGGGACATTGACCTCTTCGGCGGCAGTGCGAACAGAAAGCAGACGCTCCGGGTCCTCGGCAAGCATCGCGAGCATGCGAAGGGCGTAATCAGTCTTCCTCGATATGTCCATTTTTCCCCTTTCAAGGAATAGGAACAGCTCGAACGAGCTCCGGGGCCGAGCTTACGTCGAGACGTCAATGACCGTATGGACGCCCAAATAGCAAAACGGGTGTCCACTGAATGCCGCGTTTGAAGCCTCTTGCATCAAAAACGGCTCACAGTGCAATTCAGTATAACCTAACCCCCTGCTTCGTTGAACAGGTGTTGCGCAACAAACGTCTTGTTTGAGCACATGTCTCAAACGGAGCTTGTCCGGGAATTGGAAGGATTTGGTTTTGGGCGAAAGGTACCGATGGGATCAAGGTCCTATCAAACGCAAAAAGCCACGTCCGAAGACATGGCTTTAATTGCGTTGGCGGGAAGTACGGGGCTCGAACCCGCGACCTCCGACGTGACAGGCCGGCGCTCTAACCAAACTGAGCTAACTCCCCAGGCAGTCGTTCGCGTTTGTTTCCGCTCGCGTGCGCTGCGGGGATTAGTATACACAGAAGTCTGTCCGGTGCGCAACAACTTTTTTGAAAAAAATTTTTGGGCTGTCCGGGAGGGTTTCCCGGGCCGGCGGGCGGGGGTTAAGTTTGCTGCTCTACAGTCCTGCGCAAGACGGAAAGCACATTAAGTGCTTTCCTTTGCGTG
>CABPCW010000138.1 GCA_902406155.1 uncultured Collinsella sp.
GATAGAGCGCAGCCGCGGCGACGGCCGTCATGTCGGGCAACGCGTCGCTCGCGCTCGATGGCGAGGGTGTCAAGGACGCCGCAGCCGCCATGGCCAAGGCCACCGTCGAGGCCAAGACCCTTGCCGAGGAAAAAGAGATCGCCCAGGCCAACCGCTTTCCCAAGCTGTCCCTCGTGGACCTTAAGTACCGCGACTGGGAGTCGCCGGCCTACGACGATGCCATCTCGCTGGAGGACTTTGTCGACAGCTTCCGCGCGTTTGCGTGCAGCCAGATGAAGCTCTACTACACGCCCGAGATCATCCGCCGCTTTGTGGCCGGCATGGCCGCCTCCAAGCTGCTGATCCTGGAGGGCATCTCGGGTACCGGTAAGACGTCGCTGCCCTACAGCTTTAGCCGTTACCTGGACAACCCCGCGACCATCGTGTCGGTGCAGCCGAGCTTCCGCGATCGCACCGAGGTGCTGGGCTACTTTAACGAGTTTTCCAAGCGCTTTAACGAGACCGAGTTCCTGCGCGCCGTGTACGAGGCAGGCCTTCGCCAGGACCCGTCCATGATCGTGCTCGACGAGATGAACCTCGCCCGCGTGGAGTACTACTTTGCCGAGATCCTGTCGGTGCTCGAGATGCCCAGCCACGACGAGTGGGTGCTCGATCTGGTCCCCACCCAGTGGGCCGCCGACCCCAAGGGCCTGCACGACGGCAAGCTCACCATCCCCGACAGCTTGTGGTTTATCGGCACGGCCAACAACGACGACTCCACCTTTACCATCACGGACAAGGTGTACGACCGTGCGATCCCCATCGAGCTCAACGAGCGCGCCGACGCGTTTGAGTGCGAGCCGCACGAGCGCGTGCACGTGACGGCCGACCACCTGCAGTATCTGTTCCAAAAGGCCAAGGTCGAGTACGTGATCGACGAGGAGCTGCTCCAGAAGATGCACAAGCTGGATCAGTACCTGCAGACCCGCTTTAAGCTGGCCTTTGGTAACCGTATCATCAAGCAGATGTACGACTTTATCCCCGTGTACGTGGCCTGCGGCGGCACCGAGCTGGGCGGCATGGACTACATCATCGCCCGCAAGGTGCTCAAGAAGTTTGAGTCCATGAACGTGAGCTTTGTGCGCGACGAGATGAAGGGCCTGATCGAGTACATCGAGAATACCTTTGGCGAGGGCGGCCTGCCCGATTCCGTCATGTACCTGCAGCGGATCCAGAACTTCTACTAATGGCGTAAGTGCGGGGCGGCGTGATGTCGCCCCGTCCCTTTCCGATCGATCCAACCTATGGAGTAACCCATGTCCGAGACCATTCAGGACCTCTATACCAGCTTCTCCGAGCAGATGGAGCCCATCCAGGAGGACAGCCGCTACTTTCGCTATCTGTTTGAGATGGCGCAGGCCTCGGGCACCACGATCGAGCAGCAGCGCGAGGAGCTCGTCAAGGTAGTGGACGAGGAATGGATCAGTATGATCGAGGACTCGCTCGACGCCATCAATACCATTATCGAAAAGCCGCGCCGCTTTATCACCACCGAGGAAGAGGTGGTGCCGGTCTCGCTCGCCAAAAAGATCAGCGCCGACAGCGTCCGTCACCTGAGCCAGAACACGCAGTTCCTGGCGCCGAGCGACGATGGCGGCGTCCATCCCACGCGCATCCTCAACGTCAATACCGTCGAGACCTACGACCTGTACGAGAATCGCTTTATCTACCACCTGATTCAGCGCCTGCTGACGTTTGTGGACAAGCGCACCGACGTGATCTTTTGGTCTACGGGCAACGAGATCCGCAACCGCTTTAAGATGCACAGCAAGATCGACGATGCGTACGAAGAGATCGAGTACAACGTCGAGATGACGGTCAAAAACCGCCAGAGCTTTGCCGAGAACGACGCCGACAACATGGACGTCTTTATGCGCATCGACCGCGTGCGCCGTCTGGTCATGGCGCTGCGTGGCGCGTCGTTCTGCCAGATTATGAACGGTTGCAGTGCGGTCCGCAGCCCCATCCAGCGCACCAACCTCATCATGAAGGACCCCAACTACCGCAAGTGCTACCAGCTGTGGCAGTTTATGGAGCGCTACGACAAGGTGGGCTACAACATCGACGTGCAGCAGCAGTCACTGGCGTTCGATGACGAGTACATGGTGCAGATGTACACCAACCTCATTAACAACTACACCGTCTTTAAGAGCCTGACCGATGACGAGCGCAACCTGCAGGAGCTCGAGAGCGTGCAACACGCGCCGGTGGCGCCCAAGTTTATTAAGGAGATTAAGGAGGAGCAGGTCGATAGCCCCGACCTGCCCGACGTCGAGGTCCGGCGCGTGTTTGTGGAGGAGGTCACGCAGGCCCAGCTCGATGCCGAGCAGGCGCTGACCGAGGCCCGCGAGCAGATTGAGGAGCTGCAGGGGCAGCTTACGTCCTGGAAGGTTCAGGCGCATGCGCTGACCGACGAGCGCGACGACTTGGCCGACGAGTTGGACGAGGCCAAAACGCGCGAGCTGGCGCTGACGCAACGCGCGCAGATGGCCGAGGCGGATGTTGAGGAGCTGCGAGGTTCGCTGGAGGATGTCGAGGCGGGCAAGAAGGCTGCCGAGGCCGACGCTGTCGAGGCGCGTGAGACCGCGGCGGCGCAGCTTGAGCAGATGCGCGCCGAGGCCGATGCCGAGGTGGCTGCCGCCCGGGCAGACGCGGACGCTCCCGGAGGAAAGAGGCTTATAC
>CABPCW010000139.1 GCA_902406155.1 uncultured Collinsella sp.
TTAGCCCCGGGCCTGCGCAGCTTACCGCTCGTGGGTCACGAGCGGGGTCTGGCGCGCGCCTTCCCCGAGATTGTCGAGGCATCGCGCGCGTGCCGGTTTGGCGATTGCACGCATACCCATGAGCCGGGTTGCGCCGTTCGCGAGGCCGAGGACGCCGGGCAGATCGACAGTCTGCGTTTGGAAACGTTCCAAAACCTGGCGTCATCCATGCGCGTGAGTGCTCAAATGCTCGATCCCGATGTCCATCTGTAATTGATTTTTCCTATGACTGCCGTCTCCCAACTGTTCGGGAGACGGCTTTTTTGCTGCGGAAAAGCCTCGAAACATGCAGTTTGCTGACGTGCTGACCAAAACCTTGCCACGAGCTTGACGGGCTGGTCAGCTTTTGGTCAGCGATTGGTTTGACATCGAAAACCAAGATTGCGATTGCGCCGCTTTGCACTCTGACCGCCCAGACAATGGTGGTACGGGCATTCGCCCGGCACTGCCATGAGAGGAGCGGCCGTGAACAAGAGCAAGCGCATCGCCATCAGTCTGGTCGCGGGCGTGCTCGCTGCTCTGCTCTGCATGGTTTACGGCTCATCGATCCGCTCACAAGCCGAACAGGTCCAGGCTGAGACCTTGGCCAAATACGGTGGCGATCGCGTCGAGGTATGCGTCGCGGCGCGCGATATCGATGTGGGCGAGACCCTCGATGAGACCAATGTCATAACCCAGGAGTGGCTGACGAGTCTGCTGCCGCGTGACGCGGCGACCGAGCTGCGCCAGGTGCGCGGCGACGTGACGACTTCGCGTATTCCCAAAAACGCCGTGATCTGCAATGTCTACACCAAGGTCGAGAGCCGCAAGCTCGAGGTGCCTAAGGGCAAGGTCGCCGTTTCGGTGGCGGTCGATGCCGAGCACTCGGTCGGCGGTGCTACGGGCGTGGGCAGCTACGTGGATGTGTATGTGCAAAAAGACGGCGTGACCGATCGGCTGTGCGGCGCGTACGTGATCGATACCAGTGAGGATTCCGGTGCCACGCGCGAGGGCAAGATCGAATGGGTGACGCTGGCGGCTGACCCCGAAGACGTCAAGGAACTGCTGGGAGCCTCGGGCAAGGGAACGGTCAGCTTGACGATTCCCGCCACGGCGCGCGGCAAAAAGAGCGGAGGCGACGAGTGATGAAGGCGATCTGGCTTGCGTGCTGCGCGTGCGGCGATTACGGGCTGTTGCAGCGGGAAGTCGAGGGCCGTGATGCGGGTGCACAGGTGCTTCGCGTGGGTGACCTGGACGGGCTGGTTTCCATGGCGCGGGCGTTTCCGTCGCGCCGCGGGGCTGCCATCATCGCGGCGTCTCTGTTTGATACCGAAGATGTGCGCAAGACTGTTGCGCGCCTGACGGCCGAAGGCCGCGTGAGTCGCGTGGTCGTGTTGATAGAAGCGCTCGATCCGTCGGATATCGAGGGGCTGTTTCGCGCGGGGGCGACCGAGGTCATCGCTGCACACAGTATATGCGGCAACGGGCGCGCGGGCGAGGGAGCGGTTGATTCCGATCGGCGCATGACGATTGAGCCCGATGCTTTTGTTGATAGGGAACCCGGGGCGCCTCGCGCTACAAGAGGCCCGCGTGTTGATGATTATGGAAAAGCGGAAGCCGAGCATGGTCGGCGCCCCCGGAACCCCCTTGTATACGATGACGCTGGAGGGCCGGCGCAGCATGCTGGCGACTCCCCGGCAGTAGATATGGGATACGTGCACGGCGTGAATCTGGCGGATGAACTCGACGAAGTTGAGGGCCTTGCCGGGTGCGGCGAGTTGTCGCTGATGCAGCATGAGCAGATTGCGCAGAACGAGCCTGCCTCGCAGACCGAACAAGCAGCCATGCCGGCTTGGACGCAGCACGTGGTTGCGGCGGGGGAGACGGGGACGCTGTCACCGACGCCCGCCCCGCCGCCTCCGATGCCGCCGGCAGACGCTACCGCTCCGCCGCATCGAGCTCCAGTCATCTGCGCTATTTCGGGTTCGGGCGGTTGCGGCAAGTCGACGATCGTTGCCACCATGGCACACACATCGTCGCTGTTGGGCTTGCGTGCCGCCGTGCTCGACCTGGACCTGATGTTTGGAAACCTTTACGACTTGTTAGGCGTCGATGCTCCGCGCGATATGGCGGCACTTATCGAGCCGTCGGCGGCGGGCATGCTCACCGAGCCGGATATCGTAGCCGCTTCGATGCGCGTGGCGCCGGGCGTTACGCTCTGGGGTCCCGTCGCGGCGCCCGAGCAAGCCGAGCTCATGGCACGTCCGGTGGAGCTACTGCTTGATGTTCTGCGTCGCGAATCCGACGTGGTCTTTATCGATACCTCGGTCTTTTGGTGCAGAATACACAGCAGTGATGTGTGACATCGACTTTTTCAAGAAAGTCAACGATACTTACGGTCACGCGGCAGGAGACCGGGTGCTGTCAACAATCTCTGCACAGATCCGGGAAAATGTCGGTGAGGATGGCTTTGCAAGCCGCTGGGGCGGCGAGGAATTTCTTGTAATTTATTGTATGAATCTGGAGGAGACAAGAAAACGAATCGACAAATTGCAGCAGGCAATCAGGGATCTGCAGGTGTGCTATGGAGATCAGACCATCCGGGTGACAATGACATTTGGTATGGGACAGAGTGCTCCGGGAGCTCGTGATGCCACTGATGAGTATTTACATCTG
>CABPCW010000140.1 GCA_902406155.1 uncultured Collinsella sp.
TTGCCTTTATAAGATATGCTAAAACGTTACCGATGCCGAGCTTATGATCGAGGGCTTCGGCGCCGCGGCCACACGCCCGGTCACGCTGCGCGCCAACACGCTCAAGGCAACCGCCGAGGACATCGCCGCGGCGCTCGATGCCGCCGGCATCGCCCACCGCCCCGTCGCATGGTACCCGGACGCTTCCATCCTGCCCGAGGCCCAGGTTTCCGACCTGTGGGACCTCGACATCTACCGCGACGGCAAGATCTACTTGCAAAGTCTGTCGTCCATGATGCCGCCGTTGGTCTTGGGCGCCCAGGCCGGCGAGGACATCCTGGACATGTGCGCGGCCCCCGGCGGCAAGACGACGCAGATCGCCGCCCTCACCCAGGGCCAGGCACACCTCACCGCCTGCGAGATGAGCATTCCCCGCGCCGAGAAGCTCGAAGCCAACCTCCACCGCCAAGGCGCAAAAAACGTGCCCGTCATGCGCATCGACGCACGCGAGCTCGACGAGTTCTTCCGCTTTGACCGTATCCTGCTCGACGCTCCCTGCACCGGCACGGGCACCGTCATCAGCGGCAACGAGAAAAGCCTGCGCGGCCTGACCGAGCAGCTGCTCGTCAAATGCGCCCGCTCGCAGCGTGCGCTTCTGGACCGCGCCATGGGAGCCCTCAAACCGGGCGGCACGCTCGTCTATTCGACTTGTTCGATCTTGCCGCAGGAAAACGAGGACGCCCTGCAAGAAGCCCTCGACAAGCATATGGACTGCGAGCTCATCCCCCTCGACGGCACGCCAAGCGAAAGTGAGGCACGCCGTGCCCAGGAAGCTGGTGAGGAGCCGCGCATCGAGTCCAACGCCCTGACCGAGGCCATTGCCGCGGGTCAGGTATCGGCCATCGCCAACGGCCTGCCCGGCACGCTCACCATTCCGCCCAGCCGCGAATTTGAGGGCTTCTACATTGCCCTGATCCGAAAACGCAGCTAGCGCACGGATCCAAAACTCAACAAGCTATCTCCGTGCGCGTTTGCCCTGCTGGTCGCGATGCTGTTTAAGCATCGTGCGCTCCTTGCGTTCGGCCCTTTTGCCCTTAATGGCCGTGACCACAAAGTAGATGACCGCGGCGGCTACGATTGCGCCCACGCATAGGCCAATCGAGCCCAACATTGCCGAAAATTCCATACCGCGTCACCTCTCTTTTAAACGGGACTTTCAAGATAGCACCTCGATCACCGCCACCACAGCTCCTTCACGTTCGCCGCCCTTCGGTCTAACGGAGGACGCGGCGGGGAAAAATCAACTCGTCAAACGATTTAGCAAGCACAACGCTGCCGGCACCCTGCCGGCCGTCATCACATAGAATCGAGCCTCCATGGATACCCTCAACGATCTAAACGAGCGCGTCGACGCCTTCGTCGGCACCAGCTCCTTCGACACGCCTGCCGCGGCAAACGACCAAGCTCCCATCGATGTGCCCGCCGAGGTTCACGAGGACATCGTCGCCTCGGTCGATTTCTCCGAGGTCGAGCTCGCAGACGAGTTCACCGAGCCCCAGGTAGCCGTCACGCCCAACGGCCTGCTCCCTATGGAGCCCCTGCCCATCGACGGGCGTTTGCGCAAGGCGGCCCTCCGCATGCCCGACGAGATCGAGGAGGCCAGCGGCTTCACGCTCTTCGGCCGTCGTATCAAATCGCTCATTTACACCACTGATGTCGCGGTTATCCGCAACTCCAACGCCGATGCCGTCTTTGCGGTCTACCCTTTCACGCCGCAGCCCGCCATTACGCAGGCGCTGCTGACCGTCGCCGAGTGCCCGGTCTTCGTAGGCGTGGGCGGTGGCATCACCACCGGCAAGCGCTCCGTTCAGATGGCAGCCGTCTCCGAGATGCAGGGTGCGGCGGGCTGTGTGGTCAACTCCCCCGCCACCGCCGAGATGGTCGAGCACATCACCAACATCGCCGACATCCCCGTCATCGCCACGGTCGTACGTTGCGACGACGATGCTCACGCCAAGGTGCGCGCCGGCGCCAAGATTCTTAACATCGCCGCTGGCAAAAACACGCCGCAGGTCCTGCGTGAACTGCGCGAGCACTATCCCAACCTGCCGCTCATCGCGCCGGGCGGCAAGACGCCCGAGAGCATCCGCGAGACCATCGCCGCCGGTGCCAACGCCATCATCTGGACACCGCCTTCGGCCCAGCAGCTACAGACCGACATGATGCAGCGCTACCGCAAGATGAAAGAAGACGCCACGCCTGTCATCTCGCACGACGATGTGCCCATTATCGACCAGGTCGCCGCCGCCGAGGTCAGCCAGGTCGAGAACATGAATCCCGACGTGCCGATTCCCGACGAGGTTATCGAGCGCGTCGCTTCGATCCACGATCATATCGAGGAGCGTCGCGCCAACCGCGGCCTCAAGCCGTCACTGCACGGCTTCTTCTTCCGCGGAAAGAAACGCTAGCAAAACATCTTGGCCCGCCCCACAAACGTGAGGCGGGCCGTTTTCGTTTGAGCAATCATGCAGCGATGTGATGGGGCAAATTAATCCACGCGCTTGTCGCCCATAAAGAAGAGCGCCACCGTGCCAGGTCCGGTATGCGAGCCAATCGGCTTATAGGACAAAATGTGTGTCTACTTTAGGGGCGTCGGCGCAGGTCGATGCC
>CABPCW010000141.1 GCA_902406155.1 uncultured Collinsella sp.
ATGCTGAAAAAAATCAAACAGAGATCAAAAACTACTATCATATTATAGACCCGGACGAGCGTCTGGCCGTCGCCGCTCAGTGGAACAAACGCATCCAGATCGCGGAAGCGAAGGAGAAGAACATGGATATCCGCAACCTCGAGGGTTCGATCGTCGCCCTCGTCACGCCGTTTAAAAAGGACGGAAGCGTCGACTTTGACGCGCTCGAGCGCCTTATCGATTTCCACCTGCAAAACGGCACCGACGCTATCCTCACCCTGGGCACCACCGGCGAGAGCGCCACGATGACCGATGACGAGGACAACTCCGTCGTCGCCGCCGTGGTCAAGCATGTTGCAGGACGCGTCCCCGTCATCGCCGGCTCGGGCTCCAACTCCACGCAAACCATGCTCACCAAGTCGCTCACCTACCAGGGCTTGGGAGCCGACGGCCTGCTGCTCATCACCCCCTACTACAACAAGTCCAACGAAGAGGGCATCTATCAGCACTTTAAGACCGTTGCCGATGCCGTAGATATCCCCTGCATCCTGTACAACATCCCCGGCCGCTGCGGCTGCGGCATCAGCGTGCGCAACGTGGAGCGCCTGGCCGCGCACCCCAACATCATGGGCATCAAGGAAGCCTCAGGCAACGTCGCTTACGCAGCCAAGATCGCCCACCTGCTGTCCGATGACTTCCGCATGTACTCGGGCGAGGACGCACTTACCGTACCGCTCATGAGCCTGGGCGCCTCGGGCACCATCAGTGTGTGGGCCGATGTTCAGCCGCAGCTCGTGCACGACATGTGCCGCGCCTATCTGGACGGCGACGTAGCGCGCGCCCGCGATATCCAGATTGCCGGCCAGCCGCTCATCAATGCCCTCTTTAGCGAGGTCAACCCCATCCCCGTTAAGGAAGCGCTCGCCCAGATGGGTATGATCGAGGCAAACTACCGCATGCCGCTGTGCCCCATGGCCAACGACACGCGAGCCGCACTTACCGATGCTCTGAAGGGAGCTGGTCTGCTTGATTAAGACCGTCATTATGGGAACGGGCCGCATGGGCTCGCTGATCCGCACTACCGCCGAGGGCATTGTCAACGCCGCCGGTCAGCCCGTTTTTGACATCGTCGCCCAGATCGGCTTCGACTTGTCCGAGCTCGAGAGCGCACCGGCTGCCGATGTGATTATCGACTTCTCGAACGTCGTGACCTTTGACGCCGTCGTCGCCTATGTCGAGCGCACGGGCGCGGCGTTGGTCTCGGGCACCACAGGCTACACTCCCGAGCAGATGAACCGCCTGCGTGAGCTGGGCCAGAACGCCCGCGTCATGCACTCCGGCAATTACTCCATCGGCATCGCAGCCCTGCGTCATCTAGTGGCCCAGGCCACGCGTGAGCTGCCCGGCTTTGACTGCGAGATTGTCGAGACTCACCACAACCAAAAGGTCGACGCCCCCAGCGGCACCGCAAAGCTGCTGCTCGACGCCGTCGTCGAAGCTGAACCCGAGGCAGGCTACCACCCCGTCTATGGCCGCGAGGGCATGTGCGGCGCGCGTGACCCCAAGGAGATCGGCATGCACTCGCTGCGCGGCGGCACCGTCGCCGGCGTGCACGAGGTGAGTTTCTTTGGCCAGGACGAGGAGGTCACGCTCGCTCACCGCGCCACGAGCCGTCAGATCTTCGTCAACGGTGCCTTGGCAGCCGCGCAGAAGCTCATCACCCGCGAACCCGGCTTCTATACTTTCGACCCGGTCATGTTCGCCTAACCAGGTATCAACCGAATCCACGCAAAGGAGAAACAGCATATGAGTAACGCAGCCGAGATGGATGCACAAGAGATTATCAACTACATCGCCACCGCGTCCAAAAAGACGCCTGTCAAGCTGTACGTGCGCGAGAAGCCCGGCATGAAGGTTGCCTGGGGCGACGCACATGTCTACGGCGGTCGTCGCGGCAAGACCGTCTTTGGCGACTGGGATGAGCTTAAGGCCATCCTGGACGCCAACGCCGATTCCATCGATTACTACGATGTGGAGAACGATTGCCGCAACTCCGCCGTGCCCATGCTCGACCTTAAGGGCATCAACGCCCGCATCGAGCCGGGCGCGATCATCCGTGACCGCGTCGAGATTGGCGACCGCGCCGTCATCATGATGGGCGCCGTCATCAACATCGGCTCCGTCATTGGTGAGGGTTCCATGATTGATATGGGCGCCGTGCTGGGCGGCCGCGCAACCGTGGGCAAGAACTGCCACATCGGCGCCGGCACCGTACTGGCAGGCGTTGTGGAGCCCGCCAGTGCCACGCCCGTCATCATCGAGGACGACGTTATGATTGGCGCCAACGCCGTGGTCCTGGAGGGCGTGCACGTAGGCAAGGGCGCTGTCGTTGCCGCCGGCGCCGTGTGCGTCGAGGACGTCCCCGCCGGTGCCGTCGTGGCCGGTGTCCCCGCCCGCGTCATCAAGATGCGCGACGAGAAGACCGACAGCAAGACCGGTACTTTTAAAATTTAAT
>CABPCW010000142.1 GCA_902406155.1 uncultured Collinsella sp.
GCGCAGGGCGCGGATCGCCGCCACGGTGCGCGGGGACACCGTGTGCTGGCTCGTGAGCAGCGTGCCGTCGATATCGCAGAACACGGCTTTGATGTGGCTGAAGGTGGCGTCCATGGGGGCCTTTCTGGGTTGTGCGGCGGTGTGGGGTGTGGTCGTGAACGGCGTACATGGTATACCAAGGCGCAGGCGCGGCTTGCCAAAGCAAAAACCACCACAAAGGTGCCTGGCCCCTTTGTGGTGGAAGTGACGTTTGCGGGCCAAACCATCACAACATTCGACGCTTTTCGCCAAAATCGCGATTTTCACCGAATGTTGTGATGGTTTTACTGCCTTGCGGCACGATCCAAGTGCCATCGACCAAACAGCAGCAGCGCCGTGGGAACCGCCGTCACGACCATGCCAGCCCCCACGAGCGTCTGTTGTACGCCAAATGTCGCCGCCAGCCACGGTGCAACCGCCAGAGGGGCCACGCCGGCGAACATGTTGCCAAAGCCCATGACCGAGTTGACGCGGCCGAGCTGCTCGAGCGGAGCCGTCGTTTGCACGATGGTGTTGTGGAGCGGGTTGACGATGCCCCAAGCTATGCCCAGGGCGATCTGGCCGACGAGGGCCACGCCCACGTACGGCGTCCCCACATAGAGCAGACTTCCCAGGCCCACGGACATAAGCGCCACAAGCAGCGTTTTAAGGTTGACCAGGTGCGGCGGCATCCGAAGCGCAACCACGGCGCCCAGCACCGCGCCCACACCGCAGGCCGACGAAAGCCAGCCCATCCACTCAACGCCGACGTGCAGGACATCGCGGTAGAAGAACGACTCGAGCGGATCGAAGGCTCCGTAGCCAAAGTTCGAAAGAAAAATGATGCAAAACAGCAGGGCGAGAACGCTGTTGGTGAAGACCGTCTTGATGCTGGTCGCGAAGGTGGCGTGGGCGGACGTGCTGGGGTTGGAGCTTTGTCCCGCACGCTCCCCTTCCTCTGCCGAATCGGCATCCGCATCCCCGGCGACATGGCTGGTCTGCGGCCTAAAGCCCCAACCGGCGACGAGCGCCAGCACGGTAAAGAGCATCATGAGCACGAACACCGCGCGCGACGACGCAGCCGCCGCGACAAAGCCGCCCAGCGTGGGGCCAACGATGATACTCACGTTTGAAAACATGGCGATGGCGGAGTTGATGTCTTTGAGCTCGACAGGATCGTCGGTGAGGTAGGCCGGATAGGACGTGGCGATGGGCTGGGCGAATCCCATCACAAAGCCCAGAAACACCGCGCCGAGCAGGACGACGCCGGTCGCGCTACCAAAGGCGATGATTGCCGTGCCAGTTGCGAGAGCGCCGATGATGCTCAGCAAGAAATGACGGCGCGGGCCCCAGGCGTCGAGCGCCGCGCCGCCCGCAAAGGATCCCAGGATCACGAAAACGTTCATGAACAGGACGGCCAGCGATGTCGCGACGACCGAAGCGTCATCCGCATAGGTGAGCGTTCCGATGACGCCGATAAAGTAGCTGGTCTGAAAGCCGGTGTAGATGAGAAAGCGCATTGCCACCAGGCGCTTGGCCTGCACGGACAGCGATGATTGAGACTTTGAGAAAAGAGAGGCGAGCATGGAGACTCCTTGTTTCGTACGAATGCGGACGGCGGGCATTCGCCACCGTCTGTCAAATCAATCTATCCACATGAAACATTAAGGACGCATCGAGCCCCTTTTCTCCGTTTTTCGCCCGTCATGAACTACTTGGTAGATTGTAAGGCATGTCCCACACATCTACTAAAGCAAAATCCACCACAAAGGTGCCTGGCCCCTTTGTGGTGGAAATGACGTTTGCCCAGATAAAACCTGCCAAAATAAACCTGTCCCTATTTGGCATGTTATGGCAGCGCAGCGTCGACCCCTAAAGATGATCTTGGATCAGATCGCAGATGGCTCGGGCGTCGTTGATGTTGATGGCTCGGGTTGCAAAGCCGGCGTCGAAGGCCTGACGCGCCAGGGCCTCGTTGCAGGCAAGGGCCAGCGTGTGGCCGTCGACCAGGTCGAGCGAGCTCTTGCCGCGCAGACGGTCGACTCCGGAGCGCGCGACGACGATGTTGTCGAAGCCCTCGGTCTTGTAGCCCTCGATGATCACCACGTCGACATCGTTGTAGCGCGACAGCAGCTCGCGCGCGGGCATCTCGTTCTCCTCGCGCGTGTCGGCGTACTCCGCCCAGCGCGTGGCGCAGATGAGTCCCACGTGCTTGGATCCGGCCTGGTGATGGCGCCAGGTGTCCTTAGCGGGCACGTCGATATCAAAGCCGTGATGCCCGTGATGCTTGAGCGAACCCACGCGCAGGCCGCGGCGGGTGAGCTCGGCGATAACCTTCTCGACGAGCGTGGTCTTGCCCGAGTTTTGGTAGCCGATAAACGCGATCGCGGGGACGGCCGGGGCCGGAGCTGCGGACGCGACGGCGACAGGCGCGTGTCCGTCCGGGTGGGTGCAGACAAGGGCCTGGTGTCC
>CABPCW010000143.1 GCA_902406155.1 uncultured Collinsella sp.
ATAGATTCTTTTTTCTTCTGCCTGCAATGTCAGCACCTCGCACGGCAGAGTCTCGCCCACCGCGACCGCTCCGTCGCCTGCGCCGGCGACGCTTGCCAGCACGCAAAAATCCTCGGGCGCGTAGCCGATGGCCCCAAGCGCCTTGCGCAACGCCGCGCCATCCGGGCCGGCGGCAAGCTCGCCACCCGAACGCTCGGCCTCGTCCAAATCGCCTTTGACCAGTACGATCGGCGAGCACGCGTTGCCCACGATGCGCACGCCACGGACCGCAAGCGATGTTAGCTCCTGCTCGGCCGCCTGGGCGATGGCTTCTTTTTTCTGGCTTTGTGACGTGGACATGCGCTCTCCAATCGTTTGCGTGCCCACCATTATATAAAAGAGCTGCCCGCGAGTGGTTGCTTTGCGGGCGGCTGGGTATAAGCACGGTCGTACTGAGTTTTACGCGGCCGAGCCGCGTCGTATTATGGAGGTCACCATGGCTGACATTAAGCAGATTACCCCCGAGAACTTCGATTCCATCGTTAACGACAGCCTGCCCGTGCTGGTCGATTTTTGGGCGCCCTGGTGCGGGCCCTGCCGATCGCTCTCGCCCATCGTAGACGAGGTAGCCGATGAGCTGGCGGGCAAGCTTGCCGTTGCCAAATGCAACGTCGATGATAACCAGGACCTGGCCATGAAGTATGGCGTCATGAGCATCCCCACGCTGATTGTGTTTAAGAACGGCGAAGAGATTGACCGCTCGGTTGGCGCTCTGCCCAAGGCGAGGCTGCAGGCGCTGCTGGAGAAGCATCTGTAATACGCTTGTTACTTACCCGCCGTCCATGAGCGGTTTTGCACCGCTCGCCGGACTGCCGGGTGCGGCGCGCGCGACCACGGATAGTATGGTAGTTACAAACAGCCCCCAGTGAACGGGTGCGAGTCGCACAGACTCGCACCCGTTTTCTTATGCAGCTGCGCACAGAGTGGGCGTAGTAAAATCTGAACCACTGAACTGCCCCATACAAAAGGAGATTTCCCATGCATGATGTTGGAATGAACATGAGCCAGCTTGCCATGAGCGTCAAGCAGGTCGACGACACCATCGAGCTCGCTCACGAGTGGAGCCATCAGCTGCTGCATGCGACCGAGAATTTTGACATGGAGCGCATCGGCGCCAAGCTCGAGGCAGCCATGGCCGCGCTGCACGAGGCCCACGACGCACTCGAGGGCTACGAAGAGGCCATCGAGGCCGACCACAACTCCGTCGGCTCCGTGAAGCTGGTGTAACGTGGCCGAACACGAGCACGGCTGCGGGTACGAGCACGAGCATCCGCACGGGGCGGACGGTGACGCGGGCTGCCACTGTAGTGGTTCCGGCTCCGAGCTGGTCCGTTTTTCGGTTACCGCACCGGACGACCTGCTGCGCCGTTTTGACGAACAGATCGCGCGCCGCGGCGACGTGGCCAACCGCTCCGAGGCCGTGCGCGACCTGATTCGCGCCTCGATCGCCAAGGAGCAGATGCGCACGCCCGATGAGCATGTTATCGGGTCGCTCACCATGATCTACGACCACCATACCGGCGACCTGACGCGCCGTCTGGACGAAGTGCAGCACGACTACACCGACGAGATCGTATCGACCATGCACGTGCATCTGGATCACCACAACTGCTTGGAGATTCTGGCGCTCAAGGGTCGCGGCGAGCGCGTCTACGAACTAGCCGACCGTCTGCTGGGCCTGCGCGGCGTTAAGCACGGCGAGCTCACGTGCGCCGCCACCAAGCAGAGCCTGGGGCTGTAGCGCACCTGTCCCTATTTGGTCGGTTTTGATGAGGGGTGTCGCATGCGGCATGTGCATATTCATGTAACGGGCATTGTGCAGGGCGTTGGCATGCGGCCGTTTGTGTATCGCGAGGCCATGGCGCATGGCATTTGCGGATGGGTGCTCAACGCGGGCGACGGCGTGCATATCGAAGCGCATGCTCTGGCCGGTGCGCTCGATGCTTTTGTTGCCGCGCTTTCCGAGCATGCGCCTGTGGCAGCCCGCGTAGAGCATGTCGAGGTTGTGGACCTGGCAGCCAACGGTTGGGATGCCGCCAATGAAGAGGGTTTTCGCATCGTAGCATCGCAGGACCAGACCGCGCACACGACGCTCGTCTCGCCCGATATCGCCATCTGCGACGATTGCCTGCGCGAGCTGTTTGATCCCGCCGACCGACGCTATCACTACCCCTTTATCAACTGTACTAACTGCGGCCCACGCTTTACCATCATCCGATCGCTGCCTTATGACCGAGCGGCAACCTCGATGGACCGTTTTCCCATGTGCCCCGAGTGTGCCGCGGAGTATGCCAATCCGCTCGACCGTCGCTTTCACGCGCAGCCCGATGCCTGCTTTGATTGCGGGCCGCATATCATGTGGCGCGAAACGAGCGTGGGCGATGAGCCGGGCGAAGCCGCCGCGCCGCTGGCCGTCGGCACCACGCGCGAGACCAGCGACGCCATTATC
>CABPCW010000144.1 GCA_902406155.1 uncultured Collinsella sp.
ATCTGAACAGCGCGTTGCCCAGACCCAAGTAGGCCTTAAAAGGCGTGGCGTAGGAAGCATCCTGGGTAGCTGCAGAGAACGCCTGGGCAGCCGTGGTGTAGTCGCCCACCGCGGCGAGTGCCTTGCCGCGGTTGGTGAGCAGGGCGCCGCGCTTGCCATAGGCGCCGTCGTTGAGGGCGGCAGCGTAGGCCTCGGCGGCCTCGGCGTACATGCCCAGATGCATCAGGGCGTTGCCACGCAGGTGGTCGGCCTCACCCATGATCTCGTTGGGAGTCTTTGCCGCGCCAAGCATCTGGGCGGCAGCGGAAAAATCACCCGCGCGATAAGCGGCGCGGCCCTGTTGGATCAGCTGGCTATTCAAGGAAGTCCCCTTTACTCGTGAACGATCTCGACATGAACGATCTCGTCGCCGGCGCGCAGCTGCGAAATGACGTCGAGGCCCTCGACCGTGGTGCCAAAGACGGTATAGCCGGAGTCGAGGTTGTGCTGGGCACCCAGGCAGAAGTAGAACTGCGAGCCCGCGGAATCGGGATCCATGGAGCGGGCCATGGCAAGCGCGCCGTCAACATGGCTGTTACGCGGATTGGTGGCAAACTCGCCCTTGATGCAGTAGCCGGGGCCGCCGGTGCCGGGCATACCGTCGGGGCCCTCAAGGCCGGCAGCGACGTCGGCGCCGGACATATCGCGGGTATTGGGGTCGCCGCCCTGGATCACAAAGCCGGGCACATAGCGATGGAACTTAAGGCCGTCATAGAAGCCCATCGTGGAAAGCTCGCAGAAGTTCGCCACATGGATGGGGGCGCCCTCACCGTCAAACTTGACCTTGATGGTGCCCTTCGACGTCTCGATCACCGCGCACTCGTCACCGACGAGCTGGTACCCGGGCGTATAGAGCTCTTTCTTAAAACCAAACATGTGGTTCCTTCCTCGTGCGTTTAAAGCATATTTGTACGAATTGTAGCAATAAGCACGGGCTTCCATCAATTGCGCACGCAGGTTATGCCGCTGGAGGGCAACAAATTACGAACGCTGCTGCGGCCTCCATGCGCTCACGTTGGCGTCGTACTGGTTAAGCGCGCTGTTGCCGCCCTGTGCGATGGGCGCCAGGATCTCGCTCTGACGGGCGCTGAGCGACTCGCCGTCGGGAATGGACAGCGAGATATCCCAGCTCTGGCAGATCACGTCGACACGTTCGTACATCCACTGGGCAAGCTGCTTTAGATGATCGATGTCCTCCGCATAGACCGTGTCGTCCTGAACCTTGAGGTTGTTGAGCTCATCCTGGGTCTTTTTAATCTGGTCGCGCAGGGCATAGGCGCTCTGTGACAGCTCCTGGCGGGTGGAAAGCGGTGTACGCAGATAGCCGTTATTAAACGAATCGATGACCTCGCCGATCTGGTCCTCGTCGCTGTACGACACGATGGTCTGGTACAGGCCGTCGAGCCTGGTGTAGAGCTGGTCGTCGGTTAAGACGGTCTCCTCCTGAACGACCTCGGACGTATCCTCTTGCTTGGGCTCTTTCTCGGTGGCCTCGCCCTTTTGGCGCGACGGGAAGGTGGTCTTGGCGGCCTGGCCAAACTGGTCGTAGAAGCCGGGCATGACGCCCATGGGATCGGCAGTCACAAACCAATACGCACCACCGCACACGGCGGCGAGCACCGCGATGACGATGAGCGGTTTTGGGATATGGCGCTTGTGCTTGTGATAGGCGTCCTCGTCGGGGTGGACCTTGCGCTTGGGCTTTTGCTTTTTAGGCTGGGCATCATCGCGCAGGGACACCGGCGTGGGGATATCGACCTTGGGGATGCCAAAGTCCTTATCGAAGGCAGGCAGCACGCAGGTCTCGTTGGGGTCGGCTGCGTCGGAGAGCACCGCGGCAGCAGATGCCGGTGCGTGGGGCACCTCGGTATCGATCTGCTCCTGCGTCAGGCGCGGAAAGCCGGCCGTGCGCCCTGCGGCCAGGTCGGATGCGGCCGCGTCCTCGGAAAGGATACCTGGCGCGGGGCGTCCACACTTGGGACAGGTACGGTCATGCGGGGACAGACGGGCGCCGCAGCCGTCGCAGAACACAAACTCGGTATGCTCGGGGCCATCGCCCGGACCAACGTATGCGTTGCAATAGGGGCAGAACGAGGCGCCGTCCTCGATGGTCTTTAGGCAATGCGGGCAGATCACGGCATCCTCTTTCCGAAGCAATTCAAACAATCGAGGTTAGAGCATAACATCGACACGGCCCCACAAGCGCAAGGCACCAATTCAACATCGCCAGAAAAATCATCCCTGAAGGCAGCGAACTACTTCTTTTTCTTGGGCATCGAGACTTTGATGCCCTGGGGCGATTTGGTCACGCGGGAGCGCTTAACGCCGCCGCTCTTCTTTTTCTTGGGCTGGGTCTGGGCCACGCCCTCGAGTGCGCGGGCCTCGGCCTCGCGGACAGTGCGCGCCTCACGGCGCTGCGCCATGTCGGCGGCGACGCGCT
>CABPCW010000145.1 GCA_902406155.1 uncultured Collinsella sp.
CGCAACATAAGGGAGCGTTTGCAGGGCAAAAAAGCTGCCTGCGAGCGCGTGTTTGTGGCCATTGGCCAGGACATCGATTCCAAGCCGTTTGAGGACATGGGCATCGCTTGTAAGTGGGGCTGCGTGGTCACCGATTCGGATGGCGCCGTGCCCAACTTCGATGGCCTCTTTAGCGGCGGTGACTGCCAGACCGGTCCCGCCACCGTCATCCGTGCTATCAACGCCGGCCGCGTGGCCTCGGCAAACATCGACCGCTACCTGGGCTTTGATCACAAGATCAAACTCGAGGTCGAACTGCCGACCGTCCAGTTTAAGGGTAAGCACGAGTGCGGCCGCTGCGAGCTGGGCGAGCGCGAGGCGGGCGAGCGTATTCACGATTGGAATCTGGTCGAGCAGGGTCTTACCGAACAGGAGGCATGCCAGGAGGCGAGCCGCTGCCTGCGCTGCGACCACTTTGGCTTTGGTGCGTTCCGCGGAGGGAGGAACTTGGAATGGTAGAGCCCAACAAAACCACTGTCAGCGACAACACCGAAAACGGAGCGCACAACATGGTCAAGCTCACTATCGATAACTGCGAGGTCGTGGTGCCCGAGCACACCACGATCCTGGACGCAGCCAAGTCCGTCGGCATCCAGATTCCCACCCTGTGCTATCTGCGCGATCTAAACGAGATCGGCGGCTGCCGCGTGTGCGTGGTCGAGGTTGAGGGCTGCGACCAGCTGGTTGCCGCCTGCAACAACTACGTGCTCGACGGCATGGTGGTCCACACCAACAGCCCCAAGGCGCGCGAGGCCCGTCGCACCAACGTGCAGCTGCTGCTGTCGCAGCACGATGCGCAGTGCGCGAGCTGCGTGCGCAGCGGTAACTGCAACCTGCAGGCCATCGCCAACGACCTGGGCATTTTCTATCTGCCGTACGAGCAGCACCTGGCGCGCGAGGGCTGGGACTTCGATTTCCCCATCATCCGCGATAACGACAAGTGCATCAAATGCATGCGCTGCATCAAGGTGTGCGAGAGCGTGCAGGGCTTAGGGATTTGGGACCTGACCAACCGCGCTACGCATACCGCCGTGGGCACCCGCGGGCGTGCGCCGATCGGCAAGACCGATTGCGTCGCGTGCGGCCAGTGCATTACGCATTGCCCGACGGGCGCCCTGCGCGAGCGTGACGATACCGAGACCGTGTTCGACGCCATCGCCGATCCCGACAAGATCGTGCTGGTGCAGATTGCGCCGGCCGTGCGTAGCGCCTGGGGCGAGGAGCTCGGCATTTCACGCGAGGAGGCTACCGTCGAGCGTCTGGCCTGCGCGCTGCGCCGCGTGGGCTTTGAGTACGTGTTCGACACCGACTTCTCGGCTGATCTCACCATTATGGAGGAGGGCTCCGAGCTGCTCGAGCGCCTGGGTAAGGCCGCCAAGGGCGAGGGCGACAGCCGCGGCTGGCCCATGTTCACGAGCTGCTGCCCGGGCTGGGTACGCTTTGTAAAGGCACGCTATCCGGAGTTTGTCGATAGCCTGTCCACGTCCAAGTCGCCGCAGCAGATGTTCGGCGCCATCGCCAAGACCTACTACGCCAAGGTGCTGGGCGTGGAGCCCGAGCGCCTGTTTGTGGTGTCCGCGATGCCGTGCACGGCCAAGAAGGCCGAGTGCGCGCTGCCGAGCATGGTGGGCGAGGACGGCACGCCCGACGTTGACGTTGCGCTGACGGTGCGCGAGATGGTGCGCATGATCCGCGCGAACCACGTGAGCGTGGATACGCTGGTTGAGGAGCCGCTCGATACGCCGCTGGGCTTTGGCACGGGCGCGGGTGTGATCTTTGGCGCCACGGGCGGCGTGATGGAGGCCGCCGTGCGCTCGGCATATTACCTGGTGACGGGCAAGAATCCCGACGCCGACTTCTTTACCGACGTGCGCGGCCTGGACGGCTGGAAGGAAGCCGTGGCCGATATCGATGGCACCAAGGTGCGCGTCGCCGTAGCGCACGGGCTGGGCAACGCCGCCCGTCTGCTCGACGCGATTCGCGACGGCCGCGTGAGCTATGACTTCGTTGAGGTCATGGCGTGCCCGGGCGGCTGCGTCGGTGGCGGCGGTCAACCCATCCACGACGGCTGTGAGCTGGCAGCCGAGCGCGGTCAGGTGCTGTGGGGTCTGGATGCCGCTGCGGACATTCGCTTCTCGCACGAGAACCCCGATGTCCAGGCGTGCTACCGCGAGTTCTTGGGCGAGCCGCTCTCGCCGCTGGCCGAGGAACTGCTGCATACCGACCATCACGCCTGGTCGATGCCTAACGAGGGGACGTGCTAGCGATGCGCGCGTTTGATTTTGAGATGTCGCGCCGGGGGTTTGCCTCGGCGCTCGCCGCGTGCAGCAGCTCACGGCCGACAACAGCGAGCTGCTC
>CABPCW010000146.1 GCA_902406155.1 uncultured Collinsella sp.
GGCTCCCGTGGTGCTGACGGCCGAGGTCATCGACTTTGTCACCGATAGCCGCGGAGGCCGTCTGGTGCGCTTTGAGCCGGCCGGCTGCAATGCCGCCGGCGAGCCGCGCACGCTCGACGAGGCCATTCATGCTGCCGGTCACGTGCCGCTGCCGCCCTACATTACCGATTACGAGGGCGATCCCGAGAAGTACCAGACCGTCTACGCCATGAAGGAGGAGCACTCGGCTGCCGCTCCTACGGCGGGTCTGCACTTTACGCCCGAGCTTATGGCTGCCATCGAGGCCAAAGGCGCCAAGTTTGCCGCCGTCGAGCTCGAGGTGGGCATTGATACCTTCCGCTTGGTGGAGGAGGACGACCCTACGCAGCACGTCATGCACACCGAGCGCTACCACGTGTCGCAGGAGGTGGTCGACGCCGTGCATAAGGCGAAGGCCGAGGGGCATCGCGTGATCGCCGTTGGTACCACTGCGGTGCGCTCGCTCGAGAGCGCGTTTGACGCTGACGCGCCGGTGTCCGATCCGGCTGTGACGGCGCGCTATTTTGAGGGCCGTGAGGACGGCGCCGACACGCTCGGCCGCGGTGACATCGTGGTGCGCGAGAACGCGACGACGCAGCTCTACCTCATGCCCGGCTCGACCTATCACGTGGTCGATGCGCTGATCACGAACTTCCACGTGCCGCGCTCCACGCTCATGATGCTCGTGAGTGCGCTTGCCACCCGCGACCAGATCATGGATGCCTACGCCGCCGCCATCGAAGAACGTTACCGCTTCTTCAGCTTTGGCGACGCGATGCTCATTTGTTAGTTACGCGGTTCTACGAACCGCGTAACTGCTCGACGCTGCGCGGGCCGCATTTGGATAATCTGACGTTCAACTTCAAGGGCGCGACCTTTGTAGTTACGCGGTTTTACCAAACCGCGTAACCAGTTGACGCTGCAAACCCGCCAGAGCGGCAATCTGCCTTTCAACTTCGGCGGCATGACCAGAAGGTCAATGCCGCCTTGTTTCAAGGCACCTTGCTCGCTCTGGCGGGTTTTCGCTGTCGGTGCCAAAACATCGGCGTTGCCTTGGCTGTCAATGTGGCACTTGGGGACGTTCCTTTTGTGCCGGCACTTGGGGACACTCCTTGTGGTCGTTGGGGAGTGGTTTACTTGCTCGCGAACAGCCAGATGAGGATGATCACGAGGACTACGGCGACAATGCAGACGATGGCGCCGGTGAATTTGATGCGTGAGTCGCGGGTACGTTCGCGCACCGCGTCCTCGGTGGCCTCGAGCTGGGCGACTTCTCGCTCGGTCTCGGTGTGTTCGGCTTTGTCTCGGGCCAAGGATCCTGCAAGCGACTCAGTGATCTCTGGGTGGTCGTGCACTTCGGTCGCCTGTTCGATGATCGACTGCGCATGTGCGGCATCTGCTTGGGCGTTGGCGATGCTCTGCTCCTGGTCGCGGCGTGCCTTGTCCTCGGCAGTGATCTTCTCGCGCAGTTCGCGCTGACGAGTCGCGGCGGCTGTCTTCGCCGTCTGCAGCTCGTCGCGCGCGGCATCGGCTTCGGTCGTCACGGCTTGGTGCGCGCGTTTTGCGTCGGCGATAGGGGCTTGAGCCTGCTCGACGGCCTGCTCGGCTGCGGCAAGCGAGTGCTCAAGGTCGGCGGTGATACGCGGGACATCTTCTTCGGCTTTACGCAGGGCATCTGCCGTGTCGGAAATCTGCATCGAGAGCTCGCTGGTGCGCACCGTATAGTTGGCGGGATTTGCCGAGGGATTGCGTTGCAGCTCGGCATACTCATGGCGCAGCGTCTCGAGCTGGGCGCGCGTGGCGTCGACGGTTTGTTGTGCGGCCGCAATGCCGGCGTCTCGCTCGGCCTTCACCTTGTCGCGGATGCGCTTGGAATCCTCAAGACGTCGAACGAGGCGGTTGCCGGTCTCGCGCGAGCTCGCCTCGCGGGCCTCCACGGCATCGAGCGCGGCCTTCAGACGGAGCTCAGTCGCGTCATCCTCTGTCTTCATTTGTTCGAGCTGACCCTTGAGCTCTGTCGCTTTGGAGGCGTGGGCATCACGATCAATCTCGGCGGCCGCTGCAGTCTTTTGGGCCGTGGCAATCGCCTGGCGCTGGTCGGCGACGATCTGGTCGTAGCGGCCTGCGATATCCTGGCGCGTCTCGAGTTCCTCGGTCTGGTCGGCAATGCGCTGCTCAAGTTCGGCCAGGTGGGCACGGGCATCGGCAAGTGCCTTTTTCGCGGCGTTCATCTCGCGCATGGCCGAGGCGCCCTGGGCGATAAAGGTGCCCACGGCGTTCGCGGTGTTCGAAACGGCGGTCCCCAGATCGCGGCTCGCGGCGGGGGAGTGCGG
>CABPCW010000147.1 GCA_902406155.1 uncultured Collinsella sp.
AACCCGCGACCCCAACCTTGGCAAGGTTGTGCTCTACCAACTGAGCCATGTCCGCCTGCGAGGATTTAATATACGGGATGATCCACCCAAATGCAAGAACTTTTTTTGAAAAGTTTTGCGACGCCCTCGCGAACCTCGCGAAGACATCAACCACCACGGAAGGTGTAGGCAAACGCAAGCTCGCCGCAAGAGGCCCCCTACAACTCAGCGAGCATGATCCAGGCAGAGCTGTCCTGCGCGAGCCTGCCATCTGCAAGCGGTGATGAGGTGAGCAGGACCCTACCCGCCGGCAGCTCCACGGGTGCTGCACCGAAGTTCGTCACACACGCCCAGCCGTTGTCGCGGCGATAGGCGATGACGCCGCCCTCAGCGCCCTCGGCACCATCCGCAAGACCGGTGCGCCCGTCAAGATCGAGCCACGCAAGATCGTTGGCGCACCCGCGCAGCTTGCGCCGCAGCCAGAGGGCGTCACGATAGAGCGCAAGCATCGATGTCGGGTCCGTTTCTTCCCTATCGGCAGCATAATAGGAGAACCATGCAGGCTGCGGCAGATGGGGCGCCGCATCGGCGTCTGCCGGCGAAAACCCAAACGATCCGCCCTGCGCGGGATCGTCCGCCGCCACCCACGGCAGGGGCACACGACAGCCGTCGCGCCCCTTCTCGCGCTTCGGTCCGCGCGTATTGGTCGCAGTAGGATCTTCGAGTGCAGCCCACGGAATGTCAGCCACCTCAAAAAGGCCGAGCTCCTCACCCTGATACACGTATGCCGAGCCCGGAAGCGCCAGCTCGAGCAAAAGGGCCGCCCGCGCGCGGCGCTCGCCGAGTTCACGGTCCTCGTCATAAGACGACCCGTCGCGTAAGAGCCAGTCAAGCGCAATCTGGTGGTAGCGCGTCGCCTTGATTTGCGGCAGGGCATAGCGCGTCGCCACGCGCGGCACGTCGTGGTTGGAGAGTACCCAGGTCGAGGCGGAATCGGATTCGATGGCCGCCTTCAAGCCCTCCTCGATTGCAGCGTGCATGTCATCATAGGTCCAAGTGGCCTTGGCAAACTCAAAGTTGAATGTCTGGCCAAGCTCGCTGGGACGCGCGTAGAGATACTGGCGCTCGGGCAGCACCCACGCCTCGGCAACGGCGCTGCGTGGCGGATTATAGCGGTCGAACACGCGGCGCCACTCTCGATAGATCTCGTGAACCTCGTTGCGATCCCACAGCGGATGGGTGCCGTCGTCAACCATGTCATCGCCCTCGGCGAGATGCCACTGGTCGAGATCATCGCGGTCGAAATCCTTGGCGAGACCGTGTGCCACATCAATGCGAAAGCCATCGACGCCTCGATCGCTCCAAAACGCCAGAACATCGCAAAAGAACGCGCGAACCTCGGGGCATGACCAGTCAAAGTCCGGCTGCTCGGGCGTAAACATGTGCAGATACCACTGACCGTCCGCAACACGCGTCCAGGCGGGGCCGCCAAAGTTGGCATTCCAATTGGTGGGAGGCAGCTCGCCATGCTCGCCGCGACCATCGCGGAAGATATAGCGGGCGCGCTCGGGCGATCCGGGGCCGGCGGCAAGAGCGGCTTTGAACCAGGGGTGCTGGTTGGACGAATGGTTGGGCACGATGTCGACGATGACCTTGATGCCGCGCGTGTGAGCCGCGGCGATCATGTCATCGAAGTCGTCAAGCGAGCCGAGACGTTGGTCGACATCGCAGTAGTCCGCCACATCATAGCCGCCATCGACATGAGGCGATGGGTAAAACGGGCTCAGCCAGATGGCCTCGATACCCAGCCGCTCAAGATAGTCCATCTGCTGGGTAATGCCCGCGATATCGCCCAAACCCGAACCAGTCGAGTCCTTAAACGAGCGCGGGTAGATCTGATAAATCGCGGCATCGGACATCCATGAGCGCGAAGAGGACTTTTCTGTGGCCATGGGATGTGTCTCCCTTACAACGAGGTTTTGCGAGATGCCCACGATGATACGCCCAAAGCCGACATTCGCGGCAAACAACGCCGCAGCCACGCCCCAAAACGCTCGCTCCCTCTCGGGTTCGAGCCTCCTGGGACGAATCGATCGATTAGTGAAAAGAACGGAAGACTTACTCCCCGGCCACGACAGCGAGCGGGCTCCGGGTGCCCCAGGTTGCCGCGAAAGAGGAGGGAAGCGTACTTTATGTACGCGACCGACGATTGAGGGGCAAGATGGGGTGCCCGGGGCCCGCGCAGCGTCAACAAAAAACGCGGTTCGTTAGAACCGCGTAAGATAGTTGGAGCGGACAACGGGGCTCGAACCCGCGACCCCAACCTTGGCAAGGTTGTGCTC
>CABPCW010000148.1 GCA_902406155.1 uncultured Collinsella sp.
CACGGCAATAGACCAAGAAAGCTTCCGACGGCGATCACGCCGTGGGCCGTGGCGCCGAGGGCCCGCTGCGCATTGCCGTGCCCAAGGGCTCGCTCAAAGCCGACACACTCGACGTGCTCGAGGCCGCGGGCCTGGATGTCTCTGAGCTGCGTGACCCCGGTCGTCACCTGATCGTGCGCGGTCGCGACACGCGTGCCGGTGAGGGCGCGATCGGAGATATCGAGTTTGTCATTGTGCGCCCCAGCGACGCGCCCGCCTTTGTGGGCTGCGGCGGTGCCGACTGCGGCATCTGCGGCTGGGACTCGCTTATCGAGGCCGACCTCAACCTGCTGCAGCTGGTCGATCTGGGCTACGGCCTGTGCACCTTTATCGAGGCGGAGCCCGCGTGGCGCGCCGGCCAGGCCGAGCGCAACTATGCCCGTCGCGGGTCGCTTCGCGTGGCCACCAAGTATCCGCGCATCGCGAGCGCCTGGTATGCCGAGCGCGGCGTGAACGCCGATATCGTCTCCCTGCACGGCAACATTGAGCTGGGCCCCATCGTCGGCATGACCGATCGCATCGTGGATATTACCGCCACGGGCGCCACCCTGCGCGACAACGACTTGGTCATCACCGGCCGCATCATGGATTGCACGGCCCGCTTCTTCGTCAACCCGGGTGCTGCGCGCCTGGATCCGCGCGTTCGCAACCTGGCCGATCGTCTGGCTGCTGCCGTGAAGGACAAGCATTTTGAGCCCGTCGCGGGCTCGGCACAATAGCGCGAGTGCGCACGGGCGCCCCCATATCCGGGCTGCGGACCGATTGGCGCCGCCGCTCGGCCTCTCGTTTTTCGAACACAACCTCGACCGATAGGGGATACCGATATGAAGACCATCAAGCTTGCTCCCGGTGAGCGCCTCGTTACCAACCAGCTCAACCGCAAGGGTGTGCTGCCGCAAAACATCGTCGACGCCGCCCGCGATATCGTGGCCAACGTGCGCGCCAACGGCAATGCCGCGGTGCGCGATTACTGCCAGCGTTTTGATGGCGTTGAGCTGCAGAGCTTCCGTCTGCCGCAGGAGCAGATCGATGCCGCGCTCGAAGGCCTCGATCCTGCCTTTGTTGCCGCGTTGGAGAAAGCTGCACGCCAGATCCGCGAGTTCCACCAGCGCGAGGTCGAGCAGAGCTGGTTTACCACGCGCCCGGACGGCACGATGCTCGGCGTTAAGGTGACCCCGCTCGCGGCGGCCGGCATCTATGTGCCGGGCGGTCGTGCGCAGTACCCTTCCACCGTGCTTATGAACGCCATTCCCGCCAAGGTGGCCGGCGTCAAACGCGTGGTCATGGTGACGCCGCCGCAAAAGGACGGCCTGATCAGCCCGTATACGCTTGCCGCGGCAAAGCTCGGCGGCGTGGACGAAATCTATATGGTGGGCGGCGCCCAGGCTGTGGCCGCGCTGGCGTACGGCACCGAGACCATTCCGCGTGTCGACAAGATTACCGGCCCGGGCAACGCCTTTGTTGCCGCCGCCAAGCAGATTGTCTCGGGCGACGTGGGTATCGACATGGTCGCTGGCCCGTCCGAGGTCTGCGTGTTGGCCGATGCCACGGCCAAGCCCATGGTGGTCGCTGCCGACCTGATGGCCCAGGCCGAGCACGATCCGCTGGCAGCCTGCTATCTGGTGACCTGCGACGAGCAGTTTGCGCGCGAGGTCGAGGCGGGTATCGACATTCTGGTGGCGCAGTCCCCGCGTGCCGAGATCACGCGCGCCTCGCTCGATAACGAGGGCATCATCGTGGTGGCCGACGACATGGCTGCCGCCGTCGAGGCGGTGAACACCGTGGCGCCCGAGCACCTGGAGCTGCACTGCAAGGATGCGATGGGCCTGCTCGGCGGCATTCGCAACGCCGGCGCCATCTTTGTGGGCGCTTGGAGCTCAGAGCCGCTTGGCGATTACGTTGCCGGCCCCAACCACACGCTTCCGACCGGCGGCACCGCCATGTTCTCAAACCCGCTTTCGGTCGAGGAGTTCGTCAAGCGCTCGAGTGTCATTTGCTATACACCTGAGGGCCTGCTCTCCGACGCTCCCGCTACACAGCGCCTGGCCGAGGCCGAGGGCCTGTGGGCGCACGCGCTTTCCGCCGCCCTGCGTCGCCGCGTGTTGGAGCAGGGCGAGGATTCTGTGAGCAGA
>CABPCW010000149.1 GCA_902406155.1 uncultured Collinsella sp.
CCCGTACCCACGAGGCGGCGGCACGCGCAACCGAGGCGGCAACGCAGGCAAGTGATGCGGCTGCCAAGGCGGCGCAAGCTGCAAGCTGGAGCGCGCAGGCGGCTAACGCCGCGACGGCGCAGGTGACGGGCACCGGTGCGGTCAATCCGACTCCGGTGAAAGGTCCGTTCCAGTCGTTTCCGTATTGGGCCGTGTGCTGGCTGTTGTTCTTTTTGCTGATGTTCCTGTTTGGTGGCGGCCCCTTTGCTGCACTGATTTTCTTTACGATCCCCATCTATCACTGGGTGGCGCGTGCGCTCGATGGCGACTGGGCACGCGGGGATATTCAGGTTGGTCCGGCGCCGGTGGCAGTTAGGGCTCAGGATGTTTCCGTTGCGGTTGATACTGACGCGGCTACCGCGACCAGCGCTGAGCCGAGTGTCAAAGAGGGTGATGAATGATGAAGCTCTCGCGTGAGTCTAAGGTGCGCCTGGGCGTTGGCATCGGGGCGTTTGTGCTCATTATCGGGCTTGTCTTTGGCGCTTCGCGGCTATTGGCTCATTCCGATATTGTGCGTACGACCGGTATTCTATCTGGCCATTTGTCTGATTTTGACGATATGTTTGACGAGGACGATTCCTTGAATAGCGGTAACTATTCCGCTCGGCCTCAGCAGCTTTCGAGCACGACTTTTGATGCCGATGAGTTCCGCTACCTCGATTTCGATATCAATGCGGCTTCGGTGGACGTCAAGGTTGTTGATGGCAACAAGGCTCGCGTTATCGAGCGGGGACGCGTTGCCAAGGGTATGGATGCCTCCAAGGCCGCGACGCAAAACATCGCATCCGTCGAGGACTCGACGCTCAAGGTTTCCCAGTTTGGAAGTGATGACGGTAAGGCAATCGATCGCTCAGTTACGGTCGAGCTGCCGCGCCGTGTTGCCGAACATCTGAAGGGGATCAACGCGCACGTGGGCTCGGGTGATCTGCAGATTGCCGGTGTCATCTGTGATGGTTTTGACCTTTTCCTGGGTGCGGGAGATGTAGAGTTTACGGGCAGCGTGACTGATGCGCTCAGTGCTGAGGTCGGTTCGGGCGATGTGACGTTCGAGCTCTACCAGGCCCCCGCGAAGTCGATGGACGTAAGCGTGGACTCGGGCGATGTGGAGATATCGGTTCCGAACTCTACGGGCTTTAAGGCGAGCCTCACCGTGGGCAGCGGCGACTTCGAGAGCGATTTCCTTCCGCTTGGCTACGACGGCGAGACCATTTTGAATCTTGAATTCGACAACGGTGATAAATCTGCCACGTATCGTTTTAAGGTCGGTTCGGGCGACATGTCGTTTGATTCGGAGTGACATGCGGTTTTCGGAGACCCGCAAACGTAGCCGCGCTGTTTGATGAAGGCGCCGAAGCCGAGATTGGCTTCGGCACCTTTGCCTTTACAATGGGGGCATGGAACAGATTATCTTGAACATACTCGAGGCCCTGCGCCGCGGCGAGACCGTGGACGATAAGGCGCTCGTCAAACTGATACATGCCGAGGCGCGCCGCGAGGGTGCCGACAAACGCGACCTGGCCAAGCGCCGTCTGCTGCCGTTCTACCAGCGGGTAAAACGTGAGGAGCCGGCTCGTTGGGCTGGGTGGAACATCGACGCCGAGCTTGAGCGTCAACTGCTGCAGGTGTTGCGTATGAAGCCGCGCCGCACGGCTTCAGGCGTGGCGACCATTACCGTCATCACCAAGCCCTGGCCGTGCTCGGGCGATTGCCTGTTTTGCCCCAACGACTTGCGCATGCCCAAAAGCTATCTGCACGCCGAGCCGGCGTGCGCCCGCGCGGAGCAAAACTGCTTCGATCCGTATCTGCAGGTGAGTGCTCGTCTGACCGCGCTTTCGCAGATGGGGCATGCGACCGACAAGATCGAACTCATCGTACTTGGCGGTACTTGGAGCGACTATCCGCAAGGTTATCAGATATGGTTTATGTCGGAGCTTTTCCGTGCGCTTAGCGATGATGCCGTGGCCGGCGTGGCGGCCAATCCCATGTTGGCGCGTCCGGGCATCAGCCGTGCCGAGGCAGGGCGCCTGCTCGACGGAAGTGTGCCCACTCGCCTACCGTGTAATCCCG
>CABPCW010000150.1 GCA_902406155.1 uncultured Collinsella sp.
GGTCGACATCGCGGATCTTTCGCGGCTTGTCGGTCGGCGCTTGGGCATCGACGTGCCGGCCAGACGGTCGGCGCTCGACAGGCCATCGCCCACGTCGACGCCGTTCTCGCGGTCGAGCTCCATAAGCGCCAGGCGCATCTCGGGCGACTCGATGCGCTCGAGCACGTCGCGCGTCACGCAGTCGGGGCGGCAGCTGCAGCCCTGCTCGGCGGCCTTCTTTTTGCAGCCCTCCGAGCACGTCATATCGGCCAAGTTGACCTTAAAGACTTTGCCGTTCTCCAGGCGCAACACCAGCTGCTCACGCGGCGTGTCATATTCCTGAATACGCGCCTTGCCAAGTGGCGTATCGATAAGTGTCTTCTTTTTGGGCGCGCGGCTCTTAAAGTCCTTGTACGCCTCGAACTCGTAGCGCAGGCAGCACATCAGGCGGCCGCAGACGCCGCTAATCTTGGACGAGTTGAGCGGCAGGTCCTGCTCTTTTGCCATGCGGATCGAAACCGGCTCAAACTGTCCGCCAAAGCGCGTGCAGCAGAGCTCCTGGCCGCACTGGGCATAGCCGCCCACCAGGCGGGTCTCGTCGCGCACGCCGATCTGGCGCATGTCGACGCGAATGTGCAGCGTCGAGGACAGGTCCTTGACGAGCTGACGGAAATCGACGCGTTCCTCGGCAGCAAAGTAGAACACGGCCTTCTCGCCGCCAAACAGGTACTCGACGCCGACCGGCTTCATCTCGAGGTCGAGCTCCTTGACCAGGCGGCGGAAGTCGACCATGGCCTCGTCACCCTGGATAGCCAGATCGTCGGCAAGCTGCAGGTCGATGTCGCTCGCTACGCGCAACACGGGCTTGAGCGGCTGACCGATTTCGTCGAGCGGCACCTCGAAGGGGTCGGCCGTGACCAGGCCGATCTCGGTTCCGCGCTCGGTAGAACAAATGGCATAATCGGCCTCAAGGATATCCAGATCCTGTGGGTCGAACCACAGGTCGCGCGAGGCGTAGGTAAACTTAACGGGTACGACTAACGGCATTTCAGTGCCTTCCTGATATCGAACAGCATGACCTCGATGGCCAGCTGGGGAGTAACGTTTCTGGCGATGTTGCGCTCAGCCGTGGCAACCGCCTCGAGCGCCTGGGTGGCACCCGCAACATTCGTCGCCGCGGCAAGCCGCCCGATCGTGTCGCGCACGTCCTCGTTCACAACGTCTGCCGCCTCATCCTGAAGCGTCAGCAGTACGTCGCGCATGAGCGTCCGCGCGCTCGCCAGCGCTTCCATGATACCCGAACGCTCGCGCGCGTTGAGTTCGCGCTTGTTGCGGTCCTCAAGCTGCTTCAATGCTCCACGCGAAAGGTAGTCGGCATTTTGCTCGAGCACCTTTTCCTGCGTGGACTTGACCTCGGCGAGCGGCGCCTTGACGGCGACGATGAGCGACTTGGCGCGACTGAGCACATCGGCCTCGTCGGCAGCGATGAGCGAATCGATGGCGCGGACCATCTGGCGGCGGGCGTCCTGGCGCTCGGCGCTCTTAAGGAACTCGATGCCGCGCGTGGGGCTTCCCGCCACAGCGACGGCCATGCGGCAGCGCGCGGGATCCTGACCGGTAGCGCGGCTCACGGCCTGCGCGGCCACAGTGGGCGACAGCAGCCGAAACGGTACGCACTGGCAGCGGCTCACAATGGTGGGCAGCATCACGTCGGCCGAGGTGCCCAACAGGATGAACATGACGCCCTCGGGCGGTTCCTCGAGCGTTTTGAGTAGCGCGTTGGCGGTGTTGGCGCGCAGCTGCTCGGCACGGTCGATGATGTAAACCTTGGCCTTGGCACGGATGGGCGCCAGCGGCACGTCATCGAGCAGCTCGCGGGTCTGGGCAATGAGGTAGCCCGTAGCACTTTCGGGCGTGTAATAGTGCACGTCGGGATGCGTATGGCGCGCGACGCGCACGCAGCTGTCGCACGAGCCACAGCCGTCCTGCTCGCACACACCGGGAACCCCTCCAGCTGCCGGTCGAACACCACCTCCACCGTGTGTTCCCGGTCGTTGAGCACCCCCATGGGGGTCACCTCC
>CABPCW010000151.1 GCA_902406155.1 uncultured Collinsella sp.
CCGGCTGATTTAATGCGCACTACGGGTGGTTTTGCCCGCACGGCCGCGCGCCACGCCACGGGTCCCGAAACCCGCAGCAGCCACACCAGCACGCGCTCACACGCCCACGAGGCGGCAACGACCAGCACGGTCCACGCCAGCAAATCAGCCGTCTCAATCAAAAGCTTTGCCTGATAGATGCGCTCACCCACGGTGCCCGTCGCCATGCCGATAAGCTCCGCCGCCACGCCGGCCTTCCAGCTCATGCCGATCACGGCGCGGGCGCACGAAAGCACAAACGGCAGGACTTCGCGCCAGGTATGGGCGCAAAACAGGCGCCAGCCGCGCACGCCATGCAGACGGAACATCTGCTCCAGCGGTTTATTCACCTGTGCCAAGCCCTCGGCCAGCGAAAAATACACGCCCGGCAGCGCCATCAAAAAGACTGCCGCGATGCTCACGCGCGCCGACCCCAACCAAATGAGCAGCAGGACCACCACGCAGGCAACCGGCGTCGCCTTTACAAACGACAGCGCCGGAGCCACCAGGTGCGCAAACGCCCGCGAACGTGACGAAACCCCGGCAAGCACGCCGCCGCACACCGCGGCAAGCGCCAGCCCACCCAGTATCCGCGCGCCCGAGCCCGCCAAAATCGCCCAGGTACCGCCATCGCACACCAAGCGCAGCAGCGCCAAGGCAACAGCACCCGGCCCCGGCAAGATCAGCGGCTGCGCCACCAGCGCCGCCACCAGCATCCACACGGCAAGCCAAAAGGCGGCGACGGCACCTGCTGCCGACACCGCCTTCATACGCTCTGTCATTTGTCGAGCAAACGCACGCACGGGCTACTCCATGTAGTAGAAATCATCGGCTGGGAGCTTGCCGCCCACGGCGCTCGCGTCCGCATCGGCCAGCACCTGCAGGTACCCACAGAGCGCCGCCTTCATATCCTTGCCCGTCTGGCAGACAAGCATGCACCCGGGAATCGCCTTCTCGGCGATCTTGGCGTTGTCCACGATGCCGGCATCGACCACGGCCTGCGCCCAGTCTGCCGGCGCCGCATTGACAGCCTTAACGCTCGCCGCATGGCAGCTCAAGAACTCCGCAACGGCCTCGGGATGCTCCTCGGCAAAGGCACGGCGCACCACGGTCACGCCCGTCAGCAAACGGGAGCCCGTGTCACCCGCGAGCTCGTCCCACACATCGGTCAGGCTCACCGGTGCCGACAGCTTGCCCTCGCTCTTGGCGATGGCAGCGGTCTTGAATGGCTCCGGCAGCACGCCCACGGCGGACGGGTCGGCAAGCAGGGCCGACAGCACCTCGGTGGGTTCGCTCTTAAACTCAAGCGCCACCTGGCCGGTCAGGCCCGCGCGCTCCAGCAGGTAGTTCATGACGTACTCCGGCGTGGTGCCCTTGCCCGTCATGTAGACGGTATGGCCCGCCAGATCGCCAAGCGAGGCCACACTCGCGTCGCCCGTCACAACGTTCAGCACGCCCAGCGTGTTGATGTCGATGACCTGCACCGCGCCCTCGGTCTTGTTGTAGAGCACGCTCGCCACGTTGGCCGGCACCAGGGCAATGTCGACATCACCCTGAATGACCTTGGGCACAATCTCGTCGGCGGCAGTGTTGATCGCAAAGTCGAACTCGTTGTCCGTCTCGCCGTTTGCGGCCTGGTCCATAAACTGCGCCAGGCCAATCGAGGTCGGCCCCTTGAGCGAGGCGACGTGCACCTCAACCGGCTCCGCGGCGGCACCGTCAGCGGCAGCAAAAATGTTTCGAATTTTCCGAAGTTTTCTCGAAAAC
>CABPCW010000152.1 GCA_902406155.1 uncultured Collinsella sp.
AAGCCTCTCGCCATATTTTTGCCGCTTTTGTGCCCGGGGCACGCGGTCTTGCCCACGGTCCGCATTGCCGACCTGCGCCGCGAGTTTTCGCACGGCAGCCGCTCCATGTTCTCAAAACCGCTGATGGAAGGCCTGGAGCGCGTAGTCGAGCGCCGCGAGAAGGCCGTGCTGCTGCACAACCGTCGCGGTTTTGCGCCGTTCCTTATGTGCCGCGAATGCGGCTGCGTGCCCACCTGCAACCACTGCTCCACCGCGCTCACGTACCACGAGCGCACGCACACGCTGCAATGCCACACCTGCGGATCGTCCTGGCGCGTGCAGCCGTATCCCGCGCCTACGAGTCGCTGCCCCAAGTGCGGCAGCCGCTACCTGGCAAAAATGGGCCTGGGCACGCAGCAGATCGAGGACGCACTGCATCAGATGCTGCCCGAGGATGTCGCCATCATTCGCATGGATGCCGATTCCACGCGCGGCAAGGACGCACACAAAAAGCTGCTCGAGCAGTTCGATGCCGCCGATTGCGCGGTGCTGCTGGGCACCCAGATGATCGCCAAAGGCCTCGACTTTCCCGAGGTCACGCTTGTGGGCGTGGTCAATGCCGACTTTGCCCTCAAGCTGCCCGATTTTAGAGCGGGGGAGCGCGCCTACGATTTGCTGGAGCAGGTGGCGGGCCGCGCCGGCCGCGGCGATCGCCCCGGCGAGGTTATCATCCAGACCTACCTGCCCGAGGACCCGGTCATTCGCGCCGTCGCCGAGCACGACCGCTCGATCTTTACCGACTACGATCTGGACCAGCGCCGCGACGCGCTGTACCCGCCGTTCGTGCGCCTGGCCAACATCTTGGTATGGTCGACGAACGCGGATGACGCGCGAGACTATATCGGGCGCATCGCGAAGCTCCTCAAGCGTCGCTGGCATGCCGCCGCGCCTGACTTTTTGCGGGCGGGGAGCGCCGTGCCGCAGGTACTGGGCCCTGCTTCGTGTGTAATCGAGAGAGCCAAGGACCGTTACCGCTTCCATCTGCTTGTGAAGTCGCCGGTAGGGTACCATGTCTCTGATGATATCGACGCCTGCCTCATAGAGGTGGGCTCCGTGCGCGGCGTGAGCGTGAGCGTTGACGTCGACGCCTATGATTTGATGTAACAACCCGAAAGGATGTCCATGGAAGCCAACGGAATCGTACTGTCGCCCGACCCTCGTCTGCGCCAGGAGTGCGCCGTCATCGAGGAGATCACCCCAGCGATCGAGGCGCTAGCCGAGAAGATGAAGAAGATGATGTTCGAGAACGGCGGCTGCGGCCTGGCTGCCCCGCAGATCGGTGAGCTTATTCAGCTCGTTACCATCGACTGCGACTATACCGATAAGAACGACTATGACCCGTACGTGCTTATCAACCCTGTCATTGTTGAGCAGAGCGACCATCTGGTGCCGTATAGCGAGGGCTGCCTGTCTATCCCCGGCATTAGCTGCGAGATCGAGCGTCCCGACCATGTTGTCGTCGAAGCGTACGACCTGGATGCCAACCTTATTCGCTACGAGGCCACGGGCGATCTGTTCTGCGTGTGCCTGCAGCACGAGATCGATCACCTGCACGGCAACACCATGTTTGAGCGACTCAAGCCTATGCAGCGTATCAAGGCAGTCAAGGAGTACCAGGACGCCCTGGCCCGCGGCGCTCGACCGGGCGAGACGGAGTAGGTTTGTCCGTCCCCGGTTTCGTAGCACACACGCAAAATCGCGGATACTTCCTCAGTGCTC
>CABPCW010000153.1 GCA_902406155.1 uncultured Collinsella sp.
AAGAAAACGCCTGCAAAAGAAAAGCAACCTCAGGGCTGCGCCCCGAGCCGGCCCCTATTCCAGCTCTATTCCAGAGCTATTCCGGTTTGGTTTCTACCGTGGGAGTCTTGTCCGCCGCAACCGGGGTACGGGCGGTGTCCATAGTCAGGCAGTGCTTGGGGCAGCTCTCGATGCACTCACCGCACACCACGCAAGCGTACGGGTCGATCGACCACGTTCCGCCCTTGCGATCGACCGCAAGCGCGCCCGCCGGGCAACGCCGCGCGCACATGCCGCAGCAGATGCACACGTCCATGTCGTTGACGATGTGCCCGCGCAAGCGCTCGGGTGGCGCGAGCTTCTCCTGCGGATAGCACACCGTTACCGGCTGCTTGACCATAGAGCCCAAGGCCGTCTTGGCAAATGTCAGCAAACTCATGCCGCGCCTACCTTTCCGTGCAGCTAATGCAGGGGTCGATGGTCAGGATAATCATGGGCACGTTGGCAAGGAGCACGCCCTGCAGCGCATGCGTCAGACCCGCCAGGTTCTGCGACGTCGGCGTGCGCACGCGGAAACGGTCCAGGTTCTTGGTGCCGTTACCGCGCACATAGTAATATGCCTCGCCGCGCGGCTGTTCAATCACAACCTCGCCGCGCGCGCCATCGGCCGGCGTGAGCTTGGTACGCCCGCCGATACCGTCGTGCGGAATCTTGCCCACAAGCTCCTTGATGATGTCCATGGCCTGCGTGACCTCGGCACAGCGCACCTGGCAGCGGACATAGCAATCGCCATCGGTAGCAACGATGGGCTCAAACGCAGCCAGGTCCGCATAGGCACCGTCGCCAAACATGCGCACGTCGTAATCCACGCCCGAGGCGCGACCGAACGGGCCGACCATCGACAGATCCAACGCGTCCTTCTTGCTGATCGCGCCCACGCCATGCAGGCGCTCGCCGCAGCTGTCGTCGTCCAAAAACGTATGCACCAGGGCCTCGTAGTCGGGACGCATGGCATCGAGCGTCTGGACAATGCCCGCTAGCTCGGAGTCCTCAATGTCGTGCTTAAGGCCGCCGATCTCGTTAATCGAAAGGATCACGCGGCCACCGCACGTGCTCTCGAAGATCTTGAGAATCTGCTCGCGCAGGGTCCACGACCGATAGAACAGCGCCTCGAAGCCAAAGGCATCGGCGAGCAGGCCCAGCCACAGCAGGTGCGAGTGGATGCGCGAAAGCTCGTGCAAAATGGTGCGGATATACTGCACGCGGCCGGGCACCTCGATGCCGAGCATGCGCTCGCAGGCGCTGGCATAGCCGCAGCTGTGGCCCACAGCGCAGATACCGCAGATGCGCTCGGCGATGTAGCCAAACTGGTGCATGTCGCGCTTTTCGGTGAGCTTCTCGAGCCCGCGGTGCACAAAGCCGATCTGAGGAATTGCCTCGATGACGCGGTCGTCCTCGATCACCAGGTCCAGATGAAGCGGCTCGGGCAGCACCGGGTGCTGCGGGCCAAACGGAATTACGGAGCGATGCGCCATGGACCTTACGCCTCCTTTTTCTGCTTGTCGCGGGCGGCCTTGGCGGCAAGCGCCGCACGGACCTTGGCCGCTTTCTCGGGATCCATGGCGGCGAGCTTTGCCTCCATCTCGGCAGCCTTAAGTGCGGCCTTGGCAGCAGCTTCATCGTGCTGAGCATCGGAGCCGGCAGCCGCAGCGGGCTGAGCAGCGGCGCCCGCGGGTCATCCATTTGGGGGACGCAACCGTTTCTCTTGAGTGTTT
>CABPCW010000154.1 GCA_902406155.1 uncultured Collinsella sp.
CATACGCTTAAAGGAAAAGAACGAGAAAGCAATGTTCAAGGTGTCGAGCGCATTCCGGCCGACATCCGCGCCGCAGGCGGCGTCTCGCGCATGAGCGACCCCAAGATGATCAAGGGCATCCAAGAGGCCGTCTCCATCCCCGTCATGGCCAAGTGCCGCATCGGTCACATTGTCGAGGCGCAGATCCTGCAGGCCATCGAAATCGACTACATCGACGAATCCGAGGTCCTCTCCCCCGCCGATGATGTCTATCACATCGACAAGACCCAGTTTGACGTGCCGTTTGTCTGCGGCGCCCGCGATCTGGGCGAGGCACTGCGCCGTGTTGCCGAGGGCGCCACGATGATTCGCACCAAGGGCGAGCCGGGCACGGGCGACGTCGTTCAGGCCGTGCGCCATATGCGCAAGATCCAAAAGCAGATCCGCGACGTTGTTGCCCTGCGCGACGACGAGCTCTTTGAGGCAGCCAAGCAGCTGCAGGTTCCGGTCGAGCTGGTGCGCGAGGTCCATGCCGCGGGCAAGCTCCCCGTCGTAAACTTTGCCGCCGGCGGAGTCGCGACCCCCGCCGACGCCGCGCTGATGATGCAGCTGGGCGCCGAGGGCGTCTTTGTTGGCTCGGGCATCTTTAAGAGCGGCGACCCCGCCAAGCGCGCCGCCGCCATCGTCAAGGCCGTGGCAAACTTCACCGACGCCAAGCTCATCGCCGAGCTTTCGGAGGACCTGGGCGAGGCCATGGTGGGCATCAACGCCGACGAAATCGAGATCATCATGGAGGAGCGCGGGCGCTAGTCCAGCAGAAAGGATCGCACATGAGCGATTATGCAGACCAAACGGTCGCCGTGCTGGCGGTCCAGGGCGCTTTTGCCGAGCACGAGGCAAGACTGTCCGAGCTGGGCGCACGTTGTATCGAGATGAGGCAGGCGGCCGATTTGCAGCAGAACTTTGACCGCCTGGTCCTCCCCGGCGGCGAGTCCACCGTTCAGGGCAAGTTACTTGCCGAGCTTGGTATGCTCGATGAGCTTCGCACCCGCATTGTTGAGGGCATGCCCGTCCTGGGCACCTGCGCCGGCTTGATTCTGTTGGCGCGCGATCTTGCCGCCCACGACGATAAGGGGACGCCGCGCTTGGCAACCATGGATGTGCTCGTTGAGCGCAATGCTTACGGCAGACAGCTCGGCAGCTTTCGCACCAAGGGGCAGGTAGGCGGTATCGACTGTGAGGTGCCGCTGACGTTTATCCGCGCGCCCCGCATCGTCGAAGTGCACGGCGACACTGAGGCCCTAGCCGAAGTCGACGGTCGCATCGTCGCCGCCCGCCAAGGCAACCAGCTCGGCGTCACCTTCCACCCCGAGCTCGACGAAGACACCCGCCTCCACGAACTGTTCCTGCAAATGTAGGCAGAATTTAAACGAGCGTGGATTTTCGGACATACAACAAATGAGAGTGGATAATCTCCCACTTTGAGCTTGAATGCAGGCTCAAACCGGGAGATTATCCACTCTCATGCTATGTAGTCGTTGGGGACGTTCTTAAACGACTAGTCAAACAAGAACGTCCATTACAGTCGAAATTGTCAGCCCGGGCCCGTCTCGGGCTACGATTGAGGCGCGCCCAGAACGGGCCGCCGACCGGGCGCCCGCGCACGGCCGAACGTCCCTGCCCCCGAGATGTTTTGTACAAAAAATCTAGCTATTCTGCTGAGCTTTTTAAA
>CABPCW010000155.1 GCA_902406155.1 uncultured Collinsella sp.
CTTTCCGTCGATAACATTGGAGCTGCAGCTGTCCGAGACATCGCCCGAGACCCACTGCGGGCGACCCGGCCATTTATTAAATCAACCCAAAATGCTGCATGGCGGTGACGGTACCGTCGTGTGCGACATCGTCGGTCACGTAGTCGGCGACCGCCTTGACCTCGGGCATGGCGTTGCCCATGGCGACAGCCGTCTCGACCGCAGCGAGCATGCCCAGGTCGTTGCCCGAATCGCCAAAGCCAAAGGTACGCGCGTTGCCGGTGCGACCTAGGTATTCCAGCGCTCGCGCCACGCCCACGCCCTTGTCGATGCCCTTGGGACTCAGCTCGCGGTTCTGGCCGCCAGTATTGCACAGCTCAAACTCGCGCTCGATAAAGCCGTCATCGTTGGCTACGCGAGCCAGGTCGCACGCGTTAATGCACACCTTGCCTACGCGCAAGCGGCCATCGACGCGCATCTGATCAACGCCATGCACCACGCCGGCGCCTAGCAGAAATGACTGTTCGACACCAACTGGCTCAAGTGAATAGGTGGCACCGTTCGTCTCGAACAACGCCTCGCCGCCCGCCACAGTAATGCGACGCGCGAGCTCCTCAACAATGTCCTCGTTAATGCAGTCCTCGTGTGCCACGCGGCCCTCGACCTCTAGCGTGGCCCCCGCCATGGCAACGATACCCGCCGGGTTCAGCGCGCGCAGGCCATCGGCAATCAGCCACAAGGGGCGACCCGTGCAGATAAATGCCTGGTGACCCGCATTGCGCAGGCGACCAAATGCATCGACAACAGTCTTCGACGGATGGATTGCATTGAAGTCCTTATCGGTCATATCGTCGGGATCGAACGACGTCAGCGTGCCGTCCACGTCAAAAAAGAGCACGGCGGAATCGGGGCACGCATCAATCATATGGGTTCCTTTCGAGGGCGATGGCAAACGAAGCATCCATCATATAATGGAGCGACGCAACCAGAGAGGTCACCCATGGAATTTTATGCAAGCTGCCCCGAGGGCTTTGAATCCGCACTCGCCGACGAGCTCAAGTGGCTCGGGCTTTCGCATGTCCGCCGCCTGAAGGGCCGCGCTACGTTTGAGGGCGAGCTCGAGCAGGGCTATCGCGCGTGCCTGTGGTCGCGCCTGGCGAGCCGCGTGTTCGTGGTACTCGAGCGCTTTGAGGCGCAGGATGCCGGCGAGCTGTACGATAGCGTTTACGACATCGCCTGGGAGACCATCATCCGCCCCGGCGCCACCATCGCCATTACCGCCCGCGGCGTGACCGAGCAGCTGCGCAACACGCGCTTCTCGGCTTTGCGCGCCAAGGACGCACTGTGCGACCGCCTGGCCGAGGTCACGGGCCGTCGCGCCGATGTCGATGCCGCCGATCCCGACGTTCACCTGCTGCTTTCGCTGCGTCAGCGCCGTGCGAGCATAAGCCTGGACCTTTCGGGCGATCCATTATTCAAACGCCTGCCGCCTGCCGCGACCCGCGCCGGCGAGGGCACACACGTGCTGC
>CABPCW010000156.1 GCA_902406155.1 uncultured Collinsella sp.
GCAGGCTGAGGCGCTTGTGACGCACGGCGGCTACGAGGCCTCGCCCGTCATGGATATCATCCTCGGCGCCGCCAAAGAGGGCGCTTCGCTCTATGCCGCCACCGACCCCGCGGGCATTACGCATCGCGTGTGGGAGGTCAAGCGCGAGGACGCCGTTGCCGCCATCCGCGCTATGCTCGACCAAGCACCGGAGCCGACGCCGGCAGACGACCCCACCTACGCCGCCGCTCTGACCGGAGCGTCACAGCTCCTGGCAGACGAGGCCCGCGCAGCCGGCACCTACACGGGCAAAGAACCGTTCAACTTTACCGTTGCCGCGTTATTCCCCACCGCGCAGGTCAGCGGCGCCGCGCCGCAGATTCCGACGGGCCTGCTCACTCACCAAATCGCGCGGTTCTAACGCTATCCCCGCTGCGGGCCCGCTGCCGCCACGAGCGGCTCAAGCCCCAGCTCGCGCGCGTAGTCTTCCTGCGTAAAGATCTCAACCAGTTCAAACGTATTCGTCGCATCATCAAACGCAAAGTGCAGCACCGAGCAGTTGCCCGGCACACGGTCGCGCTCGTCTGCCGCCGCACCCTTCACGTGATCCATGAACTCCTTGATGGCCGATCCGTGGCTTATCGCGAGCACGCACGTATGGTCCGGACGCTGCATAAGTTCGGTCAACGTAGCCACCATGCGCTCGCGCACCTGCATCTGGCCCTCGCCGCCAAACTGGCAATAGAAGTCACGCCACGGACGTTCGGGCATCAGCATCACGCGCTCGGCCTCAAAGTCGCCAAAGAACCACTCGCACAGGCCATCAAGGCGCTCGTACGCCAAGCCCGGCCACAAGTTGGCGATAGTCTGCTCGGTGCGATGAAGTGTGGAGGTGTAGGCATGATCGGGCTCAATGCCTCGCGCACGCAAGAAGACGCCGGCACGCGCCGCCTGGTCGCATCCCAGCTGCGTAAGCGGCGAGTCACTCCAGCCCTGAATAATGCGCTTGAGGTTAAATATCGTCTGTCCATGACGGACCAGATACAGGTCTTTATTCATAGGGGGTCCTTTCGTTTGTTACCAACCCAAGAGCGAAAACGCCCCGTCGCAATAGCCAAAATGAAGCGCGGCACCGTTGTCGGGTTGCTCTCCCCCGCCAGTCACGCATCTAAGAAACTCCTGGCAGGCTGAGCCGTGGGAGACGGCCAGCACGCAGTCGTGCTGCGGCTGGGCCATGATGCGGGACAGCGCCGCGACCATACGTGCGCGAAGCTCACTTTCCGACTCGCCACCAAAGGCAACCGGATAATCGCCCCAGGGTTGCGCCGGCATCTCGCGGTTTGATGTTCCCTCCAACGAACCCAAATGCCACTCGCGCAGGTCATCGACCAGCTCTATGGAACGACCCTCGCCAACGATAAGCTCGGCCGTATGCCGCGCCCGACCCAACGGCGAGGAATACACATGATCAAAGGCCATGCCGCGCGCCGCAAACGCCGCGCGCGTCGCCAGCGCCTGCTCGC